>JBFXKH010000226.1:0-2567 GCA_050173995.1 Lysobacterales bacterium | reverse complement strand
CCAGCCGATAGCCGAGACCGCTTAGATAATCGCTGAACAGCGGATCGTCCAGTACCAGATTGTGGGCGCGGAACTCGCGCAGCATGGAAACCCCGATGCGCCGTTCCTGTTCGGGCGAGATCAGAGTATCAGCCGAGGCGCCGATGCTGGGCAGCGCCAGATCCGACGACTGCGCCCACGCGACCGTGCCGCTGATCGCTATAATCGCCATGAAAATCAATCTAGCCACGGTGTTCCTGTCATTTCCAAGGGACGCTCGTGCCGGTAGACCCGGGCGGTGCGCAATTTCGTTCATTCTCGGGCCCGAACTGGGCTGAGCATCGGCGATCCATCCGCGTTAGCCTAGCGAGAGTTACCGGCAGCGTCACCCTGTGCAATACGCCCTGTTCATCCGCGACTCAAGCATGCACGGCGAGGCCTTGCCGAGCGCCGGGCGTTTTGCCGCCGCGGCTGTGGCCCGCGGCCATCGGATCCGCCTGGTGTTCTTCCATGGCGACGCGGTATGGGCAGTGGCCCAGCCCGACGCCAGCGGCTACCCGGCGCTGGATCGTCTGGTCGCACTGGCACGGGCCGAAGGATTTCCGCTGCTCGCCTGCCAGGCTGCCGTCGAACGTCTGGGTGCCACCGTGGCGGGCGATGCGCCGTTGCGGATGGGCAGTCTGGGGCAATGGGCTGATGTCTTGTTCGAGGTCGATCGGGTCATGGAGTTCTGCGCATGAGCCGCATCCTGGTGGTGTTCGCGTCGTCCGCCCAGCGCGGCGGTCGCACCCGCGATGGCCTGGAACTGGCATTGGCCCTGCTCGCTTTCGAGCACGAAGTCGGCGTGCTGTTCATCGGCGATGGCGTGGGTATGCTGGTCCCGGACCAGGCCTGGGGCGAACTCGGTCTGCCCGAATCCGGGCGGGCGCTGGCGGCGCTGGCGCACCATGGCGCGGTCCGTGTCGCCGCCAGCGCCGCTTGCCTGGCGGCGCGCGGCATTCGCGCCACCGGCATTCCGGTCGAGCGCCTGGAAGCCGCAGCCCTGGCAGATCTCGTGGCGGAGTTCGCGCATGTCCAGCGAGTCTGAGTCCGGCACCTTGCACACTCTGGTCGGCCACACCGAGCTGGCTTGGCCGGCGTCGCTTGGGCGGCTGCTCGCTGCCGGCGATAGTGTGCTGCTGATGCAGGAAGCGGTCTGGTTGGCCCTGGCCGGGGTCGCGGTGCCACCCGATCGGATCGGTTTGCCAGCCGGGGTCGAGGTCTGCGTGCTGGCCACTGACCTGGATCAGCGCGGACTGTCGGCGCGGACGCGGCACCCCGGTGTGCGGTTGATCGATGACGCCGGCTGGGTCGAACTGAGCGAGCGTCACATCCGCATGCTCACCTGGGGCGGACCATGAAACTGCTGGTGGCTGGTGAAGAGATTGCCCTCGACGCGCGCGGTTATCTGCTTGATCGCGCCCGTTGGAGCCCGGCCTTCGCCCGCGCCCTGGCCGATCTGGATGGCATCGAACTCGGACCCGAGCACTGGGAATTGATCGAATTCCTGCGCGATTACCACGCGCGCTTCGATCTGGCCCCGCCGATGCGGCTGCTGGTCCGCGAGTTCGGTCAGCGGTTCGGCCCCGATAAAGCCAGCAGCCGCTATCTTTATCGGTTGTTTCCCGATGGCCCGGCTCGTCAGGGCTGCCGTTATGCCGGCCTGCCCAAGCCGATTTCGTGCATCTGAAAGTAGGTATCCATCCGTTTTGCCCCAACCCACTCGATAGGAAAACCATGAACGAAGTGTTGATGTACACCACCGCGGTTTGTCCGTACTGCATCGCTGCCAAGCAGTTTCTGGCGCAGAAAAAGCTCGCAGTCACCGAGATCCGGGTGGATATCGATCCGACCCGACGCGATGAAATGATCGAGAAAACCAAGCGCCGCACGGTGCCGCAGATCTTCATCAACGGCCAGCATGTCGGCGGCTTCGACGATATGGTCGCGCTCGATCGCAAGGGCGGGGTCGATGCCCTGCTCAAGTCCTGAACGCAGGGGCGCAGCGGCCATGAGCGAGCGTATCGAACAATTCACCGCATTCCGCCAGCGCATGAACCAGCGCATCCTGGCCGAGGACAACCAGGTGGTACGGCGCTTCTTCGCGCTCGATACCCAGACCTACAAGGACGGCGCACTGGATCGAAAGACCAAGGAAATGCTCGGTCTGGTCGCCTCGCTGGTGCTGCGCTGCGACGACTGCATCAGCTACCACATCGCCGAATGCCATGGCGTTGGCGTCAGCCGCGAGCAGTTTTTCGAGGTATTCAGCGTCGGCCTGGTGGTTGGCGGATCGATCGTGATTCCGCATCTGCGCCGGGCGGTGGATTTTCTCGACCAGTTGCAGGCCGACGCGGACGCGGCCCAAGCCGCGACTGGTTGCGAGCAGCACGGCAACAACAACACGGATCAATAAACCGCAAGGAAACCAATGAACAGAACCCTTGCAGTCATCCCCGGCGACGGCATCGGCCCGGAAATCATGGATGCCACCCTGCGCGTGCTCGACGCGCTCGCGCTCGGCATCCGCTACGACATCGTGCCGGCCG
>JBFXKH010000225.1:0-2620 GCA_050173995.1 Lysobacterales bacterium | reverse complement strand
GGCGATGGCGTGGACCAGGACGACATGATCGCCTTCCTCGGCCTGGATCAGGCCGGGCAGCGTCTGGCCGGGGCGATCGGCCAGGCACCAGCCGCGCGCCGCGCCGACCGGCTGACGCCGCGCGGGGTCAGGCTGCGTTATGTGCAATGCCCGTTCAGTCCATTTCTCGATTCCAATGCGCAGAACGTCTGCGCCGGCAAATAGGAGCGATGCCGATGTCTTCCATCCGCGCGAACGGCATGGGCGCTAGCTGCGGCCTGGCGCTGGCCCTTTTGGCATCCTGGACAGCAGCGCAAGAGCTGGACGCGGCCGCAGCGCCGCCGGCACCAACCGCCAGCGCCGCGGCCCCGGCTGCCAGCGATAAGGCCGCGCCAACCCCGCCGCCGCCGCGCAGCGATTGCCCGCCATCCAAGGACGAAGACCAACGCCTGCGCAAACGCCGACTGCCCGGTGCGATCGGCCAGGATTGCGTGCCGACCGCCAGCGCCGATGGCCGGCCTGTGGTGCCGGATCCGGCCTCGGCGGCGCTGCGCGTGCCGCGCCGCTTCAGCCTGTTGCCGCGCCCCGGCGTGGCCGATTTCGACGACGCGATCGCGATGCCGGATCGCTGGCGGATCGTCGATGCGCTGTACGACGAACGCTGGTACGACCCGTACAACCGCAACCACCTCAAGGGCGATCGCCCGGTGCATGGCGAGGACTGGTTTTTCTCGCTCACCGCGATCAGCGACTCGGTGCTGGAATCGCGGCGGGCGCCGACCCCGGTCGGCGCCGCCACCACCGGCGATCCCGGCGCGATCGACGTGTTCGGCGATCCCGACCAGACCGTGTTCGTGCAGAACCTCGCGGTCGAGCTGGCCTATTTGAAGGGCAGCACGGTGTTCATCCCGCCGGAAATCGAATTTCGCCTCACCCCGGTGTTCAGCTACAACAGTGCCGAAGTGGGCGAGCGCGGCGTGCTCAACGTCGATCCGCGCACCGGCCGGACCCGCCGCGATCGTCATCTTGGCGTGCAGGCGGCGTTCGTCGATTATCACCTGCGCAATGTCTCGGAGCATTTCGACTTCGACAGTATCCGGGTCGGCATCCAGCCGTTCAACGCGGATTTTCGCGGATTTTTATTTCAGGACAGCCAGCTCGGCGCGCGCCTGTTCGGCACCCGCCGCAACAACGTGTTCCAGTACAACCTGGCGGTATTCCAGCGCCTCGACAAGGACACCAACAGCGGGCTCAACGATCTGGGCGCGCGGGTCCGCGACGACACCGTGGTGGTCGGCAATCTGTACTGGCAGGACCTGTTCAAGCTCGGCCTGCAATCGCAATTCACTGTGGTCTATAACCGCAACCGCGAGGACGGTGGCTTCGACTTCGACAGCAACGGCGCGATCGTGCGGCCGGCCTCGTTCGGCGACGAACGCCCACGCCACTACGACGTGACCTATTTCGGCGTCAGCGGCGACGGCCACGTCGACCGGCTGAACCTGAGCGCGACCGCTTACTACGCGCTCGGCCGCGAGCACAACGGGCCGTTCAATGCGGCGCCATCCGACATCCGCGCCTGGTTCGGTGCCGCCGAGCTGGGCATGGACTTCGACTGGATCCGCACCCGCGCCTCGCTGCTGTATGCCTCGGGCGATGACGATCCGTTCGACCGCAAGTCCCAGGGCTTCGACGCGATCTTCGAGAACCCGATGTTCGCCGGCGCCGATACCAGCTACTGGATCCGCCAGGCGGTCCCGCTGATCGGCGGCGGCCGGGTAGCGCTGTCGGCGCGCAATGGCGTGCTCAATTCGCTGCGTTCGAGTAAGGAGCAGGGGCAATCGAACTTCACCAACCCGGGCACCGTGCTGCTTGGGCTCGGCGCCGATTTCGATCTGATGCCGGAGCTCAGGCTGTCGTTCAATGCCAACCATCTGGCGTTCGCCGACAGTGCGGTGCTGGAGACCGCGCGCAACCAGGCCGGCATCCACCGCACGATCGGCCTCGATCTGTCCACCGCCCTGATCTGGCGGCCGCTGATGACCCAGAACCTGGTGTTGCGGCTGTCCTACGCAACCCTGGTGCCCGGCCAGGGCTACGACGACCTGTTCCCCAAACAGGGCCAACCGCATTCGCTGCTGGCGAATGTGATCCTGACCTATTGAAGGAGCCGAGCATGCGCGCGATGCCCCAATCGACCCCGCCGCCCGATCGCCAGCGTCTGGCGATCCGGGCCTTGCTGCTGGTCTGGATCGGCCTGCCGGCGCTGGCCGACGCCAGTGGTGCCGGCGCCGCGGCAGTCGAACGCCACTACACCATGGCCGCCGCCGCGCCGGCCAGCCAGAGCGAGGCCGAGGCCCAAGCCCGCAGCGCCGGCTGCCTGAGCTGCCATACCGCCAGCGACCGCCCGAGCATGCACCAGAACCCCGCGGTCAAGCTCGGTTGCGCCGATTGTCATGGCGGCGACGTGGCGATCCGGCCGCCGGCCGGCAGCAGTCGCGAGCATCCCGACTATCAGCAGGCGATGGCGGCGGCGCACATACTGCCGCGCTATCCGGACCGCTGGCAGACCCCGGCGAGCGGCCTGCCCGAGCGCAGCTACACCCTGCTTAATCGCGAGAGCCCGGAGTTCATCCGCTTC
>JBFXKH010000224.1:0-2647 GCA_050173995.1 Lysobacterales bacterium | reverse complement strand
GCCTTTGCGGCCGCCATCCGCCAGTTGGTCGGCGCGGGCGAACTCGGTCTTCACGTAGTCGGTGACGGCGGCGTAAAGCGCGGCTTCGAGGTCGGACAGCCGGTAGTTGCAGGTGTAGGCGCGCCGCTCCGGAAACAGCGGGGTGCCGTCGAATTTGAGCAGGTCTTCCTTGACCATGCGCCGCATCAGGTCGGTGACGTCGACCTTGTGCGCGCCGTCGCGGAACTTGCCGTAGAAGCGGTCGGCGTCCAGCAGCGACATGAACAGTTGGAAGTCCTCTTCCTTGCCGTTGTGCGGCGTGGCGGTCATCAACAGGAAGTGCCGAGTGATCGCGCCCAGCAGCTCGCCGAGCTGGAAGCGCTTGGTCTTGTTGACCTTGTTGCCGAAGTAGCTGGCCGACAGCTTGTGCGCTTCGTCTACAACCACCAGGTCCCAGTGCGACAGGCGCAGCTTTTCCTGTAGGTCTTCGGCGCGGGCGAGTTGGTCGACGCGGGCCACCAGCAGATCGATGTCGTCGAAGGGGTTGCCGCTGCGCGACTGCTCGACCTGCTCGCGGGAGAACAGCGAGAACGACAGGCCGAACTTTTCGAACATTTCGTCCTGCCACTGCTCGACCAGGCTGCCCGGCGCCACGATCAGCACGCGTTTGGCGTCGGCGCGCATCAGCAGCTCGCGGATGAACAGGCCGGCCATGATGGTCTTGCCCGCACCTGGGTCGTCGGCCAGCACGTAGCGCAACGGCTGACGCGGCAGCATCGACTCGTAGACGGCCGTGATCTGGTGCGGCAGCGGCTCCACGTTCGACGTATGCACCGCCATCATCGGATCGAACAGGTGCGCGAGGTTGATCCGGTAGGCTTCGGCCGCGAGCTTGAAGTCCTCGCCTGCGGCGTCGAATGCCCAAGGGCGACCGGTCTCGGCCGGCGACAGCTTGGCCTCGTCGGTGCGGAACAGCATCCGCTCCAACAGCTTGCCGTCGGCGGTTTTGTAGTAAACGGTCAGGGCGTTGTCACCGACCGGCTCGGTGGTGACGATGCGCACCACCTGCCCGGGCTCCAGGCCCGAAATGGCTGCGTTATTGCGTATCAGTTCGAGCTTCAGCATGGCGCACCCCTTGTCGTTCCGATCCCGATGGGTCAGGGCTTACGCCGGTCGTACGGCGACACATTGGTGTCGAGAAAAACCCTCACAACACTTCGTGCAGGATGTCGTCCGCGGTCAGCCAGCCTGCGGCGCGGGCCGCCGCCCCCAATTCCGCCTGGCTTGCGCGCAGTGCCTGGCGCAGCCGGTATGCGCGCACGGCATCGGGTACCACCTCACTGCGGCTTTTGCCCATGGTTTCGCAGCTGGCGTGCAGATCCTGCGCGTCCTTGTCGCTGAGGCGCACGGTCAACATGGTCATGGCCGGATTCCTCTGTATTACATCGCAACACGCAGCGTAACATTGACATTCAGCCTTGACTACTTTCCTTGTCACTCGCCACCCCGGCGCGTTGCACTGGCTGCGTGCCCAGGGATTCACCGATGCCGTGCATGTGCCGCATCTCGATTTGGCGCAGGTCACAGCGGGCGACACGGTGGTCGGCACGCTGCCGGTGCATGTGGTGGCGGCGGTCTGCGCGCACGCCGCGCTATCTGCATCTGTGCATCGACCTGCCGGCCGCAGCGCGTGGCGGTGAACTCGATGTCGATACGATGCGAGGCTTTGGCGCTCACTTGGTGGCGTTCTCCATCATCGCCGGCACGTCGCCCGGATGATTCCGCGGATGACCAGCTCCCCCTGTTGAAAGCCCGCTGCGCTTCATCCGGGCAACGCTTACGTCCGGCTTCAGGTTTCGATTCCCCAGCGGTGCCCGTGCTTGCTACCCTAGGGCATTCCTTCCCTGGACTGTCGGTCGCATCATGAAGATCCGTTCTGTGCTGGCGCGTGAAATCCTGGATTCCCGCGGTAATCCCACCCTGGAGGCCGAGGTCGAGCTGGATTCCGGCCAGCGTGGCCGGGCGGCGGTGCCGAGCGGCGCCTCGACCGGCTCGCGCGAGGCGGTCGAGCTGCGCGACGGCGATAACACCCGCTACCTCGGCAAGGGCGTGCTGACCGCGGTCGGCAACGTCAATGGTCCGATCCGATCCGCGCTGATCGGCGCCGACGCGCTCGATCAACGCGGACTGGATGATCGCCTGATCGCGCTCGACGGCAGCCCGAACAAGGGCCGGCTCGGCGCCAATGCCCTGCTCGGGGTGTCGCTGGCCAATGCCCACGCGGTCGCGCAGGCCTCGGGCAAGCCGCTGTGGGCGCATCTGCTCGGCAGCGCACCGGCGCTGCTGCCGGTGCCGATGATGAACATCATCAACGGCGGCGCGCACGCCGACAACAATGTCGATCTGCAGGAGTTCATGGTCATGCCGGTCGGCTTGCCGAGCTTTTCCGAGGCTTTGCGTGCTGGCGTGGAGATCTTCCACGCACTGAAGTTGGTGCTCAAGGGACGCGGACTGACCACCTCGGTGGGCGACGAGGGTGGCTTCGCCCCGGACCTGCGCTCGAACGAAGAAGCGATCGAAACCATCCTCGAAGCCGTACACCGGGCCGGCTACCGTGCCGGCGAAGACGTGTGGCTGGCGCTGGATGCCGCCGCCTCGGAGTTCTACC
>JBFXKH010000223.1:0-2654 GCA_050173995.1 Lysobacterales bacterium | reverse complement strand
ATCGGCCGACAGTTCTGTGGAACGTAGCGGACTCGGCATCGGCCTGATGATTTCCAATGCCAGCATCGAACGCAACGGCGGCGAATTGCGGCACTACCCACGGCCGGGCGGCGGTTCGGTGGTGCTGGTCGATCTGCCGCTGACGGGTGCCGAATGAGCGCCGCGCCGCGCTACCTGGTGGTCGACGATGATCCGGCCTTCTGCCGTATCGTTGCGCGCAGCCTGGAGCGCAGCGGCGCGGTGGTGGATGCCGCTCACGATGCCGACACGGCGCGCGCGACGGCGCAGCGATGCAAGCCGCAGCGCATCCTGCTCGATCTTCGCCTCGGCGCCGACAATGGCCTGCAACTGATCGCCGATCTGCTGGCGGCCAGCCCGGGCAGCCGCATCGTGCTGGCCACCGGCTTCGCCAGCATCGCCACGGCGGTCGAGGCGATGCGCCGCGGCGCGTTCAATTACCTGCCCAAGCCGTTCGATCTTGCCACCCTGCTACGGGCCTTTGATGAGCAGCCGGAAGCGCCTGCGGCCGCAGCGGTGCCGGCGTCGCCGCCGACTTTGCGACGCCAGGGATGGGAACACCTGCAGCGCGTGCTGGCCGAGTCCGGCGGCAATATCTCCGCTGCTGCCCGTGTGCTTGGCATCGACCGGCGCACCCTGCAACGGCGGCTGGCCAAACGCCCAGAGCGCGAGCGTGGTTGAACCTGGGCTGGGCCGCGCCTGGAGAGTCGATCGAATCAGGCTTCGCTGGCCTGTGCACAGGCCAGGCACAAGGCGGCGGCCGGTGCCGCGCGCAGGCGGCCCGGCGCAATCGCTTCGCCACAGCGGCAGCAGTCGCCGTAGCGGTGTTCGCGGTGGCGGAGCAAGGCGGCATCGATTCGCGCCAGCTCCAGTCCCAGGTTCTGGCGCGAGGCCATCGCCATCTGTTGCTGACCGATCGCATCGATACGGCTGACCCGGCCCTGGGCCGACTGGTCGAGTTGCACCGGACGGCTGGCCTCGTCGAGTTGCGCCAGGGTGGCGCTGATTTGCTCGCGTTGGCGGTGCAGGGCGGCGATCAATTCGGCGTGCGGGTCGTGCGGCATGGGGATTGGGCTGGGGATGGTGGTGGAGACGCCAGGTGCGGCGTAGGGGCGACTCGCTGGGTCGCCCTTGCGGATTGCGGGCTGGTCCGCATCGAAGGCCGGATGATGGGCGACCCACCGGGTTGATAGGGCAACCCACCGGGTCGCCCCTACCGGCTAACGGCCGGATCGCACTGACCGGGCTTACTGGCCCTTGAGCCCGGCGGCTTTGCGCAGTGCCTCGGCGCGGTCGGTCAGTTCCCAGGAGAAAGCGGTAAACGGCGCGCTGTTGTGCTGCACACGCTTGCCGTTGACGATTTCTTCCCAGCGATAGTGGCTGTTCGGCACCGGCTTGCGGCCGAAGTGGCCGTAGGCCGCGGTCTGCTGGTACATCGGATGGATCAGGTCCAGCATTTTGAGAATGCCAAACGGGCGCAGATCGAAATGCCCGCGAATGAGCTTCTCGATCTTCTCGTCGCTGACTTTGCCGGTGCCGAAGGTGGTGACCGAAATCGAGGTCGGCTCGGCCACGCCGATCGCGTAGCTGACCTGGACTTCGCAGCGGTCGGCGAGGCCGGCGGCGACCACGTTCTTGGCGACGTAGCGAGCCGCGTAAGTGGCCGAGCGATCGACCTTGGACGGGTCCTTGCCGGAGAACGCGCCACCGCCGTGGCGGGCCATGCCGCCGTAGGTATCGACGATGATCTTGCGTCCGGTCAGGCCGGCATCGCCGACCGGACCGCCGATCACGAACTTGCCGGTCGGATTGATGTGTACCCGGTTCTTCGGCAGATTGGCAAGCCAGGCCCTGGGCAGCACCGGTTTCAGGATATGTTCGTAGACGCCCTCGACCAGATCCTTGTGCTTGACCTCGGGCTCGTGCTGGGTGGATAGCACCACCGCGTCGAGGCCGGCGACCTGGCCGTGTTCGTAGCGCAGGGTGACCTGGGACTTGGCGTCCGGGCGCAGCCAGGGCAGCGGCGAGTTTTTCTTCTTGCGCACCCGCGCCTGTTGTTCGACCAGCCGGTGCGAGTAGTAGATCGGCGCGGGCATGAACTCTGGCGCCTCGTTGCAGGCATAACCGAACATCAGGCCCTGGTCGCCGGCGCCCTGTTCTTCCGGCTTCTTGCGGTCGACGCCCTGGTTGATGTCCGGCGACTGTTTGCCGATCAGGTTGATCACGCCGCAGGTGCCGCCGTCGAAGCCGACCGTCGAACTGTTATAGCCGACCTCGGTAATGACCCGGCGCACCAGGGCTTCCAGGTCGATCCAGGCGCTGGTGGTGATCTCGCCGGCGACGATCGCGACCCCGGTCTTGACCAGGGTCTCGCAGGCGACGCGCGCACGCGGATCCTGGGCCAGGATCGCATCCAGCACGGCATCGGAAATCTGGTCGGCGAGCTTGTCCGGGTGGCCCTCGGACACGGATTCGGAGGTGAACAGGTGGCGGCTCATTGCGGTCGTTTATCCTTGTATCCGGATGGAAAGATGAAAGACTGCGCATGATAGGACAAATTGGTGGGGAGCGGGGAACGGGGAGCGGGGAGAATTGTGGGAGCGACGGCACGGCGCTTCCAGAGGACGGAGGACCAA
>JBFXKH010000222.1:0-2771 GCA_050173995.1 Lysobacterales bacterium | reverse complement strand
GAGGTTCATGGTGATTCTCCTTGAATGAATGCGGTGGCTCCGGCGGTTTCGTTCTCAGGTTCGGACGTTTTCAATACGCGGCGCGCGAGTTCGGCAGTTGCGCCGTAGCGCAAGGGAATCAGCAGCGCGGCGGCTGCGCGTCGCGGATCGATGCCACCCAAGTCCGGCAGTGCATCAACGGCGAAGGCAGGTGCCAGTCCGGATGAACGCAGGCGCCGCCCGGCCGTTTGTACAGCGCGGCTGGCCTGATCGCGATTGCCGGAAGTTAGCTGCGCCAGCATGCCGATGGGGAGCGGCAGATGATCTTGCTCGCCCAGCCAATCCAGACTGCGCAATGTTCGGTCCGGGGTGAGTGCAAGCTTGAGCAGACCGAAGGCGGCGGGCAGCGTTCCATCGCCGGCCGTGTTATCGGTGTCCTCCGGTATCTTGCACAGGCACAGGCCCGGCAACAGGGCGGCGATGCGAGCGTCTATGCTGTCGTCACGCAGAAAGGCGGCAATATCGTCCAGCATCGCCCCTGCGGGGCTGGTCAGCGGCTTGTCTTTCAACTCCAGCTTTTCCGCCAGCCACAGACGACGTTCAAGCAAGGCATGCAGGGTGTCGGTCAGGCGGCCTTTCCGGCTGGTGTGAATGCGCGCCTTCTCGCCGGCGTCCGGCGTCATCCACTGATCGAATTTGCGCTGCACCGGCAAGAGTTGCGCGCGCAGCGGCAGTGGTTCCTCGCCCACACCACGCAGGCCGGCCAGTGCCTTGGCGATGCGGAAAGCGGGGGTGCCGTCATCGGCGGACATCACCCATCGTTCGGACAGACGCGGAACCGGGCGCACCGATTCCCTGGCCTTCTGGCTGTTCGATAAAGCCAACTGAATTTCGCCAACAAGGATCAGCAAGGCCTGCGCGTCCGCCTTGCTCGGTTCACGCCCGGACAACGCAAACAGCGCGTCTTCCAAGCGCTTGCGCAAGACATGGAACCGGTTGGCCGCGTTGTCGCCCATGGCGAACTGGCGGAAGCGATCCAGCCACTGGTGCTTGTCCAAATCATCCAGCCAGCGGGATTGAGGTTGGTCGCTCACTTCGACGCGCGACAAGGGCGTGGCGAGATAGGCCTTGCCTGAGCGCATCAATAGACCGAAGCGTTGAAAACTTCGAACGCCACGATAGCCACCCAGATGATGCACGGCACGCACGAAATCCAGCGCATCCCTGGCCGGCTTTTTGCCTATTGCCACACGGCCCTCGGCCATCAGCGCCCGAACTTCCGCATAGGCTGCCGGTTGTGGCCACAAGGGCATCCACAACTCGCCGCGTGCATTCGCGGTGTCGCCCTCGCCCAGACCGCCGGCGCCGGCACCCACGGCGCGCACGGTGAACGGGTAGCTCATGACACCGAAAGGATCGTCGGCGTTGCGGCGCACGGCTGAGGCCGCAAAAGGCAAGGCGCCTTCGATCATCAGCACGAAATCCCAGGGGTTGATGGCGGCGTCCGCCTCGAAGCCGGTGCCGGCGTTGGGTCCGCCTGCCTGGCCGGGCGAAAACTGGCCGATGGCGTTCTTGGCAAGCCCAGGGGCGGCCTCGGCAAACAGCGTCGTGCCCAGCCACTGGCGTGACGCTAGGTAGGTCGCTCCCCGATCTTCCGGAAGCACGTCGATCAGGCGCTGCATGAAGTTGTTGGTGAAGTCCAAACGGCCATCGTTGCCGCCGGTTCCCAGCAGGGGTGGATACTGGGCGGCGTCGCCCGACAGCAATACGGAGGCATCGAACCAACCCAAAGCGTCGTCCGGCAACAGACCGCGAATGCGCGCAAGCAATGCCGCCTTGTCGCCCCCTTTGGGGCTGGCGCTGCGACCCACCCCCGTCAGCGCCCCCCCGGCGATTTCAAGACAGGTACGATACGCAGCAAATCGTGGATCGGTACGCTGTTGAATTGCACTCAACGCCGACTTGTTGTCTTTTTCGTAGAATCCGCTGCCGCCATTCCACGGTGCCATGATGGGTGTCGGCTGGTAATCGTCGAGAAAGAACCTTTCGATGCCTTCGCGATCCAGCGTCGTGCGCAGCACAAAACGGTCGCCGCGCCAGAAGCCGCGAGTGTCGGGATACTTCGCCGACAGCAGGCGCAGCACACCCAGCGCTTTCAGGTAATTGGCGAGCGGCGTGGGTGTGCAGCCGTCTAGCAGCATATCATCCGTTGCCGATCCGTTACCGTAGGCACGGCCCGGTTCGCGAACTTCGCGCGCCTTTGTTCGGTTCAAGTCAGCGTCGGCTTGTCCATTGCGTGATTGGCGCTGCGAACGCATGTCACTGAAGCGTTGGGAAAGGTCGGCCATTTCCTCCACGGCAAGCATGCGCTCGCGTAGGGTCAGCTTGCGCCACCGTCGCAGTTGTTCGCGGCGGCTGCCCTCCCAGGTGGTTTTGCTCCAGTCGATGTCTTCGTCGGCATTACTCATCGCGGCTTTCGTCCTGTTGAATCCAGCGCAGATGTTGGATGTCGTCGATGTCTTTCGGCCGGTCGGCGACTTCCTTCATGCGGATCAAGGTGGGAATGGAGACGAAGCGAACTTCCAGTCCGGGACCCAGCATGTCTTTCAGCGATCTGTCGTATTCAGTTGCGAAGTCGAAAGGTTCATCTACGAACACGTCGAGGGAGGTTGTAGGGTACTGGTCGTTAAAGAAATTGAGCACCTGCATGGCTTTTTCGTCCTGCCAGCGTTTGCGGTTTTCGATCTGCGCGAAAGATTCCGCATCGATCGGCACGCTCGGGCGATACCCGA
>JBFXKH010000221.1:0-2832 GCA_050173995.1 Lysobacterales bacterium | reverse complement strand
GGTATCCATTCGGTGAAGACCGCAGGCGTCTGATCCCCGCCGTTTCCGCTCAGGGACCGGGATAGCGCTTCAGGATTGTCGGATCGGCTTTATGCATCTCGATGAGTTCTTTAAGATTTTCGATCCCGAAGCTGGTATAGCCAGTTGTGCCCTCGTCGTTGACGCCATAGACGGCCATGCGCCCATCTTCGGGGTCCATTTCGAGAGCGACATCCGACAACCAATCCTCATCCTCGCCGAGCATCGCTGCGACGCGGGCTATCGTGAAGACAGCGCTCGGAGCGGCCATGATCAGGCCGCGTCAAGCCGCTTGCGCGCTTGCCAGGACCACGGAAGCAGCTCGTCAAGCTTTTGGGCCGGGTGATCGGCAATACGAGCCAGCACATCGGCCAGCCAAGCCTGCGGGTCGATATCGTTCATTTTTGCCGTCACGATAAGACTGTACATCATCGCGGCGCGCTGTCCGCCGCGGTCCGATCCACAGAATAACCAAGCTTTTCTGCCCAGAGCGATCCCTCTGAGTGCCCGTTCGGCGGCATTGTTGGTCAGGCAGATCCGTCCGTCGTGCAGGAACCGGGTGAACGCCTGCCAGCGATTGAGCATGTAATCCATGGCTTGTGCGACGTCATTGTGGCGCGAGAATTTGGCACGTTCCTGCCGCATCCAGCTCTCGAGTTCCTCGACCAACGGCGTGCTAAGCCGCTGGCGCACGGCTAGACGATCGGCTGCCGGCTTGCCATTGATGTCGCGCTCGATGTCGAACAGCGCATCGATGCGGCGAACGGCCGCCAACGCCGCGGGGGCGACAAAGGCCGGTGCCTTGCCCTGCGCCTTGCGCTTCGCATTCGCGGCGAGATCGGCGAGGACAAAGAATTTCCGACGGGCGTGACTCCAGCAGGCGGCCTGTGTGATCGGACCCGGTCGCCGGTTGACCTCGTACAACTTGCCATAGCCACCGTAGGCATCGGCCTGGAGGATGCCGGCATAGTCGGCCAGATGCGCCTGCGGGTGCGCCCCGCCGCGATCGCGCGAATAGTAAAACACCGCCGCCGGCGGTGCCGGCCCGCCAAATGGGCGGTCATCGCGCACATAGACCCACGATCGGGCAATGTCGGTTTTGCCGCGGGCCAGCACCGGCATGGTGGTGTCATCGCCATGCAGCCGCGCGGCGGCGAACACATGGGCCTTGATACGCTGGAAGATCGGCGCCAGCGCCGCGCAGCAGGCGCCAACCTGGTCGGCCAGCGTTGACAGGCTGAGCGGCACGCCTTCCCGGGCGTAGCGTTCCGCCTGGCGGTTCAGCGGCTGATGCTGGCCGAACTTCTCGAACACCAGCATCGCCAGCAGGCTGGGACCGGCCCAACCGCGGGCGACGACATGGAACGGCGCGGGCACCTGGCTGATGCGCTCGCAATCACGGCAGGCGAACTTCTCGCGGACGTGCTGGATGACCTTCCACTGCCGCGGAATGACCTCCAGCGTCTCGGTAATATCCTCGCCCAGCTTGGACAGCCGCGCCCCGCCGCAGCAGGCGCAGGCCGTCGGGCCCGGCACCACCACGCGCTCGCGCGGCAGGTGTTCGGGGAACGGCTTGCGCGCGCCGCGCTTGCGGCTGAACGCGGCGACATTGGTGGTCTTAGCCGCCGCCTTCTCGGCTGCAAGTTCATCCTCGGTGGCCGCCGCCTCGAGTTCTTCCAGTTGCAATTCCATCTGATCGAGCAGCTGGGCGCTACGCTCCGAGCGCTGGCCGTAAAGCTCGCGCCTGAGTTTCTCGATCTGCAGCTTCAGATGCACGATCAGGGCATGGGCGTCGGATTGTTCAGCGCGGGCAACGGCGGCTTCGGTTTGCGCCGCATCCGCCCGCGCGATGGCGGCCAGCAGCGCCGCTTTCAGCGCCTCGATGTCATCCGGCAGGGCGGCGGGATCAGCGTCCATGTCGTGGATCGAATCACAAACTCAGGCAAATTGGTACCTTCTTTCTGCGTTCCGCTTGTGGATGTGACTGCCTATCCGGCAGCTTGCGGCCGCCAAGTTTGTTGCGGATGGCGCCAGTCAATCGCCTCGAGCAGATAACCCATCTGACCCGGTGTCAGTGATACCGCGCCATCGACGGTTTGTGGCCAGATGAAACGGCCACGATCCAGTCTCTTTGCGTACAGCGACAAGCCCAGGCCATCGTGCCACAGCGCCTTGATCAGAGAACCGCTGCGTCCGCGGAAGATATAAATATCGCCGGCAAAAGGATCCCGCCCGAGACCTTCCTGAACCTGTAAGGCCAGACCGCGCATGCCACGGCGCATGTCGGTATGTCCCGATGCGATCCAGATCCGCACGCCAGTCGGAAGCGGGATCACCCGCGCAATGCCGCCAGCACGCGACGCAGAGCCGCCAAGCTGACGTCACTGTCCACCCGCACCTGCCGGCCATTGCCGAGTTCAATCTCGATCAAACCCGAGGGCAGGCGTGCTGCCACCGGGCCTGCACCTGCTTGTGGGGTCGTCGAGGGCTGCGGTGTCTCGAACATCCTGACCGGCACGAAAACCGGCATCTCGGGCGCGGCCAGAACACCCTCTCGGACCTGACGCCGCCACGCATAAATCAGGCTCTCACTCAGCCCGTGGCGCGCCGCAACAGCATTGATCCGAGCGCCAGCCTCGCGCGTCTCGGCAACAATGCGAAGCTTGTCCTCAGGCCTCCAGCGCCGGCGGCGCTCCCGGCCGGTGATCACCTCTATCACGCCATCCATCGCAACACCTTAAAGACCAACTTAAGGAGCAACTTAAGGTGGGAAGCGGCCTAACCCAGGCGGTCCTCGGCGGAGGGATACGTTTC
>JBFXKH010000220.1:0-2908 GCA_050173995.1 Lysobacterales bacterium | reverse complement strand
GCCTGGGTATCGGCGCGGCATTCGCTGTAACGATCGCCGGGCGATTCGCAGCGGATCAGCGCAAAGGTGGTCTGCTTGGCTTGGGGTTGGGCCTGGGCCATAGGCGCAGCGAGGGCAGCCGCGGCAAGTGCGGCAATCAGCGAAAGGGTGCGGCGCATGCGGGTGGCTCCTCGCGGAATGAATGGAGCTGCGATTGTGCGCGCTCGGCCGTCTTTAGACAATGCAGCTCTGAATCGGGTTCAGCGGAAATAACGGAAGTAAAGTGGACAAGCGCAGCGCAGCCGCGCTCGCGCCAATGGGCTCAGGCCCTGGGCCCACTCGCAGATAGCTTTGTAGCCACGCATGCCGCACGCGGATGCACGGTGGATGCGCTGCGCTTATCCACCTGACTTCCGTCGCCCTGGCCTGCACCGGGGCGCGTCGGTGCTGCACGCCGTATTCTGCACCGCTGGTCGCCAATCGTTTGCGCGAACCGGTCATAATCGCGTGATTCGCGGCGCCGGGCGCGGCGCCGACCACAGAGATCGATGGAGCAGGGCATGGCGTATTTTCACGATATCGATCCGATCGCGATCAGCCTGGGGCCGGTCGCGGTGCATTGGTATGGCATCACTTATCTGGCCGCGTTCGGCATGGCCTGGTGGCTGGGTAACCGGCGCCTGCGCGCCGGGCGGCTGGGCATCGATGCCGAGTCGTTTTCCGACCTGCTGTTCCTCGGCATGATGGGGGTGATCCTCGGTGGTCGGATCGGCTATATGCTGGTCTATGGCTGGTCGCAGTTGGTCGCCGATCCGCTCAGCCTGTTCCGCGTATGGGAAGGCGGCATGAGTTTTCACGGCGGGCTGGTCGGGGTGTTGCTCGCCGGCGCCTGGTGGAGCCGCAAACAGCACAAGCATCCGTTCGATGTGATCGATTTCGTGGCGCCGATCGTGCCGCTCGGGCTCGGCTTCGGCCGGCTTGGCAACTTCATCGGCGGCGAATTGTGGGGGCGGACGAGCGACCTGCCCTGGGCGGTGATCTTTCCGGGTTCGCTCGACAAGCTCGGCCTCGGCATCGAGACCTTGCGCACGCAGGCGGCGGCCGGCCTGCTGGACGCCGAAGCGCGGCACCCATCGCAGCTTTACCAGGCTCTGCTCGAAGGACTGGCCTTGTTCGTGATCGTCTGGTGGTATTCGGCCCGGCCGCGCCCGCGCTATGCGGTCTCGGGTGTGTTCGCGGTCGGCTACGGGGTGTTTCGCTTCCTGGTCGAGTTCGTACGCGAGCCGGATGCGCAAATGGGTTTCCTGGCGTTCGGCTGGCTGACCACCGGGCAGTTGCTGTCGCTGCCGCTGATCCTGGTCGGGCTGTACCTGCTGTGGCTATCGCACAGCGCCCCGATCGAACCCGGCGCGGCCGCGGCCAGCACCGAGCCTTCGACCCGCTGACCGTCATGCGCCAATACCTGGACCTGCTCGCGCATATCCTCGACCACGGCACCGACAAGGGCGACCGCACCGGCACCGGCACCCGCAGCGTATTCGGCTACCAGATGCGCTTCGATCTAGATGCGGGCTTTCCACTCCTGACCACCAAGAAATTGCACCTGCGCTCGATCATCCACGAGTTGCTGTGGTTCCTGAGCGGCAGCACCAATATCGCCTATCTGCGCGAGAACAAGGTCAGCATCTGGGACGAATGGGCCGATGCCGAAGGCGAGCTCGGGCCGGTCTACGGCAAGCAGTGGCGCAGTTGGGGCAGCGCCGATGGCGGCAGCATCGACCAGTTGCAGACCCTGGTCGAACAGATCAAGAGCAATCCGGACTCGCGTCGTCTGCTGGTCAGCGCCTGGAACGTCGGCGAATTGCCGGCGATGGCCCTGCCGCCCTGCCACGCGCTATTCCAGTTCTATGTCGCCAATGGCCGCCTGAGCTGCCAGCTCTACCAGCGCAGCGCCGATGTGTTCCTCGGCGTGCCGTTCAATATCGCCTCGTATGCTCTGCTGACCGCGATGATCGCCCAGGTATGCAGGTTACTGCCGGGCGAGTTCATCCACACCCTGGGCGACGCGCACCTGTACCGCAACCATTTCGAGCAAGCCCGCGAGCAGTTGCGGCGCCAGCCCAAGCCCTTGCCGCGGCTCTGCCTCAACCCGGCAATCGACGACCTGTTCGCGTTTCGGTTCGAAGACGTGGGCATCGACGGCTATCGCGCCGATGCCAGTATCAAGGCGCCGATCGCGGTGTGATCATCGGGCGTCGGGAAGCGGGAAGAATGTGGGAGCGACGGCACGTCGCGACTTGGCTATCGAAGCGACAGTCGCGACGTGCCGTCGCTCCCACAACAGAGCGGATCCTTATGCCGCCTTGCGGCCGGCCAACTGGCGCAGCACGTAGTGCAGAATGCCGCCGTGGCGGAAGTACTCGACTTCCTTCGGGGTGAGCAGCAGCACTTTGGCCTTGAATGCGACGCTGCTGCCGTCGCCGCGCTTGCCGGTGACGGTGGCGACCTTGCCGGCGCCGTCGTCCAGGCCGGTGATGTCGAACACCTCGTCGCCCTTGAGGCCGAGCGATTGCGCATTCTGGCCGTCGTCGAATTGCAGCGGCAATACGCCCATGCCGACCAGATTGCTGCGATGGATGCGTTCGAAGCTCTCAGCGATCACCGCCTTGACGCCGAGCAGGGTGGTGCCCTTGGCCGCCCAGTCGCGCGAGGAGCCGGTGCCGTATTCCTTTCCGGCCATCACCACCAACGGCACGTCTTCTGCTTTGTATTTCATCGCAGCGTCGTAGATTGCCAGTTTCTCTTGCGAAGGGTAGTGGATCGTGTTGCCGCCTTCTTCGCCACCCAGCATCAGGTTCTTGATGCGGATGTTGGCGAAGGTGCCGCGCACCATCACGTCATCGTTGCCGCGTCTGGAACCGTAGGAATT
>JBFXKH010000219.1:0-2923 GCA_050173995.1 Lysobacterales bacterium | reverse complement strand
TCGACGCGCTCGCCGCGCTGCGGGCGCTGGCCAGCACCCAGGGTCTTGCCGATCCGCTCGATGGCCCCGCTGGCGCGCAGGCGCTGCCAAGCTTCGTGCAGGGATTCACCCACTTCCGTCTGCACATCCGGCCCTACCTGTTGCGGGTACCGGCCGCGACCATCGGCGTCGCCGAAGCCGATCGCCGACGTTGGCTGGCAGCGGATGAACTCGCCGATCTGGGCCTGCCGGCGCCGGTGCGCTCCCTGCTCGGGCGGGTGCAAGCCGGAGCCCGAAAATAGGTTGTGCTGAGCGCAGCGCAGCGTTAGAGCTAGGGGCTAGGGGCTAACAGCGGGGCGTTCCCGAAAATAGGTTGTGCTGAGCGCAGCGCAGCGTAGCGAAGCGCAACAAGCCGGAGCCAGAAAATAGGTTGTGCTGAGCGTAGCGAAGCGCAACGATGTTGGCGCCGTCACGCTCCGCACTGTTGCGCTGACCGGCTCCGCCGTTAAAAACCGCTGCGCTCAGCACAACCTATGCGCCGCCCCGCCGTTAGCCCCTAGCCCCTAGCCTCTGGCCCTGTTGCGCTGACCGCCTCCGCCGTTAAACACCGCTGCGCTCAGCACAACCTATCTCAAATGGCCGAGCTGGTGCTCGGCGCTCCAAGGTACAGCGCTCTACACTATCGCCATGCGCTCCCGACTTCTTTGCTGTGCCCTGATCCTTTTGCCTGCGCTGGCCCCGGCGCAGGTGCTGCCATGGCGCGAACTGCCGGCGCCGGGCTGGGATCGCGGCGGCGAGGACGATCTGTTTGGCTATGCGCTGGCCGCCGATGGCGAGCGCCTGTTGGTCGGTCTGCCGGGTCTGCCGACCACCGACGCGCCGGGCAGTGGCGCGGTCGAGGTCTACGCCCGCGACGCCAGCGGCTGGCAATTGCAGCAGCGGCTGTTGCCGGCGCAGAACGACAGCGACGAAAAGTTCGGTGTGGCGCTGGCGCTCTCCGGTGATGACCTGGTGGTCGGTTCCTGGGATGCCGGCTTCGGCGATGGCCGCGCGCCGGGTTCGGCGCATGTCTATGCCCGGGTGGCCGGGGCCTGGCAGTTGCAGACCAGATTGGTGCCGGACGAAGTCGATGCCTTCGACGGTTTCGGCTCGGCCCTGGCCCTCGCTGGCGACTGGCTGGCGGTCGCCGCGCCCGGCTTCGATGATGCGAGCGGCGTACGCGGCGCGGTGTTTCTGTATCAGCGAGTTGGCTCCGACTGGGTGCTGAGGCAGCGCATCGAAGGCGCGGATGCCACCCGGCCTGGCGGCTTCGGCTGCGCCGTGGCGATTGCTGGCAATCGCCTGCTGATCGCCGATTGTCTGGGCGATGGTCCCAACCGGGTCGATACCGGTCGGGTCGAGGCATACACCCTGGGCGCGGACGCGGCGACGCCGACCGGCACCATCCACGGAACCGACGTGGCCGCCGGTGACCGTTTCGGTTACGCCTTGGCGCTCGACGATGCGCACCTGCTGGTCGCGGCCGAAGGTCGCGGTAGCACGCCCACCGACCGCGACCGCGTTTACTTCTTCGAAGCCGGGCCGGCCGGCCTGGTGCAGTCCGATCTGCGCCTGCTGCCGGGCGCGGTGCAGAGCATGCAACTCGCCGCCGACCGTGCCCTGCTCGCCGGTCCGATCTGCGATTCGACAAGCACACCCGGGCGGGTGGTGTCCTGTCTGCGCCGCTTCGACTGGAGCGGTAACTGGATCGAGGCGCAGGCCAGCCTGCAACAGCCCGAGGTCGGCTTCAATGGCTTCGGCTGGGCGCTGGCCGCGACCGCCAGCGACATCGCGGTCGGCAATCCGTTCCGCGATACCAGCGCCGGACCCAGTTCCGGCGCGCTCAGCCTGTTCGATCCGTTGCTTCCCTCGGCACCACCGGGTCGGCTTGATCTGCCGCCCGGCCTGTGGCGTTTCGCTTTCAACAATGCCGTCGCAGGCGATCTGCTGGTGGCGAGCGATGCGCGGCTGGGCACGCCCGATCAGGGCAACGAGGGCGCAGCCTGGGTGTTCGACCTGGCAGCCCCGATGCCGGCGATGCTGGCGCGGATCGATAATCCGGAGCCATTCGCATACGAATTATTCGCCGCCGGCAGCGCGGTCGATGGCGATCGGTTGGTGCTTTCGTCGACCAAGCGGGTGCCGGGTGGCAACAGTGTGGTGCTGCGAACCTATCAGCGAGTCGGCGCAGAATTCCAATTCGTGGATGAGTTCGAGCTGTTCTCGCTGCCGCAGTTGAGCGGCATCCTGCTCGGCAGCGGCCTGCGCCTGGCGGGCGACACTTTGGTTCTGCAAGGCAGCCTGCCCACGGTCAAGGGATTCGCGCCGCGCATCGTGGTACTGCGTCGTAGCGGCGCGAGCTGGCTATGGGAGGCGCTGCTGGCACCGCCGGCCGCCGACGAACAGGTCGCGAGCAATCTGGCCCGGGTCGGTTTCAGCAACGGCCGCATCGCCCTGCTGCGCAGCGAGCAACGCCCGCCGCCGGCCGAACCACGCGGCTGGGTGGTATTTGTCTATCAGAACCTCGGCGCCGGTTGGACCCTGCAAGACACGCTGCGCTCGGCCCCAGACGACCCGCCGGCGACCATCCTCTACGATCTGGCGCTGTCGGCGGATCGACTTGCCCTGGCCAGCGGCGATGCACTCGACAATGTCCTGCGCACCCGGGTGCATTCCTTCCGTTACGATGGCAGCGACTGGCAGCCGATGCAGGTTCTCGATGCGCCGTCCGGCAGCTTCCAGTTCGGGCGTCGTCTGGCGCTGGAAAACGACCTGCTGGTGGTCGAGTCGTTTCCGCTCGCTCCGGTCGCGGATAACTTCGCCGAACCGCTGCGGCTGTATCGGGCCGATGCCGATGCCTGGCGCCACGCGGTGGATTTCCTGCCGGCGCGGGCGCCGGTCGGGC
>JBFXKH010000218.1:0-2956 GCA_050173995.1 Lysobacterales bacterium | reverse complement strand
CGGTCAGCGGTGTGGCCGGCAAAGCGCCGTCCACGCAGCGCGTCTCGGTGAATATCACCCACACCTCCCAGGGTGATCTGAAGGTCGATCTGGTCGCCCCGGATGGCACCCTGAACACCATCCACAACCGCACCGGCGCCGGCACCGACAACGTGATCAAGACGGTCACCATCAATGCTTCCAGCGAAGTCGCCAGCGGCACCTGGAACATGCGGGTGAACGACAACGCCGGCGGCGACACCGGCAGGTTGAACAGTTGGTCGATGCAGTTCTGAGCACAGCGAGAAGAAAGCAATGTGGGAGCGACGGGTACGTCGCGACTGTCGCCAGGTTCCTTAGTGTGGGAGCGACGGGCACGTCGCGACTGTCGCCAGGTTCCTTAGTCGCGACGTGCCGTCGCTCCCACATCTCCCCTTCGAAGCCACAGTCGCGACGTGCCGTCGCTCCCACAGTTTCCATCAAGCCCGACGCAGCTGTCCTCCATCCTGCGCATGACGCTGACTTCCGGCAGGGTCACTGCCCGGAAGTACTGCGTTAGACTGAAACATCCCGTTTCAGGTTTTCACCGAGGTCGCGCTATGCGCCGTTTTTTGCCGTTGCTGGTCATTGCTGGCGCCGTGCTGCTGATCGTTTTTGGCTATCGCTTCCTTGCCCAGCCCAAACCTGGTGCGCAACCGGGCGCTGGGCAGCGCCCGGCGACCGTGGTCGAGGCCGCGACCATCGCACCGGAGCCCTTGCCGAGCACCTTCGAAACGGTCGGCAGTCTGATCGCCGATGAGGCGGTGGTGATCCGCCCCGAAGTGGTTGGTGCGATCGAGAAGATCCATTTCAACGAAGGCGAGCGGGTCGAGGCCGGCAAGCTGTTGTTCACCCTGGACGGGGCGCTGACCGAGGCTGACTTGAACGAGGCCAAGGCCAACCTGGAGAGCAGCCAGCGTGCCTACCGACGCGCGCTGGAGCTCGCCGGCCGCCACCTGATTTCCAGTGCCGACCTGGATACCGCGACCGCGACCCTTGGCGTCGACCGCGCGCGTGCCGCTTCGGCGCGGACGCGGCTCGCCAAGACGCTGATCCGCGCGCCCTTCGATGGCGTGCTTGGGCTGCGCGAAGTCAGCGTCGGCGAATACGTCAGCGCCGGTCAGGCCTTGATCAGCCTGGTCCGGCTGGACCCGATCGAGCTCGATCTGCGCGTACCGGAGGTGGTGTTGTCGCGTCTGGCGCTCGGCCAGCAGGTGCAGGTTGTGGTCGATGCCTATCGCAGCGACATTTTTAACGGCGAGATCGTGGCGATCGCTCCGAGCGTCGATCCCGCCTCGCGCAGCGTCGCCCTGCGCGCGCGACTGGCCAATGGCGACGGCCGTCTGCGCCCAGGCATGTCGGTGCGGGCCAGTATCGAGCTCGGCAATTCCGGCACCGCCCTGCTGGTGCCGGAACAGGCGATCTGGCCGCAGGGCGAGGCCAAGATGGTGTACCGGATCGAACAGGGCGTCGCGCACCTGGTGCCGGTAACCCTGGGCACGCGGCTGCCCGGCCGGGTCGAAGTGGTCAGCGGACTCAAGCCGGGCGATATCGTGGTCACTTCCGGGCAACTGAAGATCGGCGATGGTGCGCCAGTGCGGATCGCCGACAGCCCCACGCCCGAATCCGAACTTGGCGAGTGAGCGGCAGCCGGCCATGATCCTTTCCGACATCTCGATCCGCCGCCCGGTACTGGCCACGGTCATGAACTTGGTGCTGCTGTTGCTCGGCGCCATCAGCTACCAGCGCCTGGCCATCCGTTTGATCCCCAACGTCGACGTACCGGTGGTGACGGTAGCGGTCAGTTACCCGGGCGCCAACGCCCAGGTGATCGAATCGCAGATAACCAAACCGATCGAGGACGTGCTGTCCGGCATCGAGGGGATCGATTTCATCCAGTCGGTGAGCCGCGCCGAGTCCAGCCAGGTCACGGTCAACTTTTTGCTCGACCGCGACGCCGACGCGGCCGCTTCGGACGTGCGCGACCGGGTCGCGCAGGCGCGCGGGCTGCTGCCCGAAGAGGCCAACGATCCGATCGTGCAGAAACAGGAGGCCGACGCTCAGCCGATCATCTATCTGGCGTTTTCCTCGGATCGGCATTCGCTGATCGAAATCTCCGATTTCGCCAACCGCCTGGTCAAGGACCGCGTGCAAACCCTGCCCGGCGTCGCCCAGGCACAGGTCTACGGCAATCGTTTCGCCATGCGCGTGTGGTTGGACCCGGCGCGCATGGCCAGCGTCGGCATCACCCCGAACGATGTCGAGGCTGCACTGCGCGCGCAGAACATCGAAATTCCCGCCGGTCGGGTCGAGAGCAGCAACCGCGAGTTCACGGTATTGTCGGAGACCGATCTGCGTACGCCCGAGCAATTCGCCGCGATCATCCTGCGCCAGGACAACGGCTACCTGATCCGTTTGGGCGATGTCGGGCGGGTCGAGCTGGGCGCCGATTCGGCGCGCTTCCGCGCCCGCTTCAACGGCCGCAACGCGGTGCCGCTCGGCATCGTCAAACAGGCGGTGGCCAATCCGCTGGACATCTCGCGGGCGCTGAACAAGCTGCTGCCGGAAATCACCCGCACCCTGCCCGCCGGCATGAAGGTCGAGATCGCCCACGACACCACGGTATTCATCCAGCAGTCGATCAACGAGGTCTACAAAACCGTCGCCGAGGCGGTGCTGCTGGTGGTACTGGTGATCTTCCTGTTTCTGCGCAACTGGCGCGCGGTGTTGATTCCGATCGTAACCATTCCGATCTCGCTGATCGGCGCGTTCGCGTTGATGGCGCTGTTCGGTTTCACCATCAACACGCTGAGCCTGCTGGCCCTGGTGCTGGCGATCGGTCTGGTCGTGGACGACGCCATCGTCATGTTGGAAAACGTATTCCGACATATTGAAGAAGGCATGGCGCCGCTGGCCGCGGCTTTTCAGGGCAGCAAGG
>JBFXKH010000217.1:0-2993 GCA_050173995.1 Lysobacterales bacterium | reverse complement strand
CGCCGCCAGTATGTCCTGCGCTTTCGCAATCTCGGCGACGGTAGTTTCTATCCGGAACGGATCGCCAATGTCGAACCCGAGGCGGTATTCGCCGCCGACAATCGCAGCGTGCTGTACATCGAAAAAGATCCGGTGACCCTGCTCGGTCTGCGCGTCAAGCGCCACCGAATCGGCACCGACCCGGCGCTGGACAGCCTGGTCTACGAGGAATCCGACCACAGTTACTATCTCAGCATCGGCAAGGGCCGATCGGATCGCTATCTGTACATTGGACTGTCCAGCACCACCAGCAGCGAATGGCGCTACGCCGATGCCGCCGACCCTGAGCTGCGCTTCCGGGTGGTCTACCCGCGCGAAGCCGAGCACGAATACAGCGTGCAGGACCATGGCGACGAATTCGTCATTCTAAGCAACTGGCAGGCGCGCAATTTCCGGATGCTGCGGGTGGCGATGGGGCAGTCCACGGACCGCGCTCAGTGGCGGGAATGGCTTGCCCATCGCGAGGATGCTCTGATCGAAGAAGTAAGCGTGCTCCGCGACTTTGTGGCGATCAATGAGCGCTCCGGTGGACTGCGCAAAATCCGCATCAAGGACTGGCAGAGCGGTGCCGAACGCCTGGTCAGCTTCGACGAACCGGCCTACACCACGTTCATCGGTGCTGCGCCAGAGTACGTCAGCAGCAGCCTGCGCTTCGTCTACACCTCGCTGACCACCCCGGCCTCGACCTACGACCTGGATATCGCCAGCGACCACCGCGAGCTGCGCAAGCGCGAACCGGTGCTGGGCCGCTTCGACCCGGCCGACTATCGCACCGAGTTCCGCTTCGCCCCGGCGCGCGATGGCGCCCGTATTCCGGTGTCCCTGGTCTACCGCAAGGATGTCGCCCGCGATGGCCAGGCGCCGCTGTACCAATATGGCTACGGCGCCTACGGCATTTCGATGGATCCGATGTTCAGCGCCACCCGTCTGTCCCTGCTCGAGCGCGGCGTGGTCTTCGCGATCGCGCACGTGCGTGGCGGCGAGGAGATGGGCCGTGCCTGGTACGAACAGGGCCGGCAGTTGCACAAACAGAACACCTTCAACGATTTCGTCGATGTCACCGACTTTCTGGTCAAGGAAGGCTATGCCACCCGCGACCGGGTGGTCGCCCAGGGCGGCAGTGCCGGTGGCCTGCTGATCGGCGCGATAGCCAACCAGGCGGCGGATCGGTACCGCGCGCTGGTCGCCAATGTGCCTTTCGTCGACGTGGTCACGACCATGCTGGACGAAAGCATTCCGCTCACCACCAATGAATACGAGGAATGGGGTAACCCCGGGCAAAAGCCCTTCTACGACGCGATGCTGGCCTACTCGCCGTACGACAACGTGCGTGCCCAGAACTATCCGGCCATGTTGGTGAGCACCGGCCTTTACGACAGCCAGGTGCAGTATTTCGAACCGGCCAAATGGGTCGCCCGCCTGCGCGCGCTGAAGACCGACCAACATCCGCTGCTGTTCCATGTCGATATGAGCGCCGGGCATGGCGGAAAGTCCGGACGCTTCCAGCGTTACCATGAGATCGCCCGCGAATACGCCTTCCTGCTCGACCAGCTGGGCATCGGGGTCGCAGCGCTAGATCATCCCCGCGGCAACGGCTTCGAGGCTCTCCATGACCACTGAACGGTTCATTCGATTTTTTTTGATCGTGCCGCTGGCGCTCTGCATGCTGGGCGCCTGCGGCCAAAAGGGGCCATTGGTGCTGCCCGAGCGGCCCGCCACAGCAGAAGCTGAACCAGCACCGGCGGCCCCGAGCCCGGCCGAGGCCAGACCGTCGGCGGTTTCCCCATCCGTCGAAGAATCCACCCAGCCGGCGCACTGATGCTTACCTTCAGCAAGATGCACGGCATCGGCAACGACTTCGTTGTGCTCGATCGCCGTGCCAGTGCCGATAGCGAACTGGACGCGGCCTGGGTCCGACGTCTGGCCGATCGCCACACCGGCATCGGCTGCGACCAGTTGCTCAGTATCGAAACCGCGAGCGCGCCCGGCGCCGCCTTTGCCTATGGCATCTGGAACCAGGACGGCAGTCCGGCGCGCCAGTGCGGCAATGGCGTGCGCTGCGTGGTCGCCTGGCTGGCGCGGGCCGGCCTGATCGGGCCGGGCGCACTGCGCTTGCAGAGCCCGAGCGGCCTGGTCGATTGCGAACTGCTGGATTCGGGCTGGGTAAGGGTGGCGATGGGCGTGCCCGACTTCCGACCGGCGGCACTGCCGTTCATCGCCGAAGCGGAGGGCAGCAGCTATCCGCTGAGGGTCGAGGGTGAGGACATCGACATTGCCGTGGTGTCGATCGGCAATCCACATGCCGTGGTGCGGGTCGAAGCGGTGGCCAGGGCACCGGTACGACGACTCGGCGCCCTGATCGAGGCGCACCCGCGTTTTCCTGAGCGAGTCAACGTCGGCTTCGTCGAAATCGTCTCGCGCGAGCAGCTACTTCTGCGCGTATTCGAGCGCGGCGTCGGCGAGACGCTGGCCTGTGGCACCGGCGCCTGCGCTGCGGCGGTAGTCGGCATGCGCCTGGGCGCATTGGAGCGGTGTGTGTGGGTCAGCCTGTCCGGGGGGACCTTGCGCATCGAGTGGCCGGACGATAATCAGCCGGTGTGGATGAGCGGCCCGGCCGCATTCGTTTTCGAGGGGGAATTCCATGAGCCATGACATCAATCCGCGCGAACTGCACAGTCGGCGAGAACCGGAAGCGCTCGACGTGGCCGGTTACCTGCGTCGCCATCCGGATTTTCTCGGTCAGTTTCCGGAATTGGCACTCGCGCTGCAGTTGCCGCGCGAACACGGCGCCAGCACCAGCCTGGCCAGCTACCAGATCGACGTATTGCGCGACAAGACCCGCGCCCTGTCACGGCGGCTGCAGGAGTTGGTCGGCATCGCCCAGGACAACGAAGCGCTGATGGTCCGCGTGCACGCCTTCACCCTGTCGCTGATGCGCGCCGGTACGCTGACCG
>JBFXKH010000216.1:0-2994 GCA_050173995.1 Lysobacterales bacterium | reverse complement strand
CCGGTACGTCGTCTTCCGGATAGATCGCTTTGGCCGGGCATTCCGGTTCGCACAGGGTGCAGTCGATGCACTCGTCCGGGTCGATCACCAGGAAATTCGGGCCTTCATGGAAGCAGTCGACCGGACAGACTTCCACGCAATCCTTGTACTTGCACTTGATGCAGTTTTCGGTGACGACGAACGGCATGGACTCGGGCATCCCGGTGGTGTTGGCGCGGATTCCGCCCGACCGGATGAGACCGGAATTGGTACTCCCAAGGGGAATCGAACCCCTGTTTTCGCCGTGAGAGGGCGACGTCCTGGACCGCTAGACGATGGGAGCGTGGCTTGAGACCAACGCGGTGAGCGGCGTAGTATAGCGGCTCCCCTGCCGTCGGCAAGCTTCGGGGGCGGCGCGGGCCGGATTCTGTTCGAGCGCGCACTTTGCGGTATTCCCCTACGAAGTCTCCGAATGATCAGACGACTGTTTGAACGTGCGTTTCGGCGCAACAAGGCGCCCACACCGACCCTGGCACCAACACCGGCAGAGACGATTCCGGTGACGTTGACGGTGGTGCCGCGCGACCAGCACCGCATTTCGCGGAAGCAGATCAGCCCGAACGCACTTCGTGTTTTGTACCGGCTGCGCGAGGCCGGCTTCGCCGCGTATCTGGTCGGCGGCGCGGTGCGCGATCTGCTGCTCG
The DNA here is from genome assembly GCA_050173995.1 of Lysobacterales bacterium. Lineage (GTDB taxonomy): Bacteria > Pseudomonadota > Gammaproteobacteria > Xanthomonadales > Ahniellaceae > 0-14-3-00-62-12. Next base: position 2,311 of record JBFXKH010000216.1, on the reverse strand, counting down.
ATGGCCACCCCAAGGATTTCGACGTGGCCACCGACGCCAGCCCGGAGCAGGTCAAGCAGCAGTTTCGCAACTGTCGGCTGATCGGCCGCCGCTTCCGTCTGGCGCATGTGCATTACGGCCAGGAGATCATCGAAGTCGCGACCTTTCGCGGTAGCGCCGACGACGGTTCCGGCGCGATGGAACTGGTCGATGGCCGGATCGTGCGCGACAACGTCTACGGCAGCATCGAGGACGACGCAGTGCGCCGCGATTTCACCGTCAATGCGCTGTATTACTCGGTCGACGATTTTTCGGTGCGCGATTACGTCGGTGGTTTTCAGGACATCAATGATCGGGTGCTGCGCCTGATCGGCGACCCGGAACGGCGTTTTCGCGAAGATCCTGTGCGTATGCTGCGCGCGGCGCGGCTGGCGGCCAAGCTCGAATTCAGCATCGAGCCGGCCGCGGTCGCGGCGATCGGCCAGTGCAAGGGCCTGCTCAGCGGCGCGCCGCCGGCGCGGCTGTTCGACGAATGCCTGAAACTGTTTCTGGCCGGCCGCGCCCTGGCCAGCTTTCGCATGCTGGTGCGGCTCGGCCTGGTCGACGAATTATTTCCGGAATCGGCGCGCGCGATGCGCGCCGAGCGCAGCGGCTTGGCCCTGGTCGAGGCGGCGCTGGACAACACCGACACCCGCATCGGCGCAGACAAGCCGGTCACGCCAGCGTTCCTGTTTGCCGCGCTGATGTGGCCGGCAGTAGCGGCCGAGGCGGCCAGTCTGCAGGCCGCCGGGGAAGACGAGCCCTGGTCGCTGGCGGCCGATAGTGTGGTGTCGGCCCAGGTCGCGCGGATCGCGCTGCCGCGACGCTTTGCCCTGCCGATGCAGGAAATCTGGCTGATGCAGGAGCGGCTGGAGTCGATGCAGCGGCGGCGTATCGGCCGCCTGCTCGGCCACCCACGTTTTCGCGCGGCCTTCGATTTTCTGGCCCTGCGCGCGATCGGCGAACCGCGGCTGCGCGCGGTGGTGACGTTCTGGCTGGATCTCCAGGGTGAGGCGCTGAGCGCGCATCCGATCGCGGCGCAACTGGGCGGCGACAATGATGTTGAGGGCCGTGACGAACCGGCGGGAGAGGCGCCGGCAACGAAAAAGCGCAGACGGCGACGCAAGCCGAAAACCGCGGCCACCACGGAATCCGGGCAGCAGGGCGAGGCGGAAAAGCTCGCCGCCATGACCGACCAGGACGACGGCGCAGCGCCGGCCGGCGGCGATGCCGATGCCCCCAAGAAGCGCCGCCGCCGTCGTCGCAAGCCGCGCGCCGATGCGCCCGCCGCGATCACCGAGCCATCCGGCGGCAGCGGCGAATAGCGTCATGCCAAGCGAACTCGCCTTGGTCGGGTTGGGCGCCAACCTGGCCGATCCGGCCGGGCAGATCGGTGCCGCGCTGGCGCGCCTGTCGGCATTGCCGGGTGTGCAGTTGCTGAGCCACTCCAGCCTGTATCGCAGCCCGGCCTGGGGCGACACCGCGCAGCCGGATTTTGTCAATGCCGCGGCCGCGTTCGCGGTTGAAGTGGCGCCGGCCGAGTGGCTCGCGGCGCTGCTCGGGATCGAACGGGCGATGGGTCGGGTGCGCAGTGAACGGCGCTGGGGGCCACGGCTGATCGATCTCGATCTGCTCGCCTTCGGCGACCGCAGTCTGCATTGCGAAGGCTTGCAAGTGCCGCACCCGGGCATCGCCGAGCGCGCCTTTGTGCTGCTGCCCCTGCTGGAACTGGGCGAGCGACTGCCGGGTTTGCCGTTGGCGCAGTGGCGTCGGCAATTGAGCCATCTGCACCATGCCGATGTGGTAAGAATGCAGCCCCCCAATCCGTCGCGGATGCTTGCCGCGGGCTGACCGTGGAGACCACACATGTACGCTACTGGCGCTGATTCGAGTACGCCGCCGCTGCGCCTGCCGGCGCTGCTCGAAATGAAGGCACAGGCCCGCAAGATCGTTGCGGCGACGGCCTACGACGCCACCTTTGGCGCCCTGCTCGACCGCAACCAGGTCGATCTGATCCTGGTCGGCGATTCGCTCGGCATGGTGGTCGAAGGGCGGGCCAATACCTTATCGGTTTCGCTCGAAACCATGCTGTACCACACCCAGGCGACCGCGCGCGGGGTTAAGCGTGCGCTGCTGGTCGCGGATATGCCGTTCGGGTCGTTTGCCGACCCGGCCAGCAGTTTCCGGCACGCGGCGCGGCTGGTCGGCGAGGGCGGCGCCGGCATGGTCAAGCTCGAAGGCGCGGGTTATGTGCTGGACAGCATCCATTATCTGGCCGAGCGCGACATTCCGG
>JBFXKH010000215.1:0-3005 GCA_050173995.1 Lysobacterales bacterium | reverse complement strand
GCAGCGACAGTCGCGACGTGCCTTCGCTCCCTCAACTTTCCTATTGCTGCGACAGTCGTGACGTGCCGTCGCTCCCACAACTTTCCTATTGCAGCGACAGTCGCGACGTTCCGTCGCTCCCACTACTTTCCTATTGCTGCGACAGTCGCGACGTGCCGTCGCTCCCACAACTTTCCTATTGCTGCGACAGTCGCGACGTTCCGTCGCTCCCACAACTTTCCTATTGCTGCGACAGTCGCGACGTTCCGTCGCTCCCACAACTTTCCTATCGCAGCGACAGTCGTGACGTTCCGTCGCTCCCACAACAGCGTCGCCCCGGCAAACGCCGGGGCCAAGTGCTGTGCTGCGCGCTGCTACAGATCCTGCTTGTAGCGCACATACGGCGTGCGCACCGCGCTGTTGTCGATTGGGTTGCGCGGTGGATTGGGCAGCAGGGTCGGCTGACCGCTGGACAGCACGTTTTCCGCGCCGAGGCTCAACTCGGCCCGCCACGGGGTGCGCCAGGACAGGCCGATATCGACACCATTGAATCGGCTGCCGGCGCCGGCGCCGAGGTCCACGGCGCGCTCGTTGTGGGCATTGAGCTGGCCGGCCAGCGAGCCGAACACCATGCCCAGGCCCAATTCGCTGCGCTCGACATCGAGCAGGGTCAGCGAGCCGGGATTTTGCAGACGCAGTCGGTTGATCGCGGCGTTGAACTGCAGGGCGCTGGCCGCGGTCAGCCGCCACTGGCCGCCGAGCGCCAGGCCGCTGGCCTCGCCGCTGGCCAAATTGAGCGGCTGATACCCGCCGCTGGCGCCGCCGAATGCCGGCTGCCAGGGCGAACGGCTGAAGCCGAACTCGTCATTGACCGGGTTGAGCCGGGACAGACCGAAGCCCAGCACCAGATCGAAGCGTTGCCCGTTGAAGCCGATGCCGACTTCGCTGCTCGCGACCTGACCGGGCAATTCGAATTGCAGCATGCCGCGCATCAGGCATTGCTGGCCGAGCGAACCGATCCGCAGCAGTCCGGAGGCCTCGGCGCACCAGGGCACGCTGGCCGAGGGCGTGAGGCTGGGCGGCGCGCCATCGAAGCCGGCGAACAGTTCGACCGCCGGCGCCGCCGCGCGCGTGGTCGGCGCACGGCTATCCAGACGCTCGAACACCGACAGCAGCGGCGAGGACACCAGATTGGGCGTGGGGCTGCGCGCCGACCACAGCAGATGCGGCGCCCGTTCGACCGGAGTGCTGGCGGTCTCGGCCGGATCCGCCGACGCCAAACCGCAGACCGCGGCCAGCAACAGGGCAGCGGTCAGGGCGGGCAGGCGATGGGCGGCGGGGCGGTTCATGGTCTTGGTGGTCTATGGACCTCGAGATCGGGCCGCGGTTCCCGGTTTACAAGGGTCGCTAAAGCCCTGGACCGGATTCTAGACCTTTTATTGCGGATTGATAAGCCGAATGGCGGCCACAAACCGCGGTTTTATGTGATTTTGCCCGCAATTTTCGGCGAATCGGCGGTAAACCGGACGGAGTATCGCCGCCGCCCTGGCCGCGGCCGTGCCGATCACTGGCGGGAAGCGCTGGCGGTGAACGGCACGGCACTCTGCAAGGCCTGCTCCAGATCGACCGCGTCGAAGCGGTAACGCTGGTTGCAGAACTCGCAATCGACGGTCACCCAGCCATCGTCGTCCAGCGCGGCGAACGCTTCGTCGCGGCCGAGTGCGCGCAGCACGCCCGCCACCCGTTCGCGCGAACAGGCGCACTGGAAGCGCAGCGCGACCGGGTCGTACAGGCGCAGGTCGTCGTCGGCAAACAGGCGACCGAGCAGACGTTCGGCATCCAGCGAATACATTTCCGCGGCGCTGACCGTGGCCGCCAGGATGCAGGCGTGTTCGAAGGTCAGCGCGTCGTCGGCCGCGCTCCGGCCGCCCGCGCCGGGCACCTGTTGCAACAGCAGTCCGGCGGCGTGCTCGCCATCGGCGAACAGCCAGATCGCGGTCGGCAATTGCTCGGACTGGGTGAAATAGGCCTCCAGAAATTGCGCCAGGCGTTCGCCCTCGGTCGGCACCAGGCCTTGATGGCGGGCGCCGTGCGGCTGCCGATCGATGGTGATCGCAAATACCGCGCCGTGCATCTGCTCGGGCGAAAGTGGCGCGGCGCTGTCGCCCTCGGCGCGGGCGATCGCGCGCAGGTCGCCATCGCTGCGGCATTCGGCAAACGCCAGGCGCAGCGCCCCGCGCCCGGACAACTGCACCGAAACATGCCCAGCCATCTGGATATCGCCAGCGAGCAGGGCGCTGGCCGCGGTCATTTCGCCCAGCACCTCAAGGATCGCCGGCGGATGCTGGTTGCGCTGCTGAATCTGGCGCCAGGCCTCGTCAAGCCGCACAATCACGCCGCGCACATTGGCGCCTTCGAACACGAAGCGGCGCAGACAATCGCTATTGGGATCGGGTCGATCGGTGGAGTTCATGGCCAGGATTATGCGCTCGAACGGAAGCCCGGTGCACCTTGGCGGGTCGCCGCCGGATACCATCCCGCCATGAGCCGATCATCTAAAAAGCCGGCGCGCAGCCTGTGGTCGCGGCTGCGGCGTCTGTCGCTGTGGCTGCTGGCCGTGTTTGTCGGTGGCAGCTTGCTGCTGGTCCTGCTGCTGCGCTGGCTGCCGCCGCCGACCAGCGCCTTTATGCTGGCCCGGCACTGGCAGGCGCGCGGCGCCGGCCAGTCTGGCTTCGTGCTGCAGCAGAGCTGGCGACCACTATCGCGCATTTCCGCGCACTTGCCTTTGGCGGTGGTCGCCGCCGAGGACCAGCGCTTTCCCGAACACCACGGCTTCGACCTGACCGAGATTGGCAAGGCCATGCAGCAGGCCGGCAAGCGTCCGCGCGGCGCCAGCACGCTCACCCAGCAACTCGCCAAGAACCTGTTCCTGGGGTCTGGGCGCAGCTATCTGCGCACGGGTCTGGAGGCCTGGTTCACGCTATTGATCGAAGCGACCTGGCCGAAACGCCGGATCATCGAGGGGT
>JBFXKH010000214.1:0-3163 GCA_050173995.1 Lysobacterales bacterium | reverse complement strand
TTGCCGAAGGCCAGACCACCGGTACGGCGAGCGTGCTGGTGAACTGCGATCCCGACCCGGAAGCCAGCGAGACCTTTACCGTCAGCCTGGTCGATGGCGTGGATTTCAACCTGGGCTCGCCGTCGAGCGCGACCGGCACGATCAACAACGACGATGGCATCGCCCAGCGCGAAATTGCCGAGATCCAGGGGAGCGGCTTCCAGAGCCCGTTCAACAACACCGACGCGGCGGTCACCGGGGCGGTGGTCACTGGCCTGGTCAACAACGGGTTCTTCATCCAGGATCCGACCCCGGATGCCAACCTGGCCAGTTCCGACGCGATGTTCGTGTTCACTTCCAGCCTGCCGACCGTGGCCGTGGGCGACATTGTCGATGTCAGCGGTACGATCAGCGAAGCGCCGCTGGTTGTCACTGGCCCAAACTACACCGGCGTTACCAAGTTCATCGACACCGGCCTGGTGGTCAATGTGACCGGCTCGGGTAGCGCCTTGCCGGCGCCCTTCGCGCTGGACGATGCAATACCGTCACCGGAGCCGACCATGCCCTACTGCGCTGCGGTGGGCGGCAGCTTCACGCCGTCGGACTTCGTCAGCACGCAAAACTTCGAATGCCTGGAGGCGATGCGGGTAACGACCACCCAGGGCGTGACCAATGCGCCGATGCAGAGCTTTGGCGGCGACCCGTTGGCCGAAATCAACATCACCACCAGCGGCCACCGCGCCTTCCGCGAAGCTGGCATGACGCAGGCTGCGTCCACCGAGAATCTGAACCTGATCAGCCTGACACCGCCGGCCCCGCCACTCGCCAATGTGGTCTGGGACGGCAATCCGGAAGTGTTCGAGATCGACCAGGATCGTCTGGTCGATGGCGCCGGCCTGCCGGTGCTCGGCAATCCGATGCTAGTGCCGGGCAGCCACTTCAGTGCCACCGGCGTGCTCGGATTCGAGTTCGGTGGCTACGAACTGTTTCCGGACACGATCGACGTGTTTGCCCCGGCGCCGCCGATCCCGGGTACGGTGCCCGCTGCCGCCACGGCCGATCAATTGCGCATCGGCTCACTCAATATGCTGCGCTTTTTCGACCGCTGCGACGATCCGGTCCGGCCCAACGCCGACGAAGTGGTCGATCTGCCGCGGGTCGTTACCAAACTCGACAAGCTCTCGCGCTATGTGCGCGAAGTGCTCGGTTCACCCGACCTGATCGCGGCGCAGGAAGCCGAACAGGCCAGCACGCCGGACACGGTCTGCGCCAATGGCGAACCCAATGTATCGGCGCTGCAATTGCTGGCCGACAAGATTGTGACCGACGGCGGCCCCATCTACACGCCGGTGATCGCACCGTTCACCAATGATCTCGGCTGGATCAATGTCGGATTTCTGGTGCGCGCCGACCGCGTGCAGGTCAATGCCACCCAGCATCTGATCGCCGAAGATACCTGGGTGTTCAATGGCATCACCCAGTCGCGCCTGAACGACCGGCCCTCGTTCCTGCTCGAAGCGACCGCCCTGTTCACCACGCCGCCGCTGGATTTCACGGTGATCGACAACCATCTGCGTTCCCTTTCCGGTATCGACGATCTAAGCCCGGTCGCGGACCAGGTCAATGCCCACCGCGTGCGCCAGAAAAAGTTGCGCCAGGCGGTGGGCCTGGCTTGCGAAGCCCAGGCATATCAAACCGCCAACCCCGAGCGGCCGTTGATCTTGGTCGGCGATTTCAATGCCTTTCAGTTCTCCGACGGCTATGCCGACACGCTCGGCATCGTCCGCGGTGACGCCGATCCGGCAGCCAGCGAATACGGCATCGAGTTCATCCCACCGGCGGAGCGCTGCGACAATCCGTTCAATGGCCAGATCGTGTCGCCAGCCTTGGCCGAGGCGGTGTTCTCGCTGCCCGAGGACGAACGCTATTCGTTTTATTTCCAGGGCGTGCCGCAGGAACTCGACCACGCGCTGCTGTCCGATGCAGCCACCCAGCGGTTCGAGGGCATTGCCTATGGTCGTGGCAATTCGGATGCCCGCTTGAACGAGGAAACCGTGCCGGGCACCGCGCTGCGCAGTTCGGACCACGATGGCTTCGTGGTGTACCTCAACGCCGGCAGCGCCCCGACCAACAACGGCTTCGTGTTGTTCGCCGACGGCATGGAATAAAACGTAGGTCGGGTCAAGCGCCGCAGGCGCGGACCCGACGGCCGTTGCGGGCAAGGTTCGGCGGTGTCGGCTCCGGCGCTGCGCGCCTTGAGCCGACCTACTTCTTCGGATCAATCCGAGCGCCCGGACGTAGGTCGGGTCAAGCGCCGCAGGCGCGGACCCGACGGCCGTTGCCCGGGGTGTCGGGTGGGGCCGAAAGTCCGATGGTGGCATGCGGCGGAGTTGGGCTCATTCGCCAAATCGGGCGGGCTCGGCGCTGTCTGCCGCACCCCAATCGGGTTGGTACCACTGTTTGCCCAGGTAGTACCGGAATGAGCTATGCGGCCAGTCGGCGGCGGTAGGGCAATGGCCATGTTTGACCGGGTTGAAATGTACGTAGTCCAGGTGTCGATGGAGATCCTGCTCATCGCGGATGACGTGGTCCCAGAAGCGCTGCTGCCAAATGGGTCGGGGTAGGCCGGACTGGCGTGCCATGAAGTGTTTGATCAGTCGCACGCGCAGCGAAAAGTCGCCATCTTCCTCCGGCATACGCCACAACAAGTGGCAGTGGTCAGCAAGGATCACGTAGGCAAGGGTTCGGAACGGATGTTTCTGCGACACCTGCGCCACGGCCCGCCGCAGGGCGCCAAGGACGTTCGGAGCAAGCAGGATCGGCGCACGCCCGCGCGTCACCAAGGTGATGAAGACCAGAGCGCCTGCACGGTAGTAACGCCGATAATCCATGCCCGCTTCCAGCCCCAACGCAACGACGTGAGCGAGCATGCCGCGGCAGCAGGCTTCGGGTCAATCCGTGCGCCTGGACGTAGGTCGGGTCAAGCGCCGCAGGCGTGGACCCGACGGCCGTTGCGGGCACGGTTCGGCAGTGTCGGCTCCGGCGCTGCGCGCCTTGAGCCGACCTACTTCTTCGGGTCAATCCGAGCGCCCGGACGTAGGTCGGGCCAAGCGCCGCAGACGCGGACCCGACGGCCGTTGCGGGCAAGGTTCGGCGGTGTCGGCTCCGGCGCTGCGCGCCTTGA
>JBFXKH010000213.1:0-3200 GCA_050173995.1 Lysobacterales bacterium | reverse complement strand
AGTTGGGTGGATAAACGCAGCGCAACCGGTACAACGGAAGTTGGGTGTATAAGCGCAGCGCATCGGGGCCAGAGGACGGAGGACGGAAAAAGCCGTCGCCCCGGCGTGCGCGGGGGCGACGGCGATCCACCCTACTTTCCCTGCGCCAGCAACGGCGATGTTAATCTGGCATGCTTTGCGGCTGCCGATAGCCGCTTGCCGACGCGCATGACTCCGTTCATTACCGAAACCGTGCTCGCGGTCCGACACTGGACCGACGCCTACTTCAGCTTCACCTTGAGCCGAGACGAAGGTTTTCGCTTCGAGAACGGTCAGTTCGTGATGATCGGCCTGGAGGTCAATGGCAAGCCGCTGATGCGCGCCTATTCGATCGCCAGCGCCAACTGGGAAGAGCAGCTCGAATTCTTCAGCATCAAGGTGCCCGACGGTCCGCTGACCTCGCGCCTGCAGCACATCAAGCCGGGCGACACCCTGCTGCTCAGCCGCAAACCGACCGGCACCCTGTTGATCAGCGACCTGCTGCCCGGGCGTAATCTGTACCTGCTCGCCACCGGCACCGGCCTGGCGCCGTTCCTGGCCATCCTCAAGGATCCGGTGACTTACGAACGCTTCGAACGGGTGATCGTGGTGCATGGCGTGCGCCTGGCCCGCGATCTCGCCTACCGCGATTACGTCAGCCACGAACTGCGCGATCACGAACTGCTGGGCGAGACGATCGGCGAAAAGCTGCTGTACTACCCGGCGGTCAGCCGCGAGGCGTTCGTCAACCACGGTCGCATCACCGACCTGCTCGAACAGGATCACGTAAGCCGTGCGCTCGGACTGCCCGCACTCAACCCGGACAGCGATCGCGCGATGATCTGCGGCAGCCCGGGCATGCTCGCCGATTTCCGCCGCATCCTCGACGCCCGCGGCTTCCAGGTATCGCCGCGCATCGGCAGCCCCGGGCATTACGTGTTCGAGCGTGCGTTTGTCGAGAAGTAGGCTTGCGCCGGCTGGTTGCGGCAAGCTCAGGCGTCGCATGCCCCGCTGAACGCATTGCGGGCGGCGACGGCGCTGTCGGGAAAGTCGCAGAACAGGGCGTCGACACCTTGCTCGAACAGGGCGGCATATTCCTGCTGGACGGTGTCGAAACCGGCCATGACCGCGTCGTCGCGCAGCGTCCAGACGTGGACTTGCCAGCCCAGATCGTGGGCCTGAACGGTGAGATCCGGATCTCCTTGCGGACCGATCAGGGCGGCCTTGGGCAGGGCTACACCATCCAGCCAGGGTGCGAGCTGACGCAGTCGGCGCAACCAGTCGCCCGCGCCGATTGCTTCGGCCTCGAACAGGGCGAACACCGGATTGCCGCAGTCCTGCTTGACCCGTTGCAGTGGCCAGCGTTCGAAGCACTGCACCCAGACCGGGCTGTCGCTGCCGGTCACCGCCAGTTGCCGCAGGGCCGCGATCAGCAGGCCGGTGGCGTCGATGCCGGCGTCGCGCAATTCGTTCGGGTGCTTGATTTCCGGGTAGACGCCGAGCGGGTGGCCCTGAGTCCATTGTTCGCGGGCCAGCGCGATCACCTGGTCGAATCGGGGAATGCCGAACTGAGCGTCGAAGCCCGGATCGCGGCCGGGGAAGGGCTGCAATGCGCGCAGTTGCTCGATCTCGCGGCTGTTCAGACGTTCCGCCAACCAGTCCTTGCGGCCGTCGTCCAGCATCTGGACCTGCGCCGCGAATTCCGGGCGGCGGGCGATATCGGTGCTATGCCCCAGGCCACGTTCGTGGCGGGCGAACAGCACGCCATCCAGACTCGGCACCAGATCCGGTTCGATGATATCGGCGCCCTGCGCGATCGCCAGCCGGTAAGCGGGCAGGGTATGTTCCGGGCGCAGTCCGGAGGCGCCACGGTGGGCGATGATCTTCGGCGCGGCGCCATCCAGGGTGGGCCAGGCGCTCAAGTGGCGGCCTCCCGACGTTGGCGCAGTTGGGCGAGCACATCGGCCAGGCTCCGGCCGCGCATCGCCAGCAAGACGCCCAGGTGGTAGAGCAGGTCGGCGGACTCCGCGACCAGGGCGGATTCCGATTGGGCGGCGCCGGCCAGGGCCACTTCGACGCCTTCTTCGCCCACCTTCTGGGCGACGCGCAGGGTGCCGGCCTGGACCAAGCGGCTGGTATAGCTGCCCTCGGGCAGCTCGCGCAGGCGCTGGGCGATGGTCTGATCGAGCAGCGCCAATTCGCCGGCCAAGGGTGGGGTGAGCGGATCGAAACAACTCGGCGTGCCACGGTGACAGGTCGGACCGTGCGGGCGGGCCAACACCAGCAGGCTGTCGTTGTCGCAGTCGGCACTGAGGTCGACCAGTTCCAGGGTGTTGCCCGAGGTCTCTCCCTTGATCCACAAACGCCCGCGGCTGCGGCTGAAAAAGGTGACGCGAGCGCTGGCCAGGGTGTGATCCAGCGCCTCGCGGTTCATGTAGCCGAGCATCAGCACCTGGCCGCTGTCGGCGTGCTGCACGATCGCCGGCAACAGGCCGGCGCTCTTGTTCCAATCCAGCGAATCGCTATCGATGTTCATGGTCGGATCGCCACGCCCTGGTCGGCGAGCCAGGACTTCAGTTCGGGAATGCGGATCGTGCCCTGATGGAACACACTGGCGGCCAGCGCACCATCGACGTCGGCCTCGCGGAACACCTGCAGGAAATGTTCGCGGCAGCCGGCACCGCCGGAAGCGATCAGCGGCAGCGGGCAGATCGCGCGCACCGCCCGCAACTGTTCGATATCGTAACCGGCACGGGTGCCGTCGGCGCGCATACAGTTCAGCACGATTTCGCCGGCACCGCGTGCCACCACCTCGGCCACCCAGTCGAGCGTGGTCCGCGGCACCGCGCGAGAGCGATCGGGATCGCCGGTGTACTGATGGATCAGCCACTGACCATCCTGCCACTGGCTGTCGATGCCGACCACCACGCACTGCACGCCGAACTCGGCGGCCAGTTCGTCGATCAATGCCGGCCGGGCGATCGCCGGAGAATTGACCGAAACCTTGTCGGCACCGGCGTGCAGGATGCGCCGGGCGGTGGCGACATTATCAATGCCGCCGGCCACGCAGAACGGAATATCCAGCAGCCGCGACACCCGTTCGATCCAGGTCAGATCGACGCTGCGCCCGGCCGGACTGGCGCCGATGTCGTAAAACTCCAGTTCGTCGGCGCCCTGGTCGC
>JBFXKH010000212.1:0-3326 GCA_050173995.1 Lysobacterales bacterium | reverse complement strand
TCGACGGCGGTCGGGTGATCCGGCAGTCGCTCGCCATTATCGAATACATCGAGGAAATGTACGCCGGCCCGAGCTTGCTGCCGACCACCTCGCGCGAGCGCGCCCGTGCCCGGTCTTTGGCTCTGCAGATTGCCTGCGATATCCACCCGCTGAACAATCTGCGCGTGCTCGATTATCTGGAACAGGAAGGCGGGATGCCCAAGATCGAGCGCGAGCACTGGGTCAGCCACTGGATCACCCGTGGCTTCGAGTCGCTCGAAGAACAACTACTGAACAACCCATCGACCGGCGATTTCTGCGAGGGCGACTTGCCGACCATCGCCGATTGCTGTCTGGTTCCGCAAATTTACAACGCCCGGCGCTGGTCGGTGGACATGACGCCGTTCCCGACCATGGCGCGGATCGAGACCCATTGCCTGTCCCTGCCGGCCTTCGAGCAGGCGCGCCCGGAAAACCAGCCGGACGCGCCGCCGCGCTGATTGGGGCGGACGAACGGTGACCAGGGTGTAGGGGCGACCCGCTGGGTCGCCCTTGCGAATATCGCCAACCCGCTCAATCGAGGAAGTAGCCCGGATGAAGCGCAGCGGCTCTCAACAGCGGAGCTGGTCAATCCGGGATGTTCGGTCGATAGCGCGGTACCTCGCGAGTCCGGCCGGCCGCATCGGGTCGGGAAGGTCCCGGATAACCAGCGGCGATGATGAGCGAGTAGTCGATCCCCCGGATTAACGAGCTCCGCTGTTGAGCGCCGTCGCGCTTCATCCGGGCGACTCTCGGTCGGATTCAACTTTCGGCCAGATTCTCCCGGATTCCGCTACGCTTCATCCGGGCTACCAACCACCCAACCCGCTCAATCGAGAAACAGATCCGGGTGCAGGGCGCTGCCCGGCTGCATCGAATAGGGCTCGAAATCGCTGACACCAGCATCGCGCAGCACGTCTTCGTCGATCAGAAAACGGCCGCTCAGGCTTCGGCTGTTCTGGACCAGGATGGCGTGGGCGGCGTCGGCGACGATCTCGGGTTTGCGACAACGTCCGGGCTCAATGCCGGGAATCATCTGCACCGCCGAGGTGGCGATCACCGTGCGCGGCCACAGCGTATTGACGGCGATGCCGAGCGGCGCGAACTCGGCGGCCATGCCCAGCGCGCACAGGCTCATGCCGGTCTTGGCGATGGTGTAGGCGACGTGCGGGGCGAACCACTTCGGATTCAGCGTGGGTGGCGGCGCCAGGGTCAGGATATGCGGATTGCTGGCCTGCTGTAAGTGCGGCAGGCAGGCCTGCGAACACAGAAACGTGCCGCGGACATTGACCCCAAACATCAGGTCGAAGCGCTTGATCGGCGTGTCGGCAGTGCCGCGCAGCCAGATTGCGCTGGCATTGTTGACCAGAATGTCGATGCCGCCGAAGCGCTCGACGGTGGCCGCTACCGCGGCCTGCACCTCGGCTTCCTCGCGGATATCGCAGCGCAGCGCGAGCGCGCGCCCACCGGCCGCTTCGATCTCGCGTGCGGCGCTGTGGATGGTGCCGGGTAGTTTCGGGTTGGCGACATCGCTTTTGGCAGCGATCGCGATATTGGCGCCATCGCGCGCCGCGCGCAGCGCGATCGCCAGGCCGATGCCGCGTGAGGCGCCGGTGATGAATAGGGTTTTTCCGTGCAAACTCATCGTAAATCTCCCGGGTAGTGGTCAGTGCTGGATACGGCCGACGTTCTGTTCCCAGTTGCGGCCATCGAAAGCGCTGATAATCAGTTCGCGTTCGGGGTCATCGTCCAGGCAGCGGACGTTGATGTCGATGCCATCCGGATGCGAGCGCGGTACATAGAATGCCTTGATACCGCAGTGGCGGCAGAACTGGTGTTGGGCAATGCCGCTGCCGAACCGATAGCTGTGCAGATCGTCGGCGCCGGACAGCAGCCGGACCTGCCCGGCGGCGACGATCCAGTGCAGGTAACCGCTCATCCGGCAGATCGAACAATTGCAGTCCAGCACCGCGAGTGCGCGTGGGCCGAGCGCTTCGAAGCGTACCCGACCGCAGTGGCAACCACCGCGGTGGTGGTAGCTCCCGCCATTCGGGTTTTCCGGCACACTGTCGGCATTCATCCCTTGCATCCGCTGGTTTTGGCGGCATCAGCTTACTGGAAGCTCCCCGATGTCGAATACGTTCTGGTACATCGCCGCCGCCGTACTCACCCTGATCGGCGTGCTCGGCACCTTGCTGCCGGCGCTGCCTGGGGTACCGCTGGTGTTTGCCGGGCTGGCGTTGGCCGCCTGGGTCGGCGAGTTCCGCGAGATCAGCGCTTGGACGGTGGCCGTGCTCGGTTTGTTGACCGCACTGTCGATTGCGGTCGATCTGGCGGCGAGCGCGTTCGGCGCGCGCATCGCCGGTGCCAGCGGCTGGGCCTTTGCCGGCGCCGCGCTCGGCACCGTGGTCGGCCTGTTTTTTGCGCCGATCGGGTTGTTCGTCGGCCCGTTTGTGGGCGCGCTGGCGCTGGAATGGCTCAATACCCGGGAGTTGCGCGGTTCGCTCAAGGCTGGGGCAGGCGCCTCGATCGGCATGCTGGTTGCGACTGCGGTGCGGGTCGCGCTGGCCTTCAGCATGCTCGCCCTGTTCGCCATGGCCTGGTGGTGGCCGTAGCGGCGACCCGCTGGGTCGCCGGACCATTCATTTTTCGTCGCCTGGGGCGAGCCGGCTGCCCAGCCAAGGCAACAGATGTTGCACAGGCATAGCCGGTGCGAGGGCGTCGCCGACGCCATACAGACAGCCGAGTTCGGCCAGCAGTTCGCGGGCCGGTGGGTTGTCCACGCCACTTGCGATCACTTGCGTACCCAAGCCCTCGCCGAGCGCGATAACACCGCGTACCAGGGCGGTTGCACGCGAGTTCGGTGTGAGCGAGCGCACCAGCTGGCCGCTCAGGATCAAGGTGTCGAACAGGTTTTCGTGCAGTGCGGCCAATGACGAGGCGCGGCCGCCGAATTCGGCCAGCGCCAGCCGCACGCCCAAGGCGCTCAGGCCGCGCAGGCCGCCGATCGCCTCGGCATGGCGTTCGGCCAGGCTTTCCTCGGTGATGGACAAGGTCAGGTTGACCGCGGCCAGACCGAGTTGGTCGAGCAGCGTGCGCAGCCGCGGCAGCAATTCCGGGTGATGCAGGTGGTGGCCATCCAACGCGATCAGCAGCGACAGATGGCTGGCGCGGTTTTGGTACTTGATGACGCTGGCGAATTCCCGTTGCGCGTTGGCCACGATCCACTCGCCCAGATCGATGCCGATGCGCGGATCGTGGGCGGCCTGGCGGATGCGGTCGATCGGCCACGGCGCCAGCCCGGGATC
>JBFXKH010000211.1:0-3415 GCA_050173995.1 Lysobacterales bacterium | reverse complement strand
CGATCCGCGCGCTCGATGTCACCGCGTCCGCGCTCGGGCTCTCAATGCCGAGTAGCGGTGCGGTCTGATCGACATAGACCGCGACACTGGCGCTGCCGGTACGGCCGAAGGTATCGGTCGCCACCACACTGAGCAGGTTATCGCCCTCGTGCAGCAGGAACGGATCGAGGCTGAAGCTCCGGCCATCGGCGGCAAGCTGCGCGGCCTGCTGGTTGACGCTGACGCCGACCACCGGGCGACTGACCGTACCCTCGACCGCAATCGCGCGCCCGCCAGCGGTCGCCGGTAGCGCCGGACCCAGGGTGGCAAAATCCACCGGGCTGAGAATGCTCACCTGGGGCGGCGCTTCGTAGGTCACGTGGCGCAGGTCACTGCGGCTGCTGCCATCGGCGAAACTCGCACTGGCGGAGAGCGTGTTCAGGCCCGGCTGCAGGGTCACCGTCGCCGCGTAGATCGCTTCGCCTTCGCTCTGCGACTGGAAGCGGGCACGCTCGCCGTTGACCAGCACCGTTTGCGGAAAATCGCGGTTCGATTGCACCGCGACGGTCACCGCCACCTCGGGGTCGAACAGCACCGCCTGGTCGTCCGGGGTACGGATGGTCAGCCCATACAGGCGCTCGTCATCCACCTGGAAACTCCACTCGGCGAAGTTGTAGATCGCCGCCGCATTGGCCACTTCGACATAGACATCGTGCGTACCCGCCGCCAGCGCCTGCGCCAGTTGCACCGCGATCGTCCCCTGGGTCGGATCGCTAGCGGTGACCGTCGCCTGACCGCTGATGTCTTCGGCATCCAGATAAAAGCGCAGACTGGCCGGGTCCAGCGCGGCATCCGCGCTGCGGTACTGCAAGGTAAGCACCGGCACGCTAGCAAATGGCAGCAACTGATTGTTCTCCGGCGCGGGATCGAACAATTCCGGCGCCACGCCGACGGTGAACGACCATTCGCTGATCGTCTGGTTACCGGACAGATCGCTGACCAACAAGCGGATCGCGTGTTCGCCCGGCGCGTAGGGGGGTGGCACGGACATAGTGGATCGCGTCGGTATCGACCGTCGCATCGGTGGTGACCGCCACCTGGTCTTCGAACAACTGCACGCTGGCGGCATCGATTCCCGACCCCAGATCGCTGTAGCTTGCCCGTATGTCGACCGGATCGCCCGGCGCGACCACCGCAAAATACGGCGTCTGGCCACGAATCTCCGGCGCGGTCGCGGTGGTGAACGCCCACTGGCTGGTGAGTGCATCCGGCGCCGTGCCGATCGTCACTTCGACTTGATGCGGACCTTCCGGCAGCACACTGGCGGGGGTGTAGCGCAGGCGATCCGGCTGCAATTCGGCCAGGGCGGTGACATCCACCCCATCGACCCGCAGCACGATCGCCGCTGGCCCCGCCGCGGGCGGAATGAACTGCGCGGCGATCACGGGAATCGCATCGGCTGGCAACACGCTGCCGTCCGGCGGTGCCAAGGAACCGGCCAACAAGCTGCCCGGCGCCATGGCCTCGAAGCCACTGTCGAACAGGGCATCGGCGGACCGCGCCAGCAATGGCGTTGCCAGCAGGCTGAGGATCAGGGCGAAGCGGGCAAAACGAGGGCGCGGCTGATTCATGGAAAAACTCACTGCAAAACAAGACGAGGGGGATCGGGCGGGCAAAACCGCATCGGCGCAGGCATTGGCCGATGTGCGATGCCTTGCTGCGCGCTGCTGCGCGGTCGGCATCATGGCGCGGCCGCTTTGACTGGCGCGGACTTGGGTGGCAGCACCCAATCGAGCAGGCGCAAGGTCAATTGTTCGGCATCGCCCTGCGTCGGCGATTGCCGCCAGCGCAGTTGCTGCTTGGCATCGAAGCCGATCGCCTGCGGGGTGCCGGCGACCTGTAGCTGGGCGAGCGCCGGGCCGGCCTGGCTGTGTAGCCAGATCGCTTCGGGCAGTTGCCGCAGCAACGCGGCCTGCTTTGGCGATGCCGGTGGGCGTGCTTCGGCATCGATCGGGGCAGACGCTGTCGACCGATCCAGCACCAACACCAGCGCGCCGTAGCCGCGGTAGCCGCTGGCTTGGAGCGCCCGCAACCACTGTTGGCTGGATAGTGCGTCCGGGTCGATCAGGATCAACACGCTGCGGCGCCTTGGCAATACTTCCAGCAAGGGCAGCGTGGCGCCGCTCGCGCTGCCAACCGGCAGACGGCGCAGCGCCGCCGGATCGAAGGCGTGGTGGGCTGCGCCCGCAACCGCCCGCGACCCGCTGTCGGCGACCGGAACGCGCTCCGCCTGCGCTATCGGTGCCGGCATCGGCGCCATCGGGCGGGGGGCGTTGCGGTCGTTCGCTGGCGGGGCTGCTGCCGCCACCAGACTGGCCGCGAACCAGCCGACGGCAAGCAGCGCCCAGCGTGGCCCGCGTCCACGTCCGAGTCCGCGACCGCAGTTGCTGGCATCGTCGCGGCCGGCTGCCAGGCGGCGCGATCGCTGGTCGCTGGCGGCGCTTTGGATCGCCACGGCTGGGCGATGCCTTGCCTGGCTGGTGCGGTCGGTCTTCGCGCTATCCGCGTTGCGGGTCACGATGGGATCTGACTTCGGGTTCATGGCGCGGGCACCTCAAAGTTCTGGATCTCGGCGCGTTCTTCGGCACTCAGGCCATCGAACATGCCGGCTTGGGTCTGTTGGCTGAGCGCCTCGGCCTGGGCCGCGGCCGCGGCCGCATCGACGCCGCGCGGCACCAGGAAGTAGAGATAGCGCTCGGTCGCGCCGGCCGCGATGTCCAGGTCGAAGCCCCAACCGAAGCGCCGTTGGCCATCGGCAAAATCCAACTGGTCCGGCGGACCGCTGGCCGTGCCGCTCAGCACATAGGCGATGGCATCGCCGCTGCTCGCGGCGCTTTGCAGCCACCAGGCTCCGGCCGGGATCGATGCGCTCAGCGCCGGGGCCGGATCGGCAAAACGTCCGGCCAGGCGCAACGGCACGGCGATAGCGGCCGCCGTCTCATTGCCGAACGACTCCAGCACCCGCACATAGCCGCCGCTGGCCGGTACGTAGTAGCGACGGGTGACCGAGAGCCCAAACGGTCAAACCCCCAACGCCGCGAGCGCACCGGCGATGGCTCTGGCGAATTCGGGGTCGTAGACGCTGTGTTCGCGGTCGGCGGCCGCGGCGAACGGCTGCGGTAATTTCGCCTTGATCGGCGGGTCGTCGTGGCAAGCTTGGGGATCGCAGACCCAGCCTTCGCAGGCGTGCGCCAGGCCCGCCGCGACCAGCATCGCCTGCGCCGCCGAGTCGGACTCGCCAATCCGGGTTTGCCAGACCGCTTCCGGATAGCTCGACCGCAACGGATGCTCGTCGTCGAAATCCTCGATCCAGATCTCGATGATCGGATCGCCGTCGCCACACACCACCCAGGGCGCACTGCGGCCGTCGGCACCG
>JBFXKH010000210.1:0-3429 GCA_050173995.1 Lysobacterales bacterium | reverse complement strand
GCCGCTGGTGAAAACGATCTGTTCGCGCCGGCCGGCGTTGATGAACCCGGCCAGCTTGTCGCGCACCGCCTCGTAATTGACCGTGGCCTCGCTGCCCAGGGTATGCACGGCACGCGAGACATTGGCATTGAACTCGCGGTAGTAGCGATCGACCGCATCGATCACACACTGCGGCCGTTGCGCGGTGTTGGCGTTGTCGAAATAAACCAGCGGCTTGCCATGGATCAGCCGGGAGAGCTGCGGCAGTTCGGCGCGGATCGCCGCGATATCGAGTTCAGTGGTCATGGTGCTCATCGGTGGTGTGGGCGGTACGGGTCGAACTGGCAATCCGGCGCCGGCCGGCCATTCAGCCCAATTCGGCCAGGCCGGGCAGCAGTTCGGGCAGTTCGGCTTCGATGCGGGCGCGCATTGTCGCATCTTCGACCACGGCCAGCGCCTCGAACGCAAACGCCCGGGTCAGCAGCGCCCGCGCCGCCGGCTCGGGCAGGCCGCGCGAGCGCAGATAGAACAGCGCGGTTTCGTCCAGGCTGCCGACCGTGGCACCGTGCGCGGCCTTGACTTCGTCGGCATGGATTTCCAGCACCGGCCGGGTGTCGATCTCGGCATCGGCGGACAGCAGCAGGTTCTTGTTGCTCAGGCGCGCGTCGCTGCCGTCGGCACCGGCGGCGATCACCAGACGCCCGCCGAAGGCGAGCCGGCCGCGACCTTCGGCCAGTCCGCGCCAGACCAGCTCGCAGCTGCTGTCTTCGGCCTGGTGCTGCACGTCGATCGCGATCTCGGCGTGGCGCCGCGCGCTTGGCGCCTGCACGCCGCCGGAACGGAAACGCGCGCCGGCGCCGGCCAGTGCCACGTCCAGCGCGTGGCGATAAAGCGCGGCGCCGGGGCAGAGTTCGAAATGCTCGACCGCGGCCCGCTCGGCCAGTCGATAATGGCTATGCGCGATCACGCTCGCGTGTTCCGCGGCGGCGCTGAACAGCCGATGGAAAAACTGCGCGTCGGCGGCCACTGCAACTTCCGCAACCCGGTTGTAGAGCGGCGCATCGGGGCTGCCGGCCGGATCGGCCAGTCGTCGTTCTTCCAGATGCAACATCGATCCGGCGCCCAGTGCGATTTCGATCCGCGCGTGACCGAGCCGATCGCGGCCGCAGGCCTGGTCGATCCAGAACACCGACAGCGGCTCGCTGATACGCGCGCCGGCCGCCACTTCGATCCGTGCGCCCTGCCCGGCCAGCGCCAGATTGGCCGCGACGAAGGCGTTGGCCCGATCGCTGCGTTCCGGCGTCGGGTCGCTGCCGGGCAATCCCGGGCTGACCGTCAGTCCGGTCGGCAGCCGGGCAAGATCGGACAGATTCGCCCGCAATTCGCCATTGACGAACACCAGCCGCGGCCCGGCCGCGGCCAGCCGTTCCAACAGCGATGCTGCCAGGTCCTGCCCACCCGCCGGCAGCCGATCGCTGTCTTCGAAACGCCGCGCCTGCAGGGCACGCAAGGGCGTATAGCGCCAGGCCTCGTCACGCGCTCCGGGCAAGCCCAGGGCGCGCAACCGCTGCTGCCCGGCGCGGCGTAGCGGTAACAGCGCATCCTCCGGCAGCGGTGCCGCGAGCAGGGTATCGAGCAGGCTCATGCCGCGAATACCCGCTGTTCCTCGCGGCGGCGGTCCTTCAGCCAGGCATAGCCCTGCTGTTCCAGCTTGAGCGCCAGGTCCTTGTCGCCGCTGGCCACGATCCGGCCCTCGTCGAGCACATGCACCACGTCCGGCACGATGTAGTCGAGCAGCCGCTGGTAGTGGGTGATCACCAGAAAACTGCGCTCGCTACTGCGCAGCGCGTTGACCCCATCGGCGACCAGGCGCAGGGCGTCGATGTCCAGACCCGAATCGGTTTCGTCGAGCACCGCCAGCGCCGGTTCGAGCAGGGCCATCTGGAAGATTTCGTTGCGCTTCTTCTCGCCGCCGGAAAAGCCTTCGTTGACCGCGCGGTTGAGCAGGTCTTCCTTCAGGTGCAGCACCTTCAGTTTCTCGCGCACGCGCTTGAGGAAACCGAGCGCGTCGAGTTCGGGCTCGCCGCGCGCGCGGCGCTGGGCGTTGTAGGCAGCGCGCAGGAAATAGGTGTTGTTCACGCCGGGGATCTCGACCGGATACTGAAAGGCCAGAAACACCCCGGCCGCGGCGCGCGCCTCGGGCGTAAGCGCGAGCAGGTCGGCGCCGTTGAATTCGATCGATCCGGCGCTGACCTCATAGCCAGCGCGCCCGGCCAGGGCGTAGCCGAGCGTGGACTTGCCGGCACCGTTCGGACCCATCAGCGCGTGGACTTCGCCCGCCTTCAGTTCCAGCGTGAGGCCCTTCAAAATTTCCTTGCCGGCGACGCTGACGTGCAAATTGTCGATCTTGAGCATATTTTCGATTCGCATGGGGTGTTGGAAAAAGCGCTCAGGCGAGCCCGGCGCGCTCGAATTCTTCGACGTCGGCCATATCCTTGAGGCGCCCTGTGGCGCGCTTGTTGGTCAATAGATCGGGCAGCGATAGGAACGGCACTTGCACACCGCCCAGGGCAATCGTGATGCGGCGGGCGAAGCAGTCTTCGAACTCGCAGCCGGAGATGGAGGTAAGCAGATCGATCCGCTGCGGTGGCCGCCCGAACATGAAAACCTGGTTCGGGGTCATGAAATCCGCGGGCTTCAGTCCGGCTTCGTGAAAACCAAACTCGGCGATCACCGTGGCGACCCGACCCGCATTGTCGGCGTCGGTGGCAATCCAGAAATCGATATCCCCGGTCATCCGCACATAGCCATGGGCAACCACCGCCAAACCACCGACCACCAGATAGCGGACTTCAGCCGATTCGAGCAACGCTAAAAACTCTCGCCAGTCTTTGCTCAGTTCCATCGGGGTTCTCCAGCAAGCCATGTCGCAATTCGAGCCAGGCCGCCAGTCGTTGCGCGGGACTGTGCTGCCGATATTCCTCGACCATCGACGGTTCCTCGCCCAGGGTGAAGCGGCGCAGTTCGAAACTCTTCTCGATAGGTTCAGTCATCGACACACCTCTTTGTCTAGCTGCCGCGCCACCCGCCGCGCACAGGGCTACCTCAGATACCGCTTCAACCCATCCCGCGAAAGCCCAAGCGGCCATCCCGCAAGCAACCGTCCCTGGTGCAGCGCATCCGGCCCGGCCATCCTGGCCGGTCGTTCGCCGGGGCGGGATGCGATTCAACGCATGCCGCCCCAACACCGCCGCAAGCAACCGTCCCTGGTGCAGCGCATCCGGCCCGCGAAAGCCCCGGCTCACCCAATTGCTCCTTCCAGCGACACTTCGAGTAGTTTGCGCGCCTCGACCGCGAATTCCATCGGCAGTTCGCGGAACAACTGGCGGCAGAAACCATCGACGATCATCGAGACCGCGTCTTCGGCGCCGATGCCGCGCGACAGACAGT
>JBFXKH010000209.1:0-3433 GCA_050173995.1 Lysobacterales bacterium | reverse complement strand
CCAAAAAGCGACGCCGCCTTTTGTGGGAGCGACGGCACGTCGCGACTTTCGCTACGTTAGCGACGGTGGATGCGCTGCGCTTATCCACCCTACTTCCGATCGACTGGGATACTTCCGCTTGATTCGCCGGATGACCAGCTTCGCTGTTGAAAGCCCGCTGCGCTTCATCCGGGCTACTTTCCGCTGCGCTTGCTATTCCGCGAACTGCTCCTGCAGGGTTGCCAATACCGCGTTCAAGGTCGCCGCACGCAAGGCACCCAGGCGTTGGATCAGCCGCTGCTTGTCGGTGGCGCGAATCTGGTCGAGCAGGATCAATCCGCGTTTGCCGGCGTGGGTAACGCCGATGCGGTAAGGCGCAGGCCGGCTGCCGGTGGTCATCGGCGCCACGATCACGGTGCGCAGTAGATCGTGCATTTCTGGCGGCGATATCACTACGCACGGGCGGGTCTTGTTGATCTCGCTGCCCAGGGTCGGATCGAGCTGCACCCGCCAGATTTCGCCACGGACCACCGGGTTCACCAGATCAACTCCTGGTCGGCTTCGTTGGCAAACTCGGGCATCACCAGGGCGTCGTCGCCGCTGGCAGCGATTCTGGCGCTGGCCGCAGCCCAGCCCTTGCGCGGCCGCGGCCGCGGCTTGCGCAGGATGAGCGCGTCGTCCACTACGGTCAGTTCGACCTCGTCTTCCAGGCCAGCCTGACCCAGTACCGGACGCGGGATGATCACACCCAGGGAATTGCCGATGCGACGAATGGCGATGCGCATGATCGAAACCTTGTTCGGGATTGACGTTGCAACGATGTTATACCCTGGTAGCGGGCCGGCGCTACCCCGGCCCGGGTTCGCGCATCCACCATGCCGACCCATGCCGAGCTGGTGCTCGGCGCTCCCAGCGCTGGACCCCGGCGTTCGCGGGGCGACGGATGTGTGGTGGATAAGTACCACCCATCCACCCTACATTCCGCACTCAGTCGGTGTTGCGCCAGAGCAGGTGTTCGCCTAGCACCAGCATGTCCATGCGGGTGCGCAAGAAGCAGTTCAGGGCTTCTTCCGGGCGGCAGACGATCGGTTCGTTTTCGTTGAACGAGGTGTTGAGCAGCATCGGTACGCCGGTGCGCTGGAAGAAGGTTTCGATCAGCGCGTGGTAGCGGGGATTGTGTTCGCGGGTAACGGTCTGCAGGCGGCCACTGCCATCGACATGGCAGACCGCCGGGATGCGCTCGCGCTGTTCCGGGCGGATCGGAAAGACCTGGCCCATGAACGGCACATCGGCGTCCTCGCTGAACCAGGCGTCGACTTGTTCGCGCAGCACCGAGGGCGCGAACGGCCGGAACGATTCGCGGCGCTTGATCTTGCGGTTGAGGATTTCCTTCATATCGCCGCGACGCGGATCGGCCAGGATCGATCGCTGCCCGAGCGCGCGCGGCCCCCACTCCATCCGTCCCTGAAACCAGCCGACCACACCGCCGTCGATCATGCAATCGACCACGCGCGCATCCAGCAAGGCGCGATCGGTGATGCGTTCGATCCGCACGCCCTCGACGTCGATCCGCGCCTGTTCGACGGCAAGCAGCGCGGCGATCTCGGCATCGTCGAAACCCGGCCCCAACTGCGCATGCAACAGCGGCGCGGCGCGGCGGGCACCCTGGCGATGGGCGACTTCCAGCGCGGCGCCGAGTGCGCCACCGGCGTCGTAGCCGGCGGCGGCCACGTAGACCGATTCGATCGGCGTCTGCTGGACGATCCGGCCATTGGCCACCGAGTTCTGCGCGCAGCCGCCGGCGATCGCCAATTGGCGGATACCGTAGCGATCGGACAGGCGGGTAAGCAGGCCCAGATAGGCATTCTCGAATACCACCTGGACCGAACGCGCGATGTCCTTGTGGCGCTGATCCAGCGGTTGCTCTGCTGTCCGTGCCTGGCCCAACAAGGTCACCAACTTGTCGCTGAACAGCGACTCGAATTTCGGTACACCCTGCTCCCATTCGAACACGATGCGCTCGCGTTCATGGCGAAAGTACGAAGTATCCAGGCGATAGTCGCCATCGCGTCCGACCTGGACCAGCCGCGAGATCGCTTCCACGTAGTGCGGCTCGCCGTAGGGTGCGAGCCCCATCACCTTGTATTCGTCGCCGTAATGCGGAAAGCCCAGGTACTGGGTCATCGCCTGATAGAAAATCCCCAACGAATGCGGAAACCACACCTGCTGGTCCAGCGTGAGCGCATCGCCCTGGCCGAGGCCCCAGGCACCGGTGGCAAAGTCACCAGCGCCATCGACCGAAACCGCGATCGCCCGATCGAACGGGCTGACATAGAACGCCGAGGCCAGATGCGCCAGATGGTGCGGCACCTGGTGCAAGCGCGCACGCAAGCCAGCCCCAGGGAAAGCGATCGCCAATTCGTCCATGGCATTGCGCCGCCGCGCGCGATTGCGCAGACGATCGACCAGCAGTGCCGGCGTGGGCGGTCGCTTCAACACCTGCAAAAGGCGTCGCCCCCAGGCCGCACGCGGATCGGAATTGACCGCGACATGGTTCACCTCGGCCAGTCCGATGCCGGCCTCGGCAAGACAATAGGCCACCGCCTCGGAGGGAAACCCGGCCCAGTGCTTGATCCGCCGGAAGCGCTCTTCCTCCGCTGCCGCGACCACCTCGCCATCGACCACCAAGGCCGCCGCGGCGTCGGCATGGAATGCATTCAAGCCCAGAACAATCATCGGAACCTCTCTTCAAACATACCGTTGGTGGATCGGGTCAAGCGGCGGAAACTGTGGGAGCGGCTGAGGTGAGAGCGGCTGTTGTGGGAGCGGCTGTTGTGGGAGCGACGGAACGTCGCGACTGCTCCTTCGATAGCGAAGTCGCGACGTGCCGTCGCTCCCACACGACTGCTTCTTCGATAGCCGAGTCGCGACGTGCCGTCGCTCCCACACGACTGCTCCTTCGATAGCCCAGTCGCGACGTGCCGTCGCTCCCACACGACTGCGCCTGTGAGAGCGAAGTCGCGACGTGCCGTCGCTCCCACACGACTGCTCCTTCGATAGCGAAGTCGCGACGTGCCGTCGCTCCCACACAACTGCCCCTTCGATAGCCCAGTCGCGACGTGCCGTAGCTCCCACACGACTGCTCCTTCTATAGCCGAGTCTCATCGGCGCCGCAGCAGCTCGCGGGCGATCAGGGTTTCGGCCAGGGCGCGCTCGCCGACATACTTGAGACCGGCGCGACCGTCGCGCCAGACGCCGCGCAGGGTGTAGGCCATCAGCGGCGCCAGCCAGGGCGCGATCACGATCAGGCGACGGACGCGGTCGGCCCAGCGCAGGTCGGCGAAGCGTTGCCGCTTCAGCCAGGCGGCTTCCAGGCGGGCGTATTTGTGCTGGTTGGCGACGAAGCGCGCTCTTGGCTTGCGGTCGTCGTGCAACATGGGCGCATGCAGATCGG
>JBFXKH010000208.1:0-3529 GCA_050173995.1 Lysobacterales bacterium | reverse complement strand
CTGCGCGAACGCTTCGCCGCGACCGGCCTCGGTTTTGCCGTGCATATCGACGCCGCCTGGGGCGGCTATCTTGCCACCCTGTTCCGTCATCCCGATGGCAGCCTGCGCGATCTTGCCGCGATGCAACGCGAGTTCAGTCGCTTCCCCTCGGCCGCCACCCACGCCGCCTTCGCCGCCCTGGGCCAGGTCGATTCGATCACCGTCGATCCGCACAAGCTGGGCTATATCCCGTATGGCGCCGGCGCCTTTGTGTGCCGCGACCAGCGCGCCGTCGCCCTGCTTGCCGAGGACGCCGACTACGTGTTCGACAGCGGCCCGCAGGAGAACTATTTCGACCGCTTCCGGCAGCTCGGCCGATACATCCCCGAGGGTTCCAAGTCCGGCGCGATCGCCGCCGCGGTCTATGTCAGCCATCGTGTGCTGCCGCTCGACTACGCCCATTTCGGCCGCCTGCCGGCCGAGAGCATCCGCGCCAGCGAACACTTCCAGGCGAGTGCGGAACGCTTCGCTGCCGCACAATCGCTGCGACTTCGCGTGGTCCTGCCCTATGCACCGGACAGCAACTTGGTCTGCCTGGCGCTGAACCCGCTCGGCAACCGCTCGATTGCCACGATGAACCGCTTCATCCGCCGCCTGTACCGGCTGCTCAGCAGCGACCCGGCCACACCGCTGCCGTCGCGGCCGTTTTTCGGATCGATCACCACCCTGCACGCCGACCGTCTGGGCAGTGACGACTATGATCGCATCCTGCAATCGCTCGGCCTGGATCGCGACGCCGATGATCTGGACGCTGAGGAAACCGACCGTCTGGTCATCCTGCGCCACACGCTGATGAACCCGTTTGTACAGGACGACGAAAACCAGCGCGACTATATCCAGATGTACTTCGACTATCTGGGCGAAGCGATCGCCGGCTTACTGCCGGCGGCTTGATCAGCGCGATGGCCGATCCTTGCCGGCATCGCACTGCGCGCAGCCCGAGCAGGCATCGCTTCGGGAGCGGGCACGGAATTGCCCGAACCAGCGCCGGCCGAGGTAGGCGATCGCCAGCAACACGGCCAGGGTCGCGATCACGGTCTGCATCAGCCGCCCATCCATAGCGCGACCCGATAGGTCAGAAACGCCGCGACATAGGCCAGCACGAACAGATAGCCGGCGAGCAACAGCGCCTGACGCCAGGAACCGGTTTCGCGGCGCACCGTGACCAGGGTGGACAGGCATTGCGGCGCGTAGACGTACCAAGCCAGAAACGCGAAGGCGCTGGCCAGACCCCATTGCGATTGCACGATCCCAGTCAGCGCACCGCCCAGCGCTTCGCCATCGCTGCTCAGCGCGTAAACCGTGCCGAGCGCGCTCACCGCGACCTCGCGCGCCGCCATGCCCGGCACCAGGGCGATGCACATCTGCCAGTTGAAACCGATCGGCGCAAATAGCGGCAACATCGCCTGGCCGAGCATGCCGGCAAGACTGTAGTGGATCGCTGGCCCATCGGCGCCGGCCGGCGGCGCCGGCCAGGTCGAGAGAAACCACAACAGCACCATCAGCGCCAGGATGATGGTGCCGATCCGGCGCAGAAAAATCAGTGCCCGCTGCCACAGGCCGATCAGCACACTGCGCGCATGCGGCCAGTGGTAGTCGGGCAGTTCCAGCAACAGCGGATAGGTGATCCGGCTTTTTCGCCAGCGCGCCAGCAGCGCCGCTACCAAGATGGAGCTCGCGATGCCGAGCAGGTACAAGGCGAACAGCGTCAGCCCTTGCAAATTGAACACGCCGAGCACCGTCTGCCGCGGGATGAAGGCAGCAATGATTAAGGTATACACCGGCAGCCGCGCCGAACAGGTCATCAGCGGCGCGACCATGATGGTGATCAGGCGTTCACGCGGATCGGCGATGGTGCGCGTGGCCATGATTCCGGGCACCGCGCAGGCGAAGCTCGAAAGCAGGGGAATGAAGGCACGGCCGGACAGGCCCATGCCGCGCATCAGCCGATCCAGCAGAAACGCCGCACGCGGCAGATAACCGGAATCCTCCAGCGCCAGGATGAAGGCAAACAGGATCAGGATCTGCGGCAGAAACACCAGCACGCTGCCGACCCCGGCAAACAGGCCATCGACCAGCAGACTCTGCAACGGGCCTTCCGCGAGCAGCGCGCTGGTCGCGGCGGCCAGACCATCGACCGCTGCGGTCAGCCCATCCATCAACGGTGCCGCCCAGGCGAATACCGCCTGGAACATCAGCAGCATCACCGTCGCCAGCAGCAGCACCCCGAGCAGCGGATGCATGACCACGCGGTCGAGCCGGTCCTGCCAGTGCGGATAGCGCCCGGGATCGGTTAACACCCGGGCGAGGATGCGATCGACCTCTTGGTACAGCGATTCGATACTCTGGCTAGTCAGCTTGAGCAGGGATTGCGCGGTCGGCGAAAACGCCGGCAGCGCCGCCAGCAATTGCTCGGCGCCGCCACGACTGATCGCCACCGTGCTTACCACCGGACAACCCAGTTCCAGCGACAGGGCCACCGCGTCGATCACCATGCCACGGGCGCGGGCGGCGTCGATGCAGTTCAATACCACCACCATCGGCCGCCCCAGCGCTTTCAATTCCAGGACCAGGCGCAGACCCAGGTGCAGGTGGGTGGCATCGAGCACGGCCAGCATCAGGTCCGGCTGGCGTTCGCCACGCAGGCCGCCGAGCACCGCATCGCGGGCGATCGCCTCGTCCTCGCTGTTGGCGTGCAGGCTGTAGCTGCCGGGCAGATCGAGAATCTCGCACAGCCGTCCACTGGCATCGACGAACAGCCCGCTGCGCCGTTCGACGGTCACCCCGGCGTAATTGGCGACCTTCTGGCGAGAGCCGGTGAGCAGGTTGAATAGCGCGGTCTTGCCGCAATTGGGATTGCCGACCAGCGCCAGACGCAGTACCGCGCTGCTCATGGCCCGCTCGCTTCCACCCGCACCTTGCGGGCTTCGGCCCGCCGCAGCGCGAACTTGCTGCCGCCCAAGCGCACCGACACCGGGTCGCGGCCGAAAAAACCATGCCCGATCACTTCCACCCAAGCGCCAGGCAGGAAGCCAAGCTCCTTCAGCCGCCGGGTGACCAGCGCGTCCAAGGCACCGAATTCGGCATTGCCAATCAGGTCCAGCACACGCCGACGCTGTCCGCGCGGCATCTGGTCGATGGTGTGCGACGCACCCGATGACATTGGCTGTGGCCGAGCTAGCGCTGGCCAAAGCGCCAGCAGGTTCCCATATTACGATTCATTCGCATTCTGGTCTAGTGGCTGTCCGGAGGACAGAGGACAGAGGACAGAGGACAGCAACCACCGTCGCCCCGGCGAACGCCGGGGCCCAGTGCTGGATGCGGCGGAGCAGTTGAGCACTGGACCCCGGCTTGCGCCCATACGCGCTAACCTAATATCTCGATCAAGCGATCGGTTTGGCGCTGGCGTTTTCGTGGTGGTTCGGCGAGTTGGTGTCGAATCGCTGGCCAGCGTATGAGTGATTGTCGCAACGACAAGGTCGGCAGGATG
>JBFXKH010000207.1:0-3566 GCA_050173995.1 Lysobacterales bacterium | reverse complement strand
GGTTTCGGGGGGCGGGGGTATTGGGGTGGGGGGTGGGGGGTGTGGGTTGGGGGGGTGGGGGTGGGGGGAAGGGGGACTGGGGAATGGGGAATGGGGGCAGAAGGACAAGAGAGCCGTCGTCCCGGCGAACGCCGGGACCCAGTGGTGACCGTGACGGCAGGCCAGAGACTGGGCCCCGGCGTTCGCCGGGGCGACGGCTCCTCTGTCCTCTGTCCTCTGTCCTCTGTCCTCTGTCCTCTGTCCTCTGTCCTCTGTCCTCTGTCCTCTGTCCTCTGGACACGGCGCCGAGCCGGCCGCTCTCCGCTACCATGCGCGCCTTGGTCCTCGTAGCTCAGCTGGATAGAGCGTTCGCCTCCTAAGCGGAAGGTCGCCGGTTCGAATCCGGCCGAGGACGCCAGTATTGTCTGCGCAGGCTCGGCGATCTCGCCGCCGCCCGGTCGGGCCGCTCCGCGCATCGCCCGCTGGTTCGGCCGGATCGTCAGCAGGCGCGCGGAACAGTGGTCACGCCGGTGCCTGCCAGGGATTGAGCAGCAACACGCCGGATGCGGGGAAATCGGCGAGGTTCCGCGTGACGATCGTCATCCCATGAACCAACGCGGTGGCCGCAATCAAGCTATCCCGGAACGGACGTGGGTCGGGCACATGCAGCGCGGCGCTACGCTGCGCAACGGCGCTATCGACCGGCAGGATGCGTCCGGCGAAGGCGGGCAGAACATGGCCTTCGAGCCAGGTCCGAAGCAGGGCGCCTTGTGCCGGGTCGCGACGTTCTGCCAGCAATACGCTGATTTCCAGCTCCTGCACCGTGATCGCCGACAAATACAGGTCGGCCGGGTCTACGCCTTCGGCCCAGCCCGCCAGGTTTTTGTCGGCTCGCCCCAGGCGGATTTTTCGCAACTCGGAAACGACGTTGGTATCGAGAACATACATCAGGATAAGTCCGCGGCTCGGGCCAGTTCCTGCGAATCAGGGACCTGCAAATCGAGCTCGGCTACGCCCGGCATGGCCAGTAAATCGGCAATCTTCCGGTGGCTGGCGGTGATGCGTCGATAGTGTTCGATGCTCATCAGAACGTGCGCCGGACGACCGCGGTCGGTGATGAACACCGGCCCCTGGTCGGCGGCGCGCTTCGCCTCGCTTGCCGCCTGGTTGAACTCGCGGCTGGACAGGGTGGTGATGGTCATGGGGCTACCTGGCAGGCAGGATTATGTAGATACGTTACTACACTGTTCGACCGCGAGCAAGCAATCTGGCGAGCCATACACCCGACGCCGGCTTGTGCCCGCCGTCCGATACAGCGGCCGATCCGGGAGCGCTTACAAGCAGGCGAGGAAATCCGCGACCAGCGGGGCAAAGCGCTCGAAGTCGACCAGGAAGGCGTCGTGGCCCTGGATGCTCGGTAACGCGAAATAGTCGACCACTGCGCCGGAGCTGCGCAGGCCCTCGGCGATCTCGCGTTGCTGCTCGATCGGGAACAGGATGTCGCTGGTCACGCCGATGACCAGGGCGCGCCGGGTGCGCATGGCGGCGAGCGCGATATCGACCGCGCCGCCATGGTCGGAGAGGTCGAACCAATCCATCGCCCGCGACAGATACAGGTAACTGTTTGGATCGAAGCTGCCGACAAAGCGGTCGGCGTGGGCATCCAGGTAGGCCTCTACTTCGAACTCGCGGCCGAACTCTTGTTCCGGGCGCTGATTGAGCCTCTTGCGACCGAAGCGGTCGCGCCACTCGGCGGCCGAACGATAGGAAATCATGCCGAGTTTGCGGGCGATCCGGAAACCCGATTCCGGCCAGTTGTCCGGGGCGTAGTTGCCCTGGTTCCAGTGTGGATCGCTGCGGATGCACTCGCGCTGCAGCGAACGTATCGCGGTCGAAAAAGGCAGGGAATAGGGCGCGGTCGACAACAGCACCAGGTTCGGCGCCAGGCCCGGAAACATCGTCGCGAAAGCCATCGCGGTCATGCCGCCCATCGACGGCCCGATCAGCGCGCGCAGGCGCGAAATGCCGAGTGCGTGCAGCAGGTGGCGGGTGGATTCGGCCACGTCCTCCAGAGTGAGTTCGGGGAAATCCAGATGATAGGCGCGCCCGGTCGCCGGGTTGATCGAAGCCGGGCCGGTCGAGCCTTTGCAACTGCCCAGCGAATTGACGCAGATGATGAAAAATCGCTGGCTGTTGATCGCGCGCTTGGCGCCGATCATCGATTCCCACCAGCCCGGGCTGGGGTCGTCCGCGCTGCTCGCCGCGTGCGCGCTGGGCGACAGTCCGGTGAAGATCAACACGGCGTTGCTGGCGTCCGCGGCGAGCTCGCCCCAGGTCTCGTAGCACAGGCGGGCACCGTCCAAGCTGCCGCCGCGACGCAGCACATAGGGTGAGGGTAGGTCGATGAAGCGGGATGCGCTCATGTCGCCTCAGATCGGATGACCAAAGTAGGGTGAATAAGCGCCGCGCATCCACCGATGCAGCCACTAGCCGCAGCCGCAAGCCACGGGAACGATCAGTGGCCGAGGGCGCCGCTGGCAAACAGGGCGACGATTACCACGACCGCGCCGATCAGCGCCATCACCACCCATTTGGTGGCGCCGCCAGCGCTCGCCGCAGCGGCCGGTTCGGGCTTGCCGGTCGGCTCGGCTGGTTTCTGCGCATCCAGGTGTGGGGCGACCAGCAGAAAACGCATGGTGTCCAGGCGCAGCTCCTCGCCGGGTTTGAGCATGCCGGTATGGATGCGCTTGTCATTGATGAAGGTGCCATTGGCCGAGCCGATGTCTTCGACCGCGATGCCATCCGGCAGCACCTGCAGTTTGGCGTGTCGCCGGGAGACCTCGTCGGACGGGATGCAGATATCGCAATCGGCCTGACGACCCACGGTCATGGTGCCGGCCAGGGCGAAATTCTTGCCGAAAGTGCTGCCCGATACCCCACGCAGAATGAATTTGGGCAGAGCCTGACGCACGCGGGTACGGCCATCGTCCGGTTCGCTGAGTGCGACCGGGCGGGTGACAGGCGGCGGACTGGCGGACTTTTCGACACCGACCACACGGGCGCCGACCCGCCCGAACAGGATGATATCGCCCGGTTTAATCGGGGCGTCGCCGGTGACCTGGCGGCCGTTCAACGCGACCGGGTTGGCCGGATTGGTCACGTGCAGACTAACCTGGCCCTGGTCGTACTTGATCTGGCAGTGTTCGCTGGCGATTCCCGGGGCCATCAGCAATAACTCGGAACTCGGCGCGCCACCAACCCGGGTCAGGCCGTGTTTGAGTTCGATCGGGGCGTGTTCGCCATTGGGAAAGAGCAGTTTCATGGGCATTGGGCCGTGGTCGGTTCTGCGCTCATTCTAGCCAGCTTGGGCGCAGCTTCGGAACCCCAGGATGTAGGGGCGACCCGCCGGGTCGCCCGCGCAGCGCTCCAGCAAGTTTGGGCGCTGCGCTGGAACCCCGGGGAAGTCGGTTCGGGAGTCGGGAGTGG
Source organism: Lysobacterales bacterium (assembly GCA_050173995.1). Lineage (GTDB taxonomy): Bacteria > Pseudomonadota > Gammaproteobacteria > Xanthomonadales > Ahniellaceae > 0-14-3-00-62-12. The sequence goes on along the minus strand of JBFXKH010000207.1, from coordinate 101 downwards.
GGGGTCGGGAGGTGGGGTTCAGACGACGGAGTACAGTTAAGCACCGTCGCCCCGGCGGAAGCCGGGGCCCAGTGGTGACCGTAGCGGCACATTAGAAAATG
>JBFXKH010000206.1:0-3571 GCA_050173995.1 Lysobacterales bacterium | reverse complement strand
GCGGCCATCTTCTGCTGGATCAGTTGGATCGCCTTGAGCGGTCGCAGCATTACCTTGAAATCGACGATTCGGCCTTGCTCGTCCCAGCGGATCATGTCCACGCCATTGACCTCGATGCCATCGATGATGACCTCGAATTCAAGCACCGCGTCGTGTTCGCCGACCAGTTCCCGCACATAGCGGAAAGAATCGTTCAGGAATACCGACAGGGCGGCCCCGAGGTATCTTCGGGTCAGCGCCTTGCCCTGTTGCGGGGCGCGCACTACCGGCGAATGGAACACCACCTGATCCGACAGCAGCGCATCCAGGCCCCGGGCATCGCGATCCTTGAGCAACTGCCGCCACCGATTCAAGGTTTCGATTTTCATGCAGGTGCTCCGTGGTGTGTAGGTGCCGAGCCGCGGGTCGCGGATGATGGTCGGGCCTCACTATAGCCTCTGCCGAATAGCGATCGCGCATGCGTTTGCAGGTTCTCGCGCGGCAGGCCGGACGCTTGTGCAACCTGGCGCTGGCTTTTAGGTGGCCGCTATTTCGCAATCAGCAACAACAGCGAGCGCGCCTGCAATCCATAGCTGCTGAACTCGCCGCCGATAAACGCCTCCGATCCGGGCAAGGCCACGGTGTTGGCGCTTTCGTTCCAGGTGGCGGTGTCGGTGACCCGGTACCAGTTCTTGCCGGCGCCGGGCCAGGGCAGGGTGAAGTTCACCTGGCCGGACCAGCCGTTGTAGGCGACATAGATCGCGCTCGCCGGGTCGGCGAATTCGCTGCCGTCGATGCGCCAGGCGATCGCGTGGTTGCTGGTGCTGGTGAAGTAGGCGGTGTCGGCCTGGTTGCCGTCCGGCTTGAACCAGCGCAACTGCTCCATCACGTTGCCGTTGTTGTCGGCGCCGGAATAGAAGTTGGTCGGGCGCAGCGCCGGGTGCGCACGGCGGAAAGCGATCAGCCGGCTGGCGTAGGTCTGCTGGTTGGCCTCGATCGTGGATCGGGTCCAGAACAGCCAGTTGGCCGGCGAGTCGAGGTTGTAGACATTGTTGTTGCCGAACTGGGTGCGCAGCACCTCGTCGCCGCCGGTCAACATCGGCACGCCGGCACTCAGCATCAGGAAGGCAAACCCGGTGCGCGCGGCGCGGCGCTGGTCGGCGCCGATCCCGCCCTGGTCCCAACTGTGGTTGTTGTCGTCGCCGCCATCGGAGGGACCGTACGGCCAGGGCTGGTTGTTCTGTTTGCTGTTGTAGGCGTACAGATCGTTGAGGCTGAAGCCGTCGTGGGCGACCATGAAATTGACCGAGTGCCAGGGCCGGCGGCCGTCGTCGCCGTACAGGTCGGAGGAGCCGGCGAAGCGACTGGCGAGCTGGCCGGTGGTCACCGTTTCCAGGCCGAGCTTGTTCTGCTTCTTGCGCAGGTCGTCGCGGTAGATGCCGTTCCATTCCGCCCAGCCGCTGGGGAAGCCGCCGACCTGATAGGAATTGCCGCCGATCGCCCAGGGCTCGGCGATCAGGTCGAGGCCGCTGCCGCCGCCGGCCGGGCGCGGCGGCAGTTCGGCGACGATGCGGTTCAGCGCATTGCCAGAGTCCATCTTGTCGTAGTTGAAACAGCCGTGCTGGCAGGTGTTGCCGAGCACCGAGGCCAGATCGAAGCGAAAACCATCGACGCCCAAGGTATCGCGCCAATAGGCCAGCGAATCGACGATCAGGTTCTGCGCCACCGGATTGCGGGTGTTGTAGTTGCCGCCGACACCGGTGTTGTCCCAGGCATGTTGCAGGTCGTTGGTCAGCGAGTAATAGGTCGGATTGTCGAGACCGCGCCAGGACAGCAGGTTGTATACGGTCAGGCCGTCGCTGCCGCCCCAGGCGCCACCCTCGCCGCTGTGGTTGTAGACCACATCGATGTAGACCTTGATGCCGGCGTCGTGGAAGGCCTTGACCATCGCCCGCCATTCGCGGGTCGGCCCGCCCGCGGATTTGTCGGCGGCATAACGCCGATCCGGGGCGAAGTAGTTGAGCGTCATGTAACCCCAGTAGTTGTCGCCGCTGGTCGAGTTCGGATCGACATCATTGGTGTCGTTCTGGGTCTCCTGGACCGGCAGGAACTCGACCGCGCTCACGCCGAGGCCGGCCAGATACGCGGCCTTGCGCGCGGCCCCGGCATAGGTGCCGCGCTCGGCGACCGGCACGCTGGGATCGCTCATGGTCAGGCCGCGCACATGGACCTCGTAAACCACCTCGTCCTTGAAGGCGCGGGTCGGCTTACTGCCGATCGAGCCGGTCGCCGGCAGCAGCACCATGCCCTTGGGCGCGCACAGGCCGCTGTCCTTGCCGCGGTGGCTGGCGCCGCTGGCATAGATCGTCCCATCCGGGCAGGTCGCGGTATTCGGGTCCTGGCTGATCTCCAACGCATACGGATCGATCAGCAGCTTGTTCGGATTGAAGCGGTTGCCGCCGGCGTCGACGTCGCTGATGAAACCGGTGGACGTGCCTTTCTTCCACAGATTGTTGTACGGCCAGTTCGGACCCCAGGCGCGATAGCCGTAGTAGACCGTGCCAGTGATGCCGTAGGTGTTCTTGAGCGTGGCGACCGAAGCGGTCTTCGACCAGACATTGCTGGCGTCGCGGCTCATCACATAGCGCACCCGTTCCTGGGCGCCGGCCCCGGCCTTGTACAACCACAGCTCGACCCGCGTCGCGCGCGAGGAATAGACCTTGAAGTTGATATTGGCCTGGGTCGCGTCGTAGCGGGCGCCCAGGTTCTGGGTATTGATCGCCGCGGTTGCGGCATTGCTCGCCGCCAGGCAGCACACAGCCAAACACCCGAACAGCCAGACACGACAGAACCTTCGGTACGCAGTCATTGCCATTCCCTCCCAGGACGCAGTGCATGACAGAGCTTGTGCCAACCGGCCGCCAGCCGGAACGCCGGCCGAATATAACCGCCTCGCGAGCGCTTGCTACGTCTGTGCATTCGTATTCATCGCCAACGCCCGCGCCGGGCGCGCCGCCCGCAACACCGTTCGAGCGTTGCAAGCAGCCATCAGCGTCGAGCGCCGTAGGATCGGTCAAGCGCAGCGTCGTAGGATGGGTCAAGCGCAGCGGACCCATCATCGTTCAGCCGGAGATACGCGTAGGGGTGTTCGGCAGGCGCGGGTCTGGTCGAGGGGGTCGCCGCGCCGCTGTCGGGCGATTGATACGGTGTAAGCAGCCGGAAGTAGGGTGGATAAGCACCGCGCATCCACCATCCCCGACTTCAAGCGCAGCGCCAAAATAGCGCAAGCCCGTCGAAAGCCCCGCGCTTTCGTGCTTGTCCCTCGACTTCACACCGGACTTGACAAACAGTTCGATAGTTGGCTGAATATCGAATCATGAGCACGATCTTCAAAGCCCTTTCCGATGACACCCGTCGGCGCGTCCTCGAACTGCTGCGGCGCGGACCGATGACAGCAGGTGAGTTGGCCGAGCAGATCAACGAATCCAAGCCGACCAAGTCCGCGCACTTTGCTGTGTTGCGGGAGGCCGGCCTGGTCGTCTCGGAAAAGCACGGCAAGTCTGTGGTGTAAGCGATGCAATAATCCGTGCTG
>JBFXKH010000205.1:0-3571 GCA_050173995.1 Lysobacterales bacterium | reverse complement strand
TGACCGCGCTTGAGCGCATGGCACACCGCGGCGCGGTCGGCGCCGATGGCAAGTCCGGCGACGGCTGCGGCATTCTTTTGCAGCGCCCGGAAAAGTTTCTGCGCCGCATGGCACAGTAGCACGACATCCGCCTCGGCCCGGTCTTTGCCGCCGGCAATGTGTTCCTGTCCCGCGACCCGGCGCTGGCCGCGCACGCCCGCGCGGTGCTCGGCGAGGAATTGCAGCGACTCGAACTGCATCCCGCCGGCTGGCGTCCACTGCCGATCCATCCGGAAGTGTGCGGGGCACAGGCGTTGGCGACCTTGCCGACCATGGAGCAGTTGTACGTGGTGCCGGCTGCCGGACTCGACCAGGCGAGCTTCCAGCGCGCCCTGTTCCTGGCCCGTCGCCGCGCCGAGACGCGGCTCTCGGCCGACCCGGATTTCTATGTCTGCACGCTGTCTGCGCAGACCATCGGCTACAAGGGCATGGTGCTGCCGGCTGCCCTGCGCGCCCTCTACCCGGACCTGATCGATCCGCAACTGGCCGCCGGCTTCGCCACTTTCCACCAGCGGTTTTCGACCAATACCGCCCCGCAATGGCGGATGGCGCAGCCGTTCCGGCTGCTCGCGCACAACGGCGAAATCAACACCATCGAGGGCAACCGCCACTGGGCCGAGGCACGCGGCGCCAAGTGGCGCTCGCCTGCGATCGACCTGCGCGAACTGCACCCGCTGGTCTCGCTCGACGGCTCCGACTCGATGAGCCTGGACAATATGCTGGAAGTGCTGCTGATGGGCGGGCTCGACCTGCTGCAGGCGATGCGCATCCTGATTCCACCGGCGACCGGGGCGCTGGAGGCGCGCAATCCGGATCTGGCCGCGTTCTACGATTACTACTCGCTGTCGGTCGATCCGTGGGACGGCCCGGCCGCGGTGGTGTTGTCCGATGGCCGCTACGCCGGCTGCACGCTGGACCGCAACGGCCTGCGTCCGGCGCGCTGGCTGCTGACCGCCGACCGGCACCTAGTGGTCGGCTCGGAGACCGGCATCTACGATGTTGCACCGGAAGACATCAGCGCCAAGGGCAAGCTCGGTCCGGGCGAAATGATCGCGGTCGATCTGTACAGCGGCGAGTTTCTCGATAGCGCGGCGATCGACGCGATCAACGCCGGCCGCGCGCCGTTCAAGCGCTGGCTGAAGCGCGGCATCAAGTACCTGATCTCCGACCTGATCGACCCGGCGCTGGCCGCCGAACCGTTCGATCCGGCCACCCTCGACCGCTACCAGAAGCTGTTTCAGTTGAGCCGCGAGGAACGCGAGGACGTGCTGCGGGTGATCGCCGAAACCGAGCAGGAGGCGATCGGTTCGATGGGCGACGATACCCCGCTGGCGGTGATGTCGATCCACACCCGTTCGTTGTACGACTACTTCCGCCAGGCCTTCGCCCAGGTCACCAATCCGCCGATCGATCCGCTGCGCGAGCAGTGCGTGATGAGCCTCGCCACCCAGATCGGCCGTGAGGGCAATGTCTTCGAGCGTTCGCCGGAAAACGCCCGCCAGGTGATGCTGAACTCGCCGATCCTGTCGCAGCGCAAGCTCCGGCAATTGCTGTCGCTGGATGAATTCGCGCACGCCCACCAGCGTTTCGATCTGTTCTTCGATGACGCAGGCGGGCTCGAAACCGCGTTGCGCGATTTGTGCCAGGCGGTCGAGCACGCGGTGCGCGAAGGTACCGTGATCGTGCTGCTGTCGGATCTCAACGCCAGCGCCGGACGCGCGCCGATCCACGCCCTGCTCGCCACCGGCGCGGTACACCAGCACCTGGTCCGGGTCGGCCTGCGCTGCGAGTGCAACCTGATCGTCGAGACCGGCAGCGCCCGCGACCCGCACCACTTCGCCTGCCTGATCGGCTATGGCGCCACCGCGGTCTACCCGTATCTGGCCTACCAGACCCTGTTCGATCTTGGCCGCCAACAGGTGCTGACCCCGAAACGCAGCGGCGAGCGCAAGGAACTCGGGCGCAGCTATCGGCGCGGCATCAAGAAGGGCCTGCTCAAGATCATTTCCAAGATGGGCATCTCGACCATCGGCAGTTATCGCGGCGCGCGCCTGTTCGAAATTCTTGGACTGAAACCGGAAGTGGTCGCGCTGTGCTTCGCGCATACCCCGAGCCGCATCGGCGGCGCCGGTTTCGCCGAACTCGAAAGCGACGCCTGGTACCTGGCCGGACGCGCCTTCGATGCGCAGGCCAGCATCGAACCGGGCGGTCTGCTGCGCTACCGCCACGGCGGCGAATATCACCTGTTCAATCCGGACGTGGTGCAGTCGCTGCAACAGGCGGTGATGAGCGGCGACTACGCCGATTACCTGGCGTTCGCCGGCCACGTCAATTCCCGACCGCCGGCGACCTTGCGCGATCTGCTCGGCTTCGCCGATCTCGGCCACCCGATCGATCTCGACCAGGTCGAGCCGATCGAGGCGCTGCTGCCGCGCTTCGATTCGGCCGGCATGTCGCTCGGGGCGCTGTCGCCGGAAGCCCACGAAGCGCTGGCGATCGCCATGAACCGGCTCGGCGGGCGTTCCAATTCCGGCGAGGGCGGCGAGGACCCGGCCCGTTACGGCAGCGAGAAGCGCTCCAAGATCAAGCAGGTCGCCTCCGGCCGCTTCGGGGTTACCGCCGAATACCTGATCCATGCCGAGGTCCTGCAGATCAAGGTCGCCCAGGGCGCCAAGCCCGGCGAGGGCGGCCAGTTGCCCGGACACAAGGTCACCGAGCTGATCGCCGAACTGCGCTATGCCCGCCCCGGTATCGGTTTGATTTCGCCGCCGCCGCACCACGACATCTATTCGATCGAGGATCTGGCGCAGCTGATCTTCGACCTGAAGGAAGTCAACCCGCAGGCGCTGGTCTCGGTCAAGCTGGTCGCGCACGCCGGCATCGGCACGATCGCCGCCGGGGTGGCCAAGGCGAACGCCGATCTGATTACCATTTCCGGCCACGATGGCGGCACCGGCGCCAGCCCGATTTCCTCGATCAAGTACGCCGGCACGCCCTGGGAGCTGGGCATCGCCGAGGCCCAGCAGACCCTGCGCCTGAACGGCCTGCGTGGCAAGGTGCGTTTGCAGGTCGATGGCGGTCTGAAGTCCGGCCTGGACGTGGTCAAGGCGGCGATCCTCGGCGCCGAGAGTTTCGGTTTCGGCACCGTGCCGATGATCGCGCTCGGTTGCAAATACCTGCGCATCTGCCACTTGAACAACTGCGCCACCGGGGTCGCCACCCAGGATTCGCGCCTGCGCGAGCGGCATTTCACCGGCCTGCCCGAGCGGGTGATGAACTATTTCCGGTTTGTCGCGATGGAAACCCGCGAATGGCTGGCCCGGCTCGGGGTCGCCTCGCTCGACCAGTTGATCGGACGCACCGACCTGCTGGTGATGCTGGAAGGCAGCACCGCCAAGCAACGCGGACTCGATCTGGGCGCGCTGCTGTCGGACAGCGAACTGGTCGGCGACGCCCGCTATTGCATGGCCGATGGCAGCAATCCGCCGCGCGACCCGGCCGCACTCGCGCAACGCATGCAGGCCGATCTGGG
>JBFXKH010000204.1:0-3675 GCA_050173995.1 Lysobacterales bacterium | reverse complement strand
TCGCGCGTCAATTACTTGGCCCGCATTTGCAGTTTGCGAAGCGCGGTCGAAAGCGTTGAAGTCAAATCGAAAAGCTGCCCGGTCGCCACCGCGGAACGCAAAGCCATTAATCCGGCGGTCAACATTTATACCAAGATCGTCTCTGCCGCCAATGATTGAACGATTCAGAGACTGCGCATAACCGCTCAATCCGTCCAGACCAGTGATCGGGTGAACATGAACATCCGCAACGCCGATTCCAATGGCACCAGGAATAGCAATATTAGCTTCAGTTCCAATTGTGAAGTCCGTGAGTTTAAATGTACTGGGGCTAGATCCGAACTCTTCAATATTTGCACCGACCTCAAATCCGTATTTTTCGGCAATTTTGCAGCCACCGGAGAAACAGAATGCTTCAGCCGCCTCTTGTTCAGAAGAAAAAGGATTCGTTCGATCCAATGTTGACTGTAGTTCACGCAAGGCGCGTCGCGCCCTATTAAATCGTCCTGTGCGCGAACCTTTATCAACCAACTGATTAAACGCAAACTGCATGGCCCCAGTCAGGGCGCCGTTGGTGAAGCTGTCGCCGCTGGCTTCGGATAGGGTACCACCGACCAGGGCGGCGATGGCGCCGTCGGCGAGGTCGTTGCCGGTGAGGGCGACGCGCGAGGTGACTGCCTTGCCGACACCGGCGGTGAGGAAGCCGTGGCCGAAGTTGCCGCCTTGCAGTTCCGCCAGTGCACCACCGGCAATGCCGTGCAAGGCGGCGCGACCGAGGCCGTTGTTGGCGAAGGCTGCCGCACCGAATTTGCCGGTAGCACCTTCCAGGGCAGAGGCACCCTGGCCGACACCAAAGAACACCGCTGCGGTGAAAGCACCGCGCAATGCGCCCTTGAAACCACCGCCGCTGACCGCGCCGGACAACGCGCCGCCGACCGCGACAATAGCGACGGCCTGAAATCCATTGATGGCCCCGGTCAGCAACAGATGGCTTGCGGTACCACCAGAGTAGACCGCGATGCCGATCGCCACCCCCAACTTCAAAGCATTCTTGAAGCTGATATTGCCGCTCGGGTCGGTGGCGCTGAGGGGGTTGTTGAGGACGTAGGCGTAGCGGTTCAGGGACTGCGGGTCGAACGGGTCCTGGACGATGCTGTCGGCCTGGATGAAGCGGCCGAGCACCGGGTCGTACATCCGGCTGCGCTATCCCTGCTCCGCGGTCCGGTCCGCACATCCCTGTGCGGCCGTTCGTCGGCGCGCGGCCGTGCCGCGCGAAACCCCGACTCACCCATTCATGTGGATCAAGCCGACCTTGTCCGCGCCTTCATGGCTGCGCTGTCCCTGCTCCGCAGTCCGGTCCGCACATCCCTGTGCGGCCGTTCGCCGGCGCGCGACCGTGCCGCGCGAAACCCCGGCTCACCCGGTATAGCCATGCGTGGTGCGGCGTGGTATCGAAGTTCAGTTGCTGGATGATCGGCAGGCTGTAGGTCGCGGCGCCGGATTCATCGACCCGGAACGACCCGCTACTGGCGCCAACCAACGGCGATGCGCTCGGCACGGCGGGGGCGCTGTCGAAGCTCGGCAGCATCGGCCGGGCCGGTTCGCCGCTGCCGTAGCGGCCGACCACGCCGCCGTCATCGCCGCGCACGATGCGGCGGTTGTTGATCGATATCGGCAAGGCGTAGGACGGGTTGGTCACACTGACCGTGAGACGCCCGCTGCTCGAGGTATCGAACGAGCGGTTGACGGTGCCGATCGCGTCCATCTGATTGCCAGCCTGGAAGCCGGGCGGTACGGCGGCCCAGGGGGCGTAACCGCGCTGCCGGAACAGCGGCGCCGGGGGCGTAGGCGATTGGCTCTGCGCCTGCACCGCCTCGACATCGCGCTGGTAGAAAGTTCAGATCGGTTTACCGTCGCTCAGAAAGTACGCGAAGATCGAATGTTCGAACTCGCGGTCGTTGTCGATGCGGCCATCCAGGTTGGCATCGGTGGCGTTGCGCACGCGCACTTGCGCGCCACTGCGGCGCCCTTCGATGGTGCCGACCCAATGGTCGGCTTCAGCGCCGCTTGACGTGCCGCATCAGCCGCCGGCGCTTGGCCTGCTGGCCTTCGGTCAGTACGTTTTTCTTGCCGGCGAACGGGTTGTCGCCCTTGCGCAGGTCGAGCACCACCGGGCTGCCGACCAGCTTGAAGCGCTTGCGGAAGAAGTTCTCCAGATAGCGCAGGTAGTGCTGCGGCAGCGAATCCAGACGATTGCCATGGATCACGAAGCGTGGTGGATGGCTGCCGCCGAAATGCGCGTAGCGCGGTTTCGCGGTATGCCCGGAGACCATCGGCGGCGGGTTGGCCTCGACCGCCATTTCCAGCGCGCGGGTGACCTCGGCGGCACCGAAGTTGGCCGCCGCCGAAGCCGCCGCCCGATCGACCGCGTGCATCAGCTCGCCCAGCCCGGAACCGTGCTTGGCGGAAATGAAGAAGCGCTCCGCCCAGGGCACGAACACCAGCTTGCGATCGAGTTCGGTCACGCATCGTTCGCGCTGATAAGTCCCCAGCCCATCCCATTTGTTGACCGCGACCACCAGTGCCCTGCCCTGCTCCAGGGCCAGGCCGAGTACGGTCGCGTCCTGGTCGGTGACGCCCTCCTGGGCATCCAGCATGAGCACCGCCACATCGACTTCGTGCAGGGTTTGCAGGGTCTTGATCACGCTGAATTTCTCGACCGCGTCCTCGACCCGGGCGCGACGTCTGACCCCGGCGGTGTCGACCAGCACGTATTGCTTGCCATCGCGCTCGATCGCGACTCGGATTGAATCGCGGGTGGTGCCTGGCACTTCGGAAGCGATCATGCGTTCCTCACCGAGCAGGCGATTGACCAGGGTGGACTTGCCGACATTGGGCCGGCCAATGATCGCGACCCGGGTGCCGCCGCCTTCGTCGCCGGAACCGTCGGATTCGGACGCCGCCGGCAGATGCGCCTCGATCGCCCGCACCAGCAGATCGACGCCGGTCTTGTGCGCCGAGGAAATGGCGAACACGCCGCCGATGCCGAGCCGGCTGAATTCGGCCAGACAGTCTTCCAAGTCTTTGCCGTCGGTTTTGTTGACCGCGAGCAGGATCGGCCGGTTGAAGCGCCGCAACTGTTCGAGAATCACTTGGTCCTGCGGCAGCAGCCCGTCCTTGGCATCGACCACGAATACCGCGAGTTCGGCCTCGTCGACCGCGGCCAGCGATTGGCGTACGGTCGCTTCGGCGAGCTGCTCGCGGGAATCGCTGAGCCCGCCGGTATCGACCACGAAAAAGCCGCGCCTGGAGACCTTGCACACGCCATAGTGGCGGTCGCGGGTCACCCCGGGCTGGTCGGCAACCAGCGCATCGCGCGAGCGCGTCAGCACATTGAACAGCGTGGACTTGCCCACATTGGGCCGCCCAACCAGCGCGACTACAGGCAACATGTCCACCTCCATGGGCGGGAGACGAGAGGCTAGGGGCTAGGGGCTAGGGGCTAGGGGCTAGAGGCTAGAGGCTAGAGGCTAGAGGCTAGAGGCTAGAGGCTAGAGGCTAGAGGCTAGAGGCTAGAGGCTAGAGGCTAGGGGCTAAAGGCGGGACTTTCCCTAGTCCTTGGTCCCTAGCTTCGCTGCGCTCAGCACAACCTATCTTCTGGGGGCTGGGGAAAAGTGCCGCCTTTCGCTTTTGCCC
>JBFXKH010000203.1:0-3688 GCA_050173995.1 Lysobacterales bacterium | reverse complement strand
CATTTTCAGCAATTGCAGGGCGGCCACGCCCTGGCCGTTCGGGGGCAGCTCCCAACCGTCATAGCCGCGGTAGTATACCGACAGCGGCTCGACCCACTCGCCCTGGTGGCGGGCCAGATCGTCGGCACCGAGAAAGCCGCCCTGGGCCTTGATGTAGTCGCCGATCGCGGTGGCGATCCGGCCTTTGTAGAAGGCGTCGCGGCCGCCCTTGGCGATCTGCTCCAGGGTATCGGCCAGGTTCGGATTGCGCCACAGCTCGCCCTTGGCCGGACCGCGACCGTCGCGGGTGAATTGTTCCTTGAAACCCGGGAACGGAGACAGCCTGGGCACCGACAGATTCCAGTAATAGGCGATCAGTTCGCTGACCGGAAAGCCCTCGCGGGCATAGCCAATGGTCGGCGCCAGCAGATCCTTGACCGGCAGTTTGCCGAAGCGCTGATGCAGCGCAAACCAGCCATCGACGCAGCCCGGCACCGATACCGGCAGCGGTCCGAGCGGCGGGATGTCCTGATAGCCATGCGCCTTGAACCAGTCCAGGGTCAGCGACTGCGGCGAGCGGCCGGAGCCGTTGTAGCCGTGCAGCTTGCCGGTTTTCTGGTCCCATACGATGGCGAATAGGTCACCGCCGATGCCCGAGCCGGTCGGCTCCATCAAGCCGAGCGCAGCGTTGGCCGCGATCGCCGCGTCGACCGCGCTACCACCGCGCTTCAGCACGTCGAGCGCGATCTGGGTGGCGAGCGGCTGCGAGGTTGCCGCCATGCCGTGCGCGGCGATCACTTCGGAGCGGGTGGCGAAGGCACGACCGGTGATGCGGTCGGCAGCGGGGCTGGCGAAAGCCGCCAGCAGCAGGATCATCAAGCACGCGGTTCGGCGCATGGCGCACCTCGATTCAGGACGGGGCCGGGGATGCCCAGCCTATCGTCTCCAGAGGACAGAAGACAGAAGACAGAGGACCGAGCAGAGGACCGAGGACAGAAAGAGTCGTCGCCCCGGCGGAGGCCGGGGCCCAGTTTCAGGCGTGCGGAAGTCTTCGACACTGGGTCCCGGCGTTCGCGGGTTCAGGGGACAGAGGACAGAGGACAGAGGACAGAGGACGGGGGACTGAGCAGAGGACCGAGGACAGAAAGAGCCGTCGCCCCGGCGGAGGCCGGGGCCCAGTTTCAGGCGTGCGGAAGTCTTCGACACTGGGTCCCGGCGTTCGCGGGTTCAGGGGACAGAGGACAGAGGACAGAGGACCGAGCAGAGGCCCGAGGACAGAAAGAGTCGTCGCCCCGGCGGAGGCCGGGGCCCAGTTTCAGGCGTGCGGAAGTCTTCGACACTGGGTCCCGGCGTTCGCCGGGACGACGGCTGTGGCTTCCCCGCCCCCCCGCCCCCCCGGCTCCCGGCTCCCGGCTCCCCGTTCCCCGCTCCCCATTCCCCGTTCCCCAGCCACCCTACCCCCCGATCCGCCCGGCATGGCTGTAGACACTGAGACGCTCGCCGCGCACGAAGGCGACCAGGGTCAGGCCGACGCGTTCGGCGAGTTCGATCGCCAGGCTGCTCGGCGCCGAGACCGCGGCCAGCAGCTCGATGCCGGCGCTGGCCGCCTTGTGTACCAGTTCGTAGGAAGCGCGCGAGCTGATGACCACCAAGCCGCTCCGCTCGCGCTGCGCACGGATCGCACCGATCAATTTATCCAGGGCATTGTGGCGGCCGATATCCTCGCGCACGGTCAGGCCGTGCGCATCCAAAAATCCGGCCGCGTGTACGCCGCCGCTGGCCCGGTTCAGGCTCTGCTGGTCGGCCAGATCGCGGATTGCCTGGGCGATGGTGGCCGCATCCACACGCAGGTTCCGGCCCAGTGCTGGCGGATCACGGATCGCCGCGGCCAGCGACTCGCTGCCACACAGGCCGCAGCCGGCGGTTCCCGGCAGGCGCCGTGCGCGGCCGACGGCGGCGTCGAAGCGGGCTTGTGGAATCAGCATTTCCAGCACCAGGCCGCGTGCCTGGGTGACGGTCTCGATCAGGCGCAGTTGTCCGGGGTGTTCGATGATGCCGGCCGACAGCGAAAAGCCGAAGGCAAAATCCTCCAGGTCGGCAGGGGTCGCCAGCATCACCGCGTACACGCTGCCGTTGTAACTGAGCGCGATCGGGCACTCGGCGATCACCGGGTCGGCTGACGGCTGGCGCCGACCGGATTCGATGCACAGGACCGGAAAGTGGCGCAATGCGGTTGCCACGGCCGTGCTCAAGTTCAGGACGCCAGCGTGCCGGCCGCGCTCGGCGCCAGCCGCACCGGGATGGACTTGGACGCCGGGGTGCCGGCGCGTTCGGCGACGTGGTCGATCGGCACCAGGGCATTGGTCTCCGGAAAGTAGCTGGCCAGGCAGCCGCGCGGGATCGCGTATTCGACCAGGGTGAAGCCGCGCACCGTGCGTTCGCCGTCGTGCCAGAGCGAATGAATATCGACCAGATCGCCACTCGCCAGGCCCAGCGCCTGCAGGTCCTCGGCGGCGATGAAACAGACCCGGCGCAGCCCGCGCACGCCGCGGTAGCGATCATCCAGGCCGTAGATGGTGGTGTTGTACTGGTCGTGCGAGCGCACCGTCATCAGCGTGAACGGCGCCGGTTCTGCGCTCACCGTACCGAGCGCATGCGGGTAGAACCTGGCGCGTCCGGTTGCGGTCGGGAAGCGCCGTTCGCGTCCGGGGTGGGCGAGATGGAATCCGCCCGGCACCCGCACCCGCTCATTGAAGTTCTCGAAGCCGGGGATGACCCGGGCGATGCGCTCGCGGATGCGGTCGTAATCCTCGATCAAATCCAGCCAGGGCGTGCGGCTCGCCGGCAGGGTCGCCGCGGCCAGCCGCGCCACGATCGCCGGTTCCGACAGCAGGTGTGCCGAGGCCGGCGCTTTGCTGCCGATCGAGCGGTGCACCATGCTCATCGAATCCTCCACCGTGACCGCCTGCGGACCGGTGGCCTGGCGGTCGATTTCGCTGCGGCCGAGGCAGGGCAGGATCAGCGCCTCGCGGCCATGCACCAGGTGCGAACGGTTGAGCTTGGTGGACACGTGGACGGTCAACTCGGCGCGGACCAGCGCGCTCTCGGTGAGCGCGGTATCCGGCGTGGCCGCGGCAAAATTGCCGCCCAGCGCGAACAGCACGCGCGCCTCGCCGCGCGCCAATGCGGCGATCCCGCTGACCACGTCGTGGCCCGGCCGTCGCGGCGGCGCGAAGCCGAACTCGGCGTCGAGCCGGTCCAAAAATTCCTGCGTCGGCCGCTCGTTGATGCCCATGGTTCGGTCGCCCTGGACATTGGAATGCCCGCGCACCGGACACGGCCCAGCGCCGGGCTTGCCGATATTGCCCTTGAGCAGCAGCACATTCATCAGCATCTGGATGCTGGCCACGCCGCGGCGGTGCTGGGTGATGCCCATGCCCCAGCAAAAAATCGTGGCGGCGCTGTCGGCATAGATCGACGCGGCCTGTTCGATCTGCGCGCGCGCGAGGCCGGATTCGGCGACGATCGCGGCCCAGTCGTTGGCGGCCAGGCTCTCGGCCAGCGCGGCATAACCTTCGCTGCAGCGCGCAATGAATTCGTGGTCGACAGCGTCGGCTTCGACCAGCCATTTGGCGATGCCGGTCAGCACCGCCAGATCGCCGCCGATCCTCGGCTGGAAGTAATGATCGGCGATCGCCGTGCTTGCGCC
>JBFXKH010000202.1:0-3905 GCA_050173995.1 Lysobacterales bacterium | reverse complement strand
CGGCCCGCACACTGCACCGCGACCGGCGCATCCGCCACAAAGCTGAGCGCCGCTTCCTGCTCGGTCTGCACCGCAGCGCCCTTGCTCTGCCGCTGCCAGCCATGGAAGTGGGTACCGTCGTATTCGAGGCCGAGAGCGATACGCATGGGTGTGGAGAGCCTAGGAGCTGGCCGGAAGTAGCCCGGATGGAGCACAGCGGGTTTTCAACAGCGGAGCTGGCCATCCGGGATGCTACTGGGCCCCGGCCTGCGCCGGGGCGACGGCTTCTTCCGAAGCCGGTCTCCGGGAACTGGTCAACGAATCTCGGCCAGCAATTCCTTGGCTTCGGCGCGCTGGCTTGCGTTGCCCTCGGTCAACACCTCTTCCAACATACTGCGTGCGCCGTCGCTGTCGCCCATGTCGAGGTAGGCCCGCGCCAAATCGATCTTGGTCGCAACCGCGTCCTCGCCCATGATGTCATCGCCGCCGGGCACGGCGTCGGGTGCGGGCATCGCGGCCGCAGCCGGTGCCGCCTTCGGGGCCGAAGCAGACACCGGCTTTTCCAGCTCGAAATCGAACGACAGGCCATCATCCGCTGCTGGCTGCGACACCTGCGGCTGCGACGACAATTCCGCTTCCATAAGATCGAAGTCAAAGCCATCGGCCTGGTCCGCACTCGCCGCCTGCGGGCTCGAATCGACGAATTCGTCAGCAAAATCCGATGCTTTCGGGATCGGCTGATGCGATTCGGTCTGCTCCTGCCAGGACTCGCCATGCTCGGCAAAATCGCCCGCGGCGAAATCCGTCGCAGCAGCATTTTGTTCGAACTCTCGACTATGCGATACGGGTTCGGCCTCACGATTGAACAGCGGATGGCTCGGGCAGAGTTCCATACCCATCAGCAGGGCCGCCTGCCATTCCGGCGAATTTTCGTCGCCGATCTGACCATACATCGCTTCTGCGGCCGCTTCGAACTTGTCGGCATCGCCGCGAGTGTAGAAATACTCGAGCACATTGAGATGGGTGTTGAGGTCGGTCGGGTCCAGCGCCAAGGCATTGAGCAGGTCGGTCTCTACCGAATCGGCATCAGTGGATTCGGCAACCGACGAGCCCACCCCGCCAGCAAAAGCCCCAGCAACCGAACTGCGCTGCGGCAAGGCTGCCGGCTTGCGTCTGCGCGATGCCAGGCCGAGCGCGGCCAGAATCGCCACTAGCAGGGCACCAGCGCCAAGGAATACCGGTTTCCGGTACCAAGGCTGTTCGTCCGTGGCGGTCAAGCCGGCTTCATCCACCGGAGCTGCTGCGGCAGCCACCGGCTCAGGTAGCGGCTTGACCTCGACCGGGCTTGGGGCCGCTGGGGTGTCTGCGCTCGGTTCGGTGGCTGCCACGTTGCTCTCCGCTTCGGTCACTGCCGGGTCGACGGGAAGTTCTGCACCCGCTTGGTCTGGTGTCGCCACGACGGTTTCGTTGGGCGTCGTCGTCACCGCAGCGGCTGCGGCTGCGGCAATCGCCGCAGCGGTCTCGTCCTCAGCACGGGCGGCGTCGGCGCGGGCGGCACGCAGCGCGGCTTCGGCCTGGCTGGAGCGTTGCTCGGCTGCCGCCAAACGATCCTGCAGACCCTTCATTTCGGAATTTTTCAGTTCGATCAGGCGCTCGGATTTTTGGTTGATCCCCTCAAGCTCCTTGACCCGAGAGCGCAGCTCGCCCACCTCGGTCTGGCTGCTGGCCAGCGATTCCTTCGCCCGCGCGATTTCGGCGGTCAGCGCCGCGGTGCCAGCACCACCGGCCTGCCCGGGACGGCCACTGCCCTCACCGCCGGTAGCCGCCGGCGGAACCAGTTCCAGGCGCGAACCGGCGCTGTTGCGGCCGCTGGCTGGCAGTGGTGGCAGGCTACTGAGTACACCCGCATCGGCGAGCAAGGTCGGTTGGGTCGATTCGATCCAGGTCCGGTTCTGGGATACCACTTCAACGGCGGCCTCGGCCGCCTCGATCGCGGCAATTTCTTCCGGCGTTGGAATCCGCAGCACGGCGCCACGCTTCAGCGCATTGACATTGTCCTGGAAGAACGCCCCAGGATTCGCGCGCAGGATGGCGAGCAACATCTGGTTCATGCTGACCGCTTCGTTCGGCCGGGTGATGCTGGCCACTTCCCACAGCGTCTCGCCGCTCGCCACCGGGCCATACTCGCCGGGCGGCTGGCTGGCTGGCGGTGTGGCGAGCGCTTCGGGTTCGGGCGCTACCGCAACCGGCGCCTGCGCTTGCACCGGTTCCGGCACCGGCGGCGCTTCGGGCTGCGCCTCGGCGACGGCCGGTTCCGCTTCCGGCGCGGCCGCGGTCGGCACTGACGGTGCCGCCGGTTCCGGCGGCGCTGGAATCGCGGCGGCTTCGGGCGCGGCTTCTGCTTCGCCAGCCGGGCGCAAGGGCTCGCTGATCAGCGGTTCGGGTTCCTGCAATCTTTCCACCGCGGCCCGGCTGCCGAGCACCGCTGGCGCCGATACCGGCGGATCCAGCAGTACCGAATATTCGCGCAGCAGGCGGCCGTTAGCCCAATCGACTTCGATCAGGAAACTGACGAAAGGCTCGCGTACCGGCTGATCGCTGCTGACCAGGATGATGGTGTCGCCGCGGGCGTTTTTGCCGATATCGAAACTGAGCGGCACCGACATGCTGCCGATGCTGAGCCCGACCCGGGCGAAGTCCTCGGCCGACGCCAGGCGGACCGTCAGGCCCTTGGTTTCGTCAGGGGCGTTCGCGATCACCGGGATCTCGGCGCGCAGCGGTTGATTCAATTCCGATTTGACGACGACCCCGCCAAGGCCGAGCGCATGGGCAGCGGAGCTGCCCAAGGCCAAGGCGACAGCGAGTGAAAGTGGCAGCGGTCGGTTCATACTGAGCCCCGAGTGGTAACGTTGGCATTCGGCCTTGTCCATGCCGAACGTAGAAATTAGCTTATAACACGGCGCTAAGTGTAGGGGAAGATTGGGTTTATACGTCACAAATAGTCGGCGATCAAAAGTTCGGCGATCTGCACCGCATTCAGCGCCGCGCCCTTGCGGATGTTGTCCGCCACCACCCACAGATCGATGCCGCGCGGATGGGAAATATCCTCGCGGATGCGCCCGACGAACACCGGGTCCTGGCCAGCGGCGTGGCTGACCGGGGTCGGATAGCCGCCGGCCTCGCGCTGATCGACCACGACCACGCCGGGCGCCACCGACAGCAGCGCACGGACCTGGTCGGCGGAAATCTTCTCACGGGTCTCGATGTGCAGCGCCTCGGCGTGGCCGTAGAACACCGGCACCCGCACCGCGGTCGGATTGACCTGGATACGCTCGTCCTCAAGGATTTTGCGGGTTTCCCAGACCATCTTCATTTCTTCGCGGGTATAGCCATTGTCCTGGAAAGCATCGATGTGCGGGATCAGGTTGAAGGCGATCTGGACCGGAAACTTGCTGCGCTTGGCTTCCTGGAAATTGAGCAACTGCGCGGTCTGCCGGCCGAGTTCCTCCATCCCCGAGCGTCCGGCGCCGGATACCGACTGGTAGGTGGCGACATTGATCCGCTCGATGCCGACCGCGCGGTGGATCGGCGCCAGCGCCACCAGCATCTGCATGGTCGAGCAGTTTGGATTGGCGATGATGCCGTGATCGCGATAACCAGCGATCGCCTGCGGGTTGACCTCGCTCACCACCAGTGGAATCCGCGGATCGGTACGAAACTGCGAGGTGTTGTCGATCACCACCGCGCCGGCCGCCGCGGCGCGCGGCGCATGTTCGGCCGAGACCGCGGCACCCGCAGAAAACAGGGCGATGTCGGTGCTGCTGAAATCGAAGCCGGCCAGATCCTGTACCAGCCGTTGGCGATTGCCGAATTTGACCTCACCGCCGGCCGACCTTGCGCTGGCCAGTGGGATCACCTCGCTGATC
>JBFXKH010000201.1:0-3971 GCA_050173995.1 Lysobacterales bacterium | reverse complement strand
TATGCTGCGGGCTTCGGCCTGTTGCGCTTCGCTGCGCTCAGCACAACCTATGCTGCGGGCTTCGGCTTGTTGCGCTTCGCGGCGCTCAGCACAACCTATGCTGCGGGCTTCGGCTTGTTGCGCTTCGCGGCGCTCAGCACAACCTATGTTGCGGGCTTCGGCCTGTTGCGCTTCGCTGCGCTCAGCACAACCTATGTTTCGGGCTTCGGCTTGTTGCGCTGACCAGCTCCGCTGTTGAGAGCCGCTGCGCTCAGCACAACCTATGCTGCGGGCGGGGCGAGCAGAGCGCGCGCGCGTTCGGATGGAATCTGTAGGGATTGGGGATAACGCGCATCGTCGATACCGAAGCTGAGCGCGGCGCCGGCGGCGATCGCCGCGTGGATGCCGGCGTCGATCGGAAAGCGCAGGAAATGTACCGCCGAAGTCTTGCTTTCGTTGCTGCGGTCCAGGTCTTCATCGGCGCTGGCAAAACACTTTTCGTCTGCGCTCGCCTGCAAGAACACTCGGTGCTCGATGCCGCGCCATTGCGCGAGCATCCGGGTGCGCTCGACCGGATCGGTGAACTCGATCAGCAGGGTCGCCTTGAGGTTGTCGGCGTCGGAGATCAGCGGGTTGTAGGCGTCGAGCTCTTCCTGGATCGCTTGCGGCTCAAAAATCCGCTCGATGCGCAACATTTCCTGGACCTGGTATTGCACGGTGAGGCGGTCCTCGAACAGCAGGGTCATGTGCTCGCCCAGGGCGAACGAGCGTTGGCGTTTGTGCGCGATCGCGCGGGCGCGAAAGGCGGCGCGTTCGCTGGCGTAGTTTTCGAGCGACAGCAGGTCGCTGCGGGTCAGTGCTGGGCGGGGCGCGGTGCTCATCGGGTTCCTGTGTTTCCTGTGGTGCTTGCGCTGCGGTTGGATGGTGGATGCGCTGCGCTTATCCACCCTACTTCAACCAATCTGTCTTTTGACCTCAGTCCTCAGTCCTCAGTCCTCAGTCCTCTGGACAGCCGTAGGCCAGGCGCAGCAGCGACAGCGGATGGCTGGGTGTGGGCTTGCCGGGTACGCCGTCGGCGATGTGCGCCGCCGCCATCGGGCAGTCGCTGCTGAAGTGATCGGCGTCGGCCTTGGCGACGCGGTCGGCGACCGGTTTGGCGATCTTGCGCGCCAGCGGGTAGGTCGCGGTCTTCACGCCATAGGTGCCGTCGTGGCCGGAACAGCGCTCGATCAGGGTGAACTCGGTGCCGGGGATCAGCGCCAGGATGTCGCGGGTCTTGGGGCCGATGTTCTGCACGCGCTGGTGACAGGGTACGTGGTAGGCGACCTTGCCCAGGGCATGGGCGAAGTCGGTTTTGAGCAGGCCGGTCTGGTGGCGGTGCATCAGGTATTCGAACGGATCGAAGATGGCGCGTTTGACCCGGGCCACATCGGGGTCGCCCGGGAACATCAGCGGCAGCTCCTGTTTGAACATCAGCACGCAGGACGGAATCGGCGCGACGATGTCGAAACCACGCTCGATCGCCTGGATCAACGCTGGCATGTTGGCGTCCTTGTAGCGGGCCACCGATTCCAGGTCGCCGAGTTCGAGCTTGGGCATGCCGCAGCATTGTTCTCGTTCGACCAGGACGACTTCGATGGCGTTGTGCCGGAACACCGCGACCAGATCGTCGACCACCTGCGGCATGTTGACATTGCCATAGCAGGTGACGAACACCGCGACCTTGCCGCGGGTCGGTCCGGCGCCGGTGACGGTGCCGGCCGCGGCCGGGTTGAAGCGACGCCGTGCGGTGCGGCTGTGGTAGGTCGGCACCACCGCGTCTGGGTGCACGCCCAGGGATTTGTCCAGCAGTTTGCGCAGGGTCGGGCTACGGTTGGCGGCATTGACCGCCTCGACCACGATCGGGATGCTGGCCAGCTTGCCAACCGTGGTGGTTGCCGAGAGGATTTTCGCCGACCTGCTGGTCGCCCCGGCGCGGTGCCGAACCGCCTTGGCGCGCAGCATCAGGTGCGGGAAATCCAGGTTCCACGGGTGCGGCGGCACGTACGGGCACTTGGTCTGGAAACACAGGTCGCAGAGGAAGCACTGTTCGACCACCTTGGTGTAGTCGGCCTTGGCCACGCCATGCACCTCGCCTTCGGCGCTGGCATCGACCAGATCGAACAGGGTCGGAAACGATTGGCACAGGCTGACGCAACGCCGGCAGCCGTGGCAGATATCGAAGGCGCGCTCGAGTTCACGGTCAAGCGATTGCTGCTCGTAGAAGTCGGGGTTCTGCCAATCCAGCGGGTGCCGGGTCGGCGCATCCAGATTGCCTTCGCGGCTGCCGGGCGGGTGGGCGGACATCGGGGGTTCCTCGATCAGAACGGTGCGACGACCGCGCCAGCGCCGGTCGCCGTGTTGGCGACCGACGCTGGGCGGAGCCGGACGGAGCCGGGAGCGGCTCAGCCGATTTCGTTCAGGGCTTTCTGGAAGCGATTGGCGTGCGAGCGTTCGGCCTTGGCCAGGGTCTCGAACCAGTCGGCGATTTCATCGAAGCCCTCTTCGCGCGCCGACTTGGCCATGCCCGGATACATGTCGGTGTATTCGTGGGTCTCGCCGGCGATGGCGCTGGCCAGGTTCTGGCGGGTCTCGCCGAACGGCAGTCCGGTGGCCGGATCGCCGGTTTCCTCCAGGTATTCGAGGTGCCCGTGGGCATGCCCGGTCTCGCCTTCGGCGGTCGAGCGGAACACCGCGGCGACATCGTTGTAACCCTCAACGTCGGCCTTTTGGGCGAAATACAGGTAACGACGGTTTGCCTGCGATTCGCCGGCAAAGGCGTCCTTCAGGTTCTTTTCGGTTTTCGTGCCTTTGAGTGACATGCTGCACCTCGCTGTGAGTGGTTGTCCCGTGGTTCGGACCTGGCCATTCTAGCGAGCGCACCCACCCGAAAAAAATCAATTGTTCTTATCGGTTCGATAGGCCAGGTCAATGGTGAACATCGCCAGCGCCTGCGTTCGGGCTACCCGGGTGGAGCGGCCATGCCACGCAGCAAGGGTTTCGGCAACGAGGCCAAGACCACGGCCAGCCGCTTCAAGAACGGCGCGAGCGCCGAACTGCGGCGCCAGACCAGACCGATGCGACGACTCGGTGGGCGCAAGTGGAAGCGGCGCAAGGCCAGTCCCGGCATCGCCGCCACCGGCGGCTGCGCGGACAATGCCGGCATCAGGGTGATGCCGATACCGGAGCAGACCATCTGGCGCAGGGTTTCCAGGCTGCTGGCGCGAAAGCCGGATTGTTCGTCGGCATCGGCCAGCCGACAAACCGCCAGCGCTTGGTCGCGCAGGCAGTGGCCGTCTTCGAGCAACAGCAAATGCTGACCAGCGAGATCGCCGGTCTGCAAACGGCGGCGCCGGGTCAACGGATGCGATTCCGGTGCCGCCAACAGAAAATGTTCTTCGAACAGGAACTCCGCGTGCAGGCGCGGATCGTGGATCGGCAGGGCGAGCACGGCGGCATCCAGGCGGCCATCGGTGAGCCGATCGAGCAACAAGGCGGTGCGGTCTTCGGTCAACAGCAGGGCGAGTTTGGGAAAGCTCTTGCGCACCTTGGGCATCGCATGCGGCAGCAGGTAGGGCGCCAGGGTCGGAAAAATGCCCAGGCGCACGGTGCCGGCCTCGGGGTCGAGGCTGCGCCGGGCGAGCTCGCGCATCTGCTTCACTTCATCGAGCACCTGCCGGGCGCGCAGGGCGATTTCCTCGCCGACCGCGGTCAGCAGCACCTTGCGCGAACTGCGTTCGACCAAGGCGACGCCGAGTTCCTCTTCCAACTTGCGAATCTGCGTGGACAGCGTCGGCTGGCTGACGAAGCAGGCCTCGGCGGCATGACCGAAGTGGCGGTGCTCGATCAGTGCCACCAGGTATTGGAGATCGCGCAGGTTCATGGGGGATGGGGAACGGGGAGTGGGGAACAGGGAACGGGGGAGCAGGGGAGCAGGGGAGCAGGGAACAGGG
>JBFXKH010000200.1:0-3997 GCA_050173995.1 Lysobacterales bacterium | reverse complement strand
GCCGGTTTGCCGCGGCGGCTGACCCTGCCGGGCCCGGTCGGCATCGACCACCTTGATCGCGGCGCGATTGACCGCGATCAGTTCGTCCCACATGCCTAGCGCCAGGAAGATATGCGAGGCCATGTGCTGCGAGTGGCCGGCGTCCGGCGCCATCCGGGCCAGGGCGCGGGCCGCGCTCAGGCCAAGGATGGCGTGTACCGGGTCATCGACCGCGTGGATCAGATAGTGCGCGGCGCCGGGGTGTTCGGGGTTAGCCGAGAACACGTCCTGGGCGATGGCGGCGGCACGCAGATAATCGTCGATGTCGCGCACGCCGGCATGCACGCCGAGCAGGGCCAGTGCCTGAAACAGCTGCACTTCGTGGTCGTTGGGATAGCGCCGGGCCATCGTCTGCATGGCGGCCAGGTAGGCGCGGTCGGCGGCGGCCTTGCTGGCGGTCGCGAACAGCGCGTCGAGCGCGGCCAGAAACTCGCGCTCGCGCGCACTGCCGGCCTTGGCCGCGCGCTCGGCCGGGGTGGCGCCCAGCCGCGTCAGCACCGCCTCGGCGGCGACGGTGTCGCGCTGGTCCCAGATCGGGTGGTTGTGGGTCATCGCCTCGCCCCAGTAGGCCATGGCGAAGTCGGGCTGCAAGCGTTCGGCCTGCTGGAACTCGACACGCGCGCGTTCGTATTCGAACAGATGCAAAAGCAGCATGCCGCGAACGAAGGCGGCCTGCGCCGCGGGATCGCGGGCCGAGGTCGGAAAGTCGATAGCCCCAAGCACCGGCGCGGCTGGCGCGTCCGCGGCGATCGCGCCGACCGCCGGCTCGCCATCGTGCTGGCGCTCGTGCGCACCGGCATCGGCCAGCACCAGCAGCAAAATCGCGCAACACAGAATCCGAAATGCGAAGATCATCGGCGGCCCCAGGCGAGTGGCGTGTCTGCATTATGCGCGGTCCCGACGGATGGTGGGGCGACCCACCGGGTCGCCCCTACGGTCAAAAGGGTTGTAGGGGCGACCCGGTGGGTCGCCCTTTCGATCGGAACGGTTGTGATGGCCACCCACCCGGTCGCCCCCACGGCATACGTTTGCATAAGCTGGTTTGCTTCGCCGGCCAGGGTTAGGCTTGGCCGATGAGCCCGATCATCACGCCGAGCGAAGACCCGCTGTTGCGCGCCACCGACCTGCCGGCGGCCGATCTCGCCCTGCGCGAGGACGTGCGCGCGGTCGGCGTGCTGGTCGGCGAGGTGTTGGCCGAGCAGGTCGGCGAGGATTTTCTGGAACGGGTCGAGCGCATCCGCCTGGCGGCGATCCGCCGCCGTCAGTCCGGACGGCCGACCGCCGAGTTGACCGAGGCGCTGGCCGGGCTGGATCTGGATGCTGCCGAGCAACTGGTGCGCGCATTCGCGCTGTGGTTCCAGGCGGTCAACCTGGCCGAGCGCGTACACCGCATCCGCCGCCGCCGCGAATACCAGAAGGCCGGTGCCGGCGCGCAGCCGGGCAGTCTGGCCGCGGTCTTGCTGGAACTGCGCGACGCCGGGGTCGGCTATGACGAGGTCTGCGCGACCCTGCAACGCCTGCGCATCGAACCGGTGTTCACCGCGCATCCGACCGAGGCGGTGCGCCGGGTGTTGCTCGACAAGGAAAGCGAGGTGGTGCGGCGTCTGGTCGAGGACATCGATCGCTCGCTGACCCCGGACGAGCGCGACAAGGGCCGCGAGCGCATCCGCGTGGCGCTGACCTCGGCCTGGCAGACCAGCGATACGCCGGCGGCCAAGCCGAGCGTGAAGGACGAAATGGAACACGTCGGCTTCTATCTGACCGAAGTGTTGTACCGGGTGGCGCCGACCTTTCACGAGGCGCTGGAGGCTGCGGTCGCCACGGCCTACGGCGAATGTCCTCCGCTGCCGACCGTGCTCGGTTTCGCCACCTGGGTCGGCGGCGACATGGACGGCAACCCGATGGTCGGCGCCGATACCCTACTCGATACCCTGGCCGCGCAACGGGCGATGTTGTTCAAGGCCTATCGTCACGACCTGCTGGCGCTACGCACACCGCTGACGCAATCGCTGTCGCGGGTCGCGGTCAGCGCCGAGCTGTTGGCGACCCTGGCCCGCTATCGCGCACTGCTGCCCCAGGCCGCCGCGCGCCTGCCGGCGCGCGAGAGCGATATGCCCTACCGCGAGCTGTTGAGCCTGATCGCGGCGCGGCTCGCGCCGGACAGCGACCGGCACGCTGTCGGCTACAGCGATGCCGGGGCGCTGCTCGCCGATCTGGAGACGATCGACCGCAGTCTGGCCGAACACCGCGGCAACCACGCCGGGCGCTTTGCCCTGGCCCGGGTGATCCGTCGGGTGCGCTGTTTCGGGCTGCATCTGGCGACCCTGGACCTGCGCCAGGATTCGGCCGTACACGACACCGCGCTGGCCGCCCTGCTCGATGATCCGGGATATGCCGAGCGGGCGCCGGTCGCGCGCCTGCCGCTGCTGCACGCGCTGATCGCGGGCGCTGCGCCGGCCGATGCCAGCGCTGCGGCGGCGCAGACAGTTTTGGCGGTGTTCAAAGCCTTGCAGACGGCGCGTGCGCGTTTCGGCGCCGCGGCGACCGGCCGCTACATCATCAGCATGAGCCGTAGCGCCGCCGATGCGCTGGCGGTATTGGCGCTGGCGCGCGTGGCCGGGTGCTGCGACGCCAGCGGCCGGGTGCCGCTGGATATCGTCCCCTTGTTCGAGACCGTGGCCGATCTGGATGCCGCCGAGGCGACCCTGCGTTCGCTGTTTGCCGACCCGGTCTATCGCGCCCATCTTGCCCAGCGCGGCGACCGGCAACTGGTGATGCTCGGCTATTCCGACAGCGCCAAGGACGGCGGCCTGCTCGCCTCGCGCTGGGCGCTGCAACGCACCCAGGTGGCGCTGACCGCACTGGCTGCGGACAGCGGCGTCGGCATCGATTTTTTCCATGGCCGCGGTGGCTCGGCCAGTCGTGGCGGCGGCAAGACCGAACGCGCCATCATCGCCGCGCCGCGTGGCTCGGTGAACGCGTTCCTGCGGGTGACCGAGCAGGGCGAGGTGATCCATCGCAAGTATGGGGTGCGCGCGCTCGCCGAGCGCAATCTGGAACAGGCCTGCGGCGCGGTACTGCGCGCCACCCTGCGGCCGCGCCCGGCCGATTCGCGCGAAAGCCAGTGGCGCGATTGGATGGGCGGATTGGCCGCCGACTCGCGCCAGCACTACCGCGCCCTGGTCCATGAGGATCCCGAGTTCGGCGGGTATTTCCGCGCCGCCACCCCGATCGATGTGATCGAACGGCTGCGCATCGGCTCGCGGCCGGCACGCCGCGGTGGGCCGGGCGGCATCGACAGCCTGCGCGCGATTCCCTGGGTGTTCGCCTGGAGCCAGAACCGCTGCGGTCTGACCGCCTGGTATGGCGTCGGCCACGCGCTTGCGCGCGCGCTCGATCGGCACGGCGTCGCGGCGCTGATCGAAATGGCCCGCGACTGGCCGTTCTTCTCCACCCTGCTCGACGACCTGGACATGGTGCTGGCCAAATCCGACCTGGGCATCTTCGCGCGCTATTCGGAACTGGCCGGCGCCGCCCACCAGGTATTTTTTCCGCGCATCGAGGCCGAGTTCCAACGCAGCATCGCCGCGGTGCTCGCGATCAAACAACAGCGGCATGTGCTGGAAGGCGATCGCCGGCTGGCGCAGAGCATCCGCCTGCGCAATCCCTACGTCGATCCGATCAGCCTGCTACAGGTCGATCTGCTCGCCCGCTGGCGCGCCGCCGACCGCCCCGAAGACGCCCTGTTCCACGCCCTGGTCGCCACCGTCAACGGCATCGCCGCGGGCATCCAGAACACCGGTTGAGGGTTGCTTGAGGCGGGAAGCGGGAGACGGGAGACGGGAGACGGGAAGCGGGAATGGGGGATGGGGATTGGGGCGACGGGGAACGGGGAACGGGGAAGAGCGGCGTCGTCCCGGCGAACGCCGGGACCCAGGTCAGGGGTCAGAGGACTGAG
>JBFXKH010000199.1:0-4061 GCA_050173995.1 Lysobacterales bacterium | reverse complement strand
CGGTGTGCTGCTGATATTTGTCAAAAAAATTTGGATATTTGGGAGCGCTCGATCTTTGCACTATGGTCAGACCGTTCCTCACCGCCAGCCGCTGGACGCTGCATTGCGCGTCGGCTGTCTCTGAATATTGTGGTTCATGCGAGAAACGCCTCTATGGTTTCTCGATCACGCTTCTTTACCTTTCGAAGAGCGTCGTCGGGCAGCTCAATCAACGTGATGCGAGCAGCCGCGTAGGCTGCGTCTGGGGACGTGAAGACTTTGACGCGCTGAAAAGGCTGGACGGCTTTGTTTTCTTCTGAAGTTATTAGATGCACGCGACCATATTTTTCGCGAAATTGCGCGGCGAGAGATTCGCCGTTTAGCGAGC
Organism: Lysobacterales bacterium; assembly: GCA_050173995.1. Lineage (GTDB taxonomy): Bacteria > Pseudomonadota > Gammaproteobacteria > Xanthomonadales > Ahniellaceae > 0-14-3-00-62-12. The sequence goes on along the minus strand of JBFXKH010000199.1, from coordinate 3,694 downwards.
CGTCTTTGAGAAGAAGGCGAGCCGCGACCTTGCGCGGGTAGACGTGTTCCTCACTCAGGCGAGGCTTTTCGATGCCACTGTTTGGATGGAAGGCATTCAAAGCTCCCTTCGAGATTAAGCCTGTCCAAGCGCGAACTGTCTTGGGGATGTACCAAATACCTGCCCCAATGATTGTTTCGAGAAGCGCTCGCTGCCGTTCACTAGCTGTGTCGTAAACCGGGCGCATAGCGGCTATGAGAGCCGCAACGACGTCACACTGCTCGATGAGCTTAGCTTCGCGGTTCAAGTGACGTTCGGTCATTGATATCTCGCCGCCCAACGATCAGCGGTGGTCTGTCGCGCTAGCGTAGCAACATCGGAGTAGCGGCGCTCGGCACGACAGATCAACCGCGTTAAACTAAACCGCCGGTGCGATGCTGGCTATGGGGATTGCTAAATGGGACGCCTCGGACAGGGCAGATAACTTGGAGACCCACTTTTCGACCTTGGCCTCGGCCATCCATCGACCGAGCGGACGAGGTGTGATCTTGACCGGGCGGTCGCTGCGATGGGGCTTTCTCCGCGTAGCGGCTTCGTCCAACAACTGCGTGCAGCGGACGGCGCTTCGCACCGCTGTCTGCTGGGCTTGGGGTAGCAAATGACAGCTTCGGACGAGACCACCATTCTGTATCGCCCGGTTGGGCCGGAGGAGCTCGAACTTGTGCGCGCTTCCGGCTTCACGCGCTGGCCGCCCAGACTTGCCGGGCAACCGATCTTCTATCCGGTGACGAACGAGCAGTACGCCACCGAGATCGCGGAACGATGGAATGTCAAGGACAGCGGCTATGGCGCCGTCACGCGCTTCCGGGTTCGATCGTCCTTTATGTCCCGCTACGCCATTCAAAAAGTCGGCGGGGCGCATCACACCGAATGGTGGATCCCGGCTGACGAACTTGAGGCGCTCAACGACAACATCGTCGGCAAGATTGAGGTCGTGCGTGAGTTTGCCGCTTGAGCGGCAAGGGGCTGCGCGTGAAGTGGTGTGGCTACTGATGGGTTGGTGGGGGCGACCCGGCGAGTCGCCGTCGAGCATCGGCTGACTTGTGCGACGCGCTTTCCCTGCGGCACGCAATGATGTTGCGGCGCTTACGCGGTGGCGACGGGGCGATGGGCTACGTTAGGGTAGCGCTGCCGTAATCCATTGGCGTATAGTTCGCGACATGCAGACCGTAGTCGAGCTTCCCGAGTTCATACGTTGAGCACAGCGGTTGCTGTCGGAAGCGGAATCTCATCTGCTTGTCTCCTATCTTGCCGAGTTTCCCCAGGCTGGCAGCCTGATTGAGGGTACCGGCGGTATACGGAAATTCCGTTGGGCTCGCGAGGGCATGGGTAAGCGCGGAGGCGTCCGCGTCATCTACTATTTCCACAGTGAGCGCATGCCAATGTACTTGCTGACCGTGTTCGGCAAGAACGAAAAGGCCGACCTTTCAATGGCCGAACGCCTCGCGCTAGGTAAGTTCGTGAAGCGACTTGTAGAAGCATCGAGGTGAGCTATGGGCAAAGCATTCGAAAGCATCAAAGCCGGGCTGGAGGAAGCCGTTGGGCATGCATCTGGCGTGCCTTCGAAGGCGGTGGTTCATCGCTTCGAGCCGGTGGACGTCAAAGCGATTCGCGCGCAGGTCGGCATGTCCCAGACGGCGTTTGCGGCATCCTTTGGCATCAGCCGCGGAACGCTGCGTCATTGGGAGCGAGGCGATCGCCAGCCGCATGGCCCGGCGCGAGTGCTGCTTCTGGTGCTTTCCAAGCAGCCAAAAGCCGTTCTCAAGGCTTTGGCCGCCTGAACCAGCTCACCAGGCCAGATCTTTGGCGTTTTTGGACAGCGGTTCGGCCATGGCGGCTCGGATCGATTTCCGCATTCCCGGAATCGAAAGCAGGAACATCGTCTGTTGAATTGCCTGCCAGTCTTCTTCTGAGACAAGCACCGCCGATCCGCGCCTGCCGGTGATGACGATCGGTTGATGGGAGGCAGACACATGGTCGATCAGCCGATACAGCTTGGCTCGGGCTTCGCTTGCAGTGACTACGGCCACGGCTTGTCTCCTTCGGTGGGATGCGATGGTACGCAAACACCGATGACGTAGCTACATGCCGGCCGGGCTTGCCTGGCGACGTAGGTGGATTACACTGCGCGGCCGCCGCTTGTTGCGGGCGCAGGGTTGCCTGCGCCCTGGGCGGTACTCCATGGCAAACCGAGGTAGCGCATGAGCTGGATCAAGGAAATTCCGCCGGAACAGGCCGAAGGCAAGCTGGGTGAGGTCTATGCCGAGTTGCAGAAGAAGCGCGGCAAGGTCGCCAATATTCTGCAGGTGCACAGCCTGCGTCCGGATGCGCTGACTGCGCATCTGAACCTGTACATGGACTTGCTGTTCGCGCCCGGCGGGCTGTCGCGCAGGCAGCGCGAGATGATCGCGGTGGTGGTGTCGCGCGGCAACAACTGCGATTACTGCGTGTCGCATCATGCCGAGGCGCTGGCCCGCTACCTGTCCGATCCCGAGGCGTTGCGGCTGATCTCCAGCGATTATCGTCGGCACGCGCTGGCGCCGGCCGATCGGGCGCTGCTCGATTACGCGCACAAGCTGACGGTGACGCCGTCGCTGGTCGCCGAGGCCGATATCAGCGGGCTGCGCGAGCACGGTTTTGCCGATGCCGACATTCTGCTGGCCAATCTGATCACCGCCTATTTCAATTTCGTCAACCGCATCGCGCTCGGCCTGGGCGTGGCGTTCACCGCCGAGGAGTTGACCGGGTATCAGGTGTAGGCGGTGTTTGGCTGGGCGCGGCTCCGCGGCTACGCCGCTTGAGCCGACCTACGGGCCGGGCGCGCCGAGCACCAGCTCGGCATGCTTTGGCATGGTGGATGCGCTGCGCTTATCCACCCTACTTTCGCAGAAGATGTCGGCTCCGCGGCTGCGCCGCTTGAGCCGACCTACGGCTTTGCCGCTTGAGAAGGCCTATGGGCTATGCGGTCAGGCGCAGTAGTTGTCGCAGGTTGTGGGTGGTGGCGGTGGCGATGGTGGCGGGGTCTTGCTGGCGCAGTTCGGCGATTACTGCCAGCACCTGCGGCAGGTGCGCGGGTGTGTTGCGCTGGCCCTGGTGCCCGAACAGCGGCTGGTCCGGGGCGTCGGTTTCGAGCGCGAGATGCGCGAGCGGCAAATCGGCGACCACGGCGCGCAGGCGGCTGGCGCGTGGGTAGCTGACCGGGCCGCCGAAGCCGAGCAGAAAGCCGGCCTGGCACCATTGCCGGGCCTGTTCCTGGCTGCCCGAGAAGCTGTGCACGATGCCGCGCAGGCCGCCGACGCTGCGCACTTCGGCGAGCAGGGCGTCGAGGGCGCGGCGGCCGTGCAGGATCACCGGCAGATCGCGTTCGCGGGCGAGTTCGAGTTGCGGGCGCAGGATCGCCCGTTGCCGGTCGCGATCGGCATCGGGCAGGAAAAAATCCAGACCGCATTCGCCGACCGCCACGGTCGGATGCGCGGCGATGAAGGCGGGCAGGGCGGCGAGGTCGGCGTCCGTGTGCCGGTCCAGGAACATCGGATGCAGGCCGTAGGCGGCGTACAGGCCGGGTTCGCGCGCGACCGGTGTGGCGATCGCCGGCCAACTGGCGCGGTCGACCGCGGGGATCAGTTGCGCAGCCACGCCGGCCGCGCGCGCGCTG
>JBFXKH010000198.1:0-4062 GCA_050173995.1 Lysobacterales bacterium | reverse complement strand
ACCGGCCGTTCTGGTGCATGAAGGCTTTCGGCACCATGTAGTTGAGGATCGGTATGCCTTCGTGCTGGGCGTCTTCCTTTTCCCAGGGCGATGCCTTCATCTCGGCAAAGCCCGAACGCACGATCACCTTCACGTCTTCGCCGCCGAGCCGGCGCGCACTGCGGCAGCAATCCATCGCGGTATTGCCGCCGCCGAGCACGATCACCCGCTTGCCGATCGTGCTGATGTGCTGGAACGAGACCGAGGCCAGCCAGTCGATGCCGATGTGGATGTTGGCGCCGGCTTCGACCCGACCGGGCAGATCGAGATCGCGGCCGCGCGGCGCGCCGGAGCCGACGAACACCGCGTCGTACCCCTGGCTCAACAGCTCGCGCAGCGAATCGATGCGGGTGCCGGGCCGGAAATCGATGCCCATGTCGAGGATGTAGCCGGTCTCCTCGTCGATCACCGACTCGGGCAGGCGGAAGCGCGGCACCTGGGTGCGCATGAAGCCGCCGGCCTTGGGGTCGGCGTCGAACAGGGTGAGCCGATAGCCGAGCGGGGCCAGGTCGCGGGCCACGGTCAGCGCCGCCGGGCCGGCGCCGACGCAGGCGATGCGGCGGCCATTCGGCGCGGCGATTTTCGGCATGCGTGCGCGGACATCCTGCTTGTTGTCGGCGCACACCCGCTTCAGACGGCAGATGGCCACTGGCTCAGGTTTCTCGCCATTGTTCTCTTCGACCCGGCCGCGCCGGCAGGCCGGCTCGCAGGGACGGTCGCAGGTGCGCCCGAGGATGCCCGGAAACACGTTCGACACCCAGTTGACCATATAGGCATCGTCGTGGCGCCCGGCCGCGATCAGGCGGATGTATTCGGGCACCGGCGTATGCGCGGGGCAGGCCCACTGGCAATCGACCACCTTGTGGAAATAATCGGGATGCTCTATGTCGGTCGGCCGCATACCTGTCTCCTCGTGCGTCGCCGCCCAACGCGGACGATCGCCCAAGGCGGAGTCTAGCCGGAGCGCGCCCGCTGCAACATGGTCTCCGCGCCACGGTCGCCGCGATGTTTGACCAGCGTCAACCTTCGCCCAGGGCGCGCACGCCGGTGGCCGACCAACGGCGGCGGATTGGCGCTGTCGATCGGCACCGCCATCGTCGCTTGCCGCTATGCTTGGGCGCATGTCCCTACCCCGCATCCGCCCCGCCACCGCCGCCGATGTTCCGCTGATCCTGGCGCTGATCGGCGAGCTTGCCGATTTCGAAAGGCTGCGCCACGAAGTAGTCGCAACCGAGGCATCGCTGGCCGCCGCGCTGTTCGGCGAGCGCCCGCTGGCCGAAGTACTGATCGCCGAGGCCGGCCCGGACCCGGCCGGCTTTGCCTTGTTCTTCACCAGCTTTTCGACCTTTCTCGGCAAACCTGGCATCTACCTTGAAGACCTGTTCGTGCGCCCGGCATTCCGCGGCCAAGGCGTGGGCCGGGCCCTGCTGATCGAACTCGCCGGCCTGGCCACAAGCCGCTGCTGCGGCCGGCTGGAATGGTCAGTACTCGACTGGAACAGCAAGGCGATCGGTTTTTATGAAAGCCTGGGCGCCAGGCCGCAAAACGGTTGGACGGTGTATCGATTGAGCGGCGCCGCTCTCGCCGGTCTCGGGGCTAGTGGCTAGCGGTATCCTTGGCCGGGGAGAAGCTGACCATGCACGAACACCGACCGCACTGGCCGATCCTGCTGACGCTGCTGCTGGTCGGCAACACGTCCTCGGCATTTGAGGTGTTTCCGTTCGTGCAGAACGGCGAGACCCTTTACCTGAAATGGGGCGACAACCGCGCCGGCACCCCGGCAGGCAGCGTGTTCTGGAGCCTGATCCCGCCCGGCACGCCCGGCGATGCCGCGTTCTGCGCCGACGCCTGCCCAGGCAACAGCGTTGATACCCTGCAATTCGAAATCGCCCCCGGCGCCGGCTTCGCGCCGCGCAGTCTGGCCTCGCTGGAGCCACAGATCGTTCAAGCACTGGCAGCGTGGTCGGCACACACCGGCATTACGTTTATCCGACTGCCAGGCGACAGCGGCCTGCCGATCAACGCCGCGGGCGCCCTGCCGCCGGCCACCGGCCAGATCCGCATCGGCGTGTTCGCCTTCGCCAGCGGCGGCGGCGCGGTCGGCTTTGCACCGCCGCCGAACGGTGGCAGTGGCGCCGGCGATATTCTTTTCGACGCCAATTCCTTCTACCAATTCGCCCCCGGCAACGAAGGCGATCCATACAGCACGCAGTTTGCACCGAACGATTTTGCCAGCCTGCTGCTGCACGAGCTCGGCCACGCGATCGGCCTTGCCCACCCAGTGTTCGACGGCAGTTGCCCGGTGATGCAGATCGATCCGGCCTGCTTCGGCCGCATCAACCGGGTGCCCGACGACGACGACCGGGCGGGCGCGCAGTTCCTCTACGGCCATCTGTTCGCCAACGGCTTCGAGGATTGAGTCGCTGATCGGAAGGCTTGCGTCGTCCCGGCGAACGCTGGGACGACGGCTCTACTCGTTCCCCGTTCCCCGTTCCCCGGTCCCCGTTCCCCGGTCCCCGTTCCCCTCCCGTCCCGGTCGGTGGGGCGGGAGTCGGGAAGCGGGAAGCAGCGGGCGGAAATGTTGCGCGTCGCTAAGTTGCGCGTCGCTACGCTGCGCTGCGCTCAGCACAACCTATTTCCCTGTTCCCTGTTCCCCGTTCCCTGTTCCCTGTTCCCCGCCCTCAACGCACCAGCGCGTCGAATTCGTCACGTTTGGCCACGGCCAGGGCGATGCAGGACTGGTTGTCTTCGAGCGCCTGGGCGAGTTCCAGCCGACCGACCCCGGCGGCCTTTGCCCTGGGCGCGAAAAAAGCTTCGGCGTCCCGAGCCAGAGCAGCGTCGCAGAGATCACCCGGAAGCGCGTACATGCGCCGCTGCACGAAGCCGGGCAACTTGGCCGCAATGCCTTCGAAATTGGCCTTGACCCAGGCATAGGTCGCAGCTTTCTGGGTTGACTGGCGGAGCTGGCCATAGAGAATGCCAAACAATTCCTGCACCCGGATTCCGGCGCCCAAGGCCAGCGCCCGTACTTGCTTGCCCTGATCCGGCTTATCGGCTGCGCCCAGCGCTCGCGCTGCGCTGCTGCGCTCCAGCGGCACCGTGGAAGTGGCCAATGTCCGGCTCAGGTCGGCCACGAATCGCTTCGGTTGCTCTTGCACTCCCACCGCAAGCGCGGTGACCAGAAATTCTGGGGCAACCGCCTTCCGTTCGCCATCGAGATAGGCCAAGGCCGCATCACACAGCAAGCGGCGCAAGTCGGCGTCGTCGGCTTCCAGCGCGAGCAGTTCGACAAGCTCAGCGCGCAGCCCCACCGCCGCCCCATCGGTCTCGCTGTTGCCGGCATCGGCGACGTTGAACTGGAGCTTTTCCAACCGCGGCCGATAGATCGCCTGCAGGCGCCGGGCGAAGTCCGCGCGTTGCCCCGGTTGCAGCAGCTTGCGCTTGATCTCGACCAATCGGTCGATCATCGCAGTAGCAACATCGTTGTCGGCGTGACCGGCCAGACTTTCGGCGGCCTGCATCAGTGTCTCGGTATCAATCTGATTGCGCCGATAGGCCGCCCACAGACTGTCGGCTGCGATCAGCGCCTCGCGGGCCGGCAGCGTTGCGAATTCGGCCAGCAGCGCCTGCCAGTGCGACCGGTCCAGAGCAAATCGGTAATAGCCGGCACCATCGGCGTTCGGCAACACCCAAGCCGGGCAGGTGCTGGTGTCGAGTGGAATCTCCTGCTTGCGCTCGGTGATCATGGCGCATTGCCGGCCGCCCCCGGAAAAGTGGGCGCACATCGGCACCTGCCACAGTGGCGCATCCGGGAATTCGCGGCCGAGCACGGCGTAACGGCTCTGGCTGACCTGAAGCGCCGGCTGTCCCGGCTCGCTGCAATCGATCCGCACGTCCAGCACCGGCACGCCCGGAAGATCGATAAAGCTGCGAAACGCCGGAATGATGTCGGCGCGACCGGAGCCATCGGCAAGCGAACGCAGAAAATCGTCCGCGCTTGCGTTGGCGTAAGGGAAGCGTTGC
>JBFXKH010000197.1:0-4202 GCA_050173995.1 Lysobacterales bacterium | reverse complement strand
GGGGGCGTGGGTGATATAGGTTGTGCTGAGCGCTGCGGCGCGCAACTGGCGCTTTATGCGAAATCGCTCCGAAACGTTGCGCTTCGCTGCGCTCAGCACAACCTATGTTCCTGGACGCTGTCTCCCGACTCCCGCCTCCCGCCTCCCGACTCCCGACTCCCGCCCCAAGCCAAAGCGGTTGACGCGACGCGGTGCGGTCAATACCATGGCGGGCTTATGTCCGAAGCTTGGCCCGACTCGGTGGACCCGTGGCGTATGGTGAGCCAGGGGCGGTGCTTCGAGAAGCGCCTGCCATTGGTGGCCATGCCGCGTCTCGCCGGTTTGTTGGCCAGCGCCGAGGGTGGCTTGGTCGCTGCGGTCGAGTTTGGCCGTGAGGCGGACCTGGTGTCGTATCTGCGGGTGCAGGTCGAAGGGCAGTTGCCGCTGACCTGTCAGCGCAGCGGCCTGGTATTCGATTTTCCGGTCATGATCGATAGCCGGCTTGGTTTGATTCGGCAGGAAGCCGATGAAGCGGCGCTGCCACCGGGATACGAGCCATTGCTGGTGCAGGGCGATAGTATTCGCCCGACCGACGTGGTGGAAGACGAGTTGATCCTGGCCTTGCCGCTGGTGCCGATCGCACCCGGCAACGAGGGCGAGGATGCAGGTGTGCTGGTCTGGAGCAGCGAACCCGCGTCGGCCGAGCCGCCGCATCCGTTCGCGGCGCTGGCGGCTTTACGCAAGAACTGATCGTCGGTGTCGCCGACGCCCAGCCGCAAATTCAGAAATTTCGAGCCTTTGTTGGAGAGTCAAGATGGCCGTTCAGAAGAGTCGTGTTTCCCCGTCCCGCCGTGGCCAGCGTCGCGCCCACAGCGCGATCAGCGGTGCCCAGATCGCCACCGACCAGGTCAGCGGCGAGAACCATCTGCGTCACCACGTCAGTAAGGACGGTTTCTACCGCGGCAAGAAAGTGGTCGCGACCAAGTCCGATCGGGTCGACGCCGAAGACTGATCGCCGTCTCGGCGACCGCTTCGGATCGCCGCTGCTGCTGCCGTAAAACGGCGGTGGTCGCGGCATCGCCATCTGCCATCGGCCTGCGGGGAATTTCACGATGATCTATTCGCGCATCGTCGGCACCGGTACCTGTCTACCAGCAAGGATCGTCAGCAACGACGAGCTGGCCAAAATCGTCGATACCAGCGACGAATGGATCCGCTCGCGTTCGGGCATCCGTCAGCGGCATATCGCCGGCGAGGGCGAGACCACCAGTACGCTGGCGCTGGGTGCCGCGCAAAAAGCGATGGCGGTGGCCGGGGTCAAGGCCAGCGAGATCGATCTGTTGATCGTCGGCACCACCACCCCCGACGTGATTTTTCCGTCCACCGCCTGCCTGGTCCAGCACCAGCTCGGCGCCAACGGCTGCGCGGCGTTCGATGTCAACGCGGCCTGTTCAGGCTTCCTGTATGCCTTGTCGGTAGCCGACAAGTTCATCAAGTCCGGCACCGCCAAGACCGCGTTGGTGATCGGTGCCGAGACACTGAGCCGGATGACCGATTGGTCCGACCGTTCGACCTGCGTGCTGTTCGGTGATGGTGCCGGCGCGGTGGTGCTGAAGCCCGATAGCGAAGCCGGCATCCTGTCCACCCACCTGCACGCCGATGGCGCCTACCGGCACCTACTGTACAACCCGGTCGGGGTATCGGTCGGGTTCAAGCCGGATGAGGTCAATGCCGGGGTGCGGGTGATGATGAGTGGCAGCGAGGTGTTCAAGGTCGCGGTCAAGACCCTGGACGCGGTGGTCGAGGAGACCCTGGCCGCGAATAACCTCGACAAGTCCGCGATCGACTGGCTGATTCCGCACCAGGCCAATCTGCGCATCATCGACGCCACCGCGCGGCGGTTGGAGATGCCGATGGAGCGGGTGATCGTGACCGTCGACCGCCACGGCAATACCTCTTCGGCCTCGGTGCCGATGGCGCTGGACGAGGGCGTGCAGAGCGGTCGCATCAAGCGCGGCGACCTGCTGTTGATGGAGGCCTTCGGCGGTGGTTTCACCTGGGGTTCGGCCTTAGTGCGGTTTTGAGCTTGAGTGCGCGGATGGCCTGGAATCCCCGGATTGACCAGCGCCGCTGTTGAAGACGCGCTGCGTTTCATCCGGACCACGCGACTGTCGCAGTCGAAACTGTTGGAGAGTATTCCGCATGCCGATCGCTTCCGATCTTGCGTTTCTGTTTCCCGGCCAGGGCTCGCAATCGCTCGGCATGCTGGCCGAGTTGGCCGCCGAGCAGCCCCTGGTCGAGGCGACCTTCGCCGAGGCTTCCGCCGCCTGCGGGTTGGACCTGTGGTCCTTGTCGCAGGCCGGTCCGGAAGTCGAACTCAACCGCACCGAAGCGACCCAGCCGGCACTGTTGGCGGCCGGGGTCGCGGTGTGGCGGGTGTGGCAATCCAACCCGGCCAATCCGACGCCGATCTGGCTGGCCGGGCACAGCCTGGGCGAATACACCGCCCTGGTCTGCGCGGGTGCGCTGTCGCTGGCCGACGCTGCCAAATTGGTGCGTGAGCGCGGACGCCTGATGCAGAACGCGGTGCCCGCCGGTAGCGGCGCGATGGCGGCGGTGCTTAGTTCCGAGGACGAGCTGATCGCGGCGGCCTGTGTCGAGGCCGCCCAGGGCCAGGTGGTCGCACCGGCCAATTTCAACAGCCCGTCGCAGACGGTGATCGCCGGCGACAGTGCCGCGGTCGAACGGGCGATTGCCCTGCTCGCCGAGCGTGGCGTAAAGAAAATCGTGCGCTTGCCGGTCTCGGTGCCATCGCATTGCGCTCTGATGCGAGACGCCGCGCTGGCGCTGCGCGAGCGGATGGATGCGCTGAACTGGTCGCTGCCCACGATCCCGGTGCTGCAGAACGCCGATGTCAGCCCGTACTACCAGATCGACGAAATCAAGGATGCCCTGGTCCGGCAGTTGTATCTGCCGGTACGTTGGTTGGAGACCATGCAAGCTTTGGCCCAGGTCGGTATCACCCGTTACGCCGAATGCGGGCCGGGCCGGGTGCTGACCAGCCTGGTCAAGCGCTTCGACAAGACCCTGGACGCGCGCGCGCTCGGCAGCCCCGCCGATCTCGCCCAAGCCCAAACCGACTGGAGTTGACATGAGTCTGTCCCTGCAAGGTGAGATCGCCCTGGTCACCGGGGCCTCGCGCGGCATCGGCGCCGCCATCGCCGAGCGCCTGGCCGCGCACGGCGCCACCGTCGTCGGTACCGCGACCAGCGCCGCCGGCGCCGAAGCGATCAGCGCCCGCCTGGCCGGGCAGGGCGGCAGCGGTCGGGTGCTGGATGTCGCCGATAGCGCGGCGGTCGAGGCGCTGATCGAAGCGATCGGCAGGGAGCTGGGCACGATCAGCATCCTGGTCAACAACGCCGGCATCACCCGCGACGGCCTGCTGCTGCGCATGAAGGAAGACGACTGGAACGCGGTGATCGACACCAATCTGAGCGGCATCTACCGGACCAGCAAGGCGGTGCTGCGCGCGATGATGAAGGCGCGCCGTGGCCGGATCATCCAGATCGCCTCGGTGGTCGGGGTAATGGGCAATGCCGGGCAGGCCAATTATGCCGCGGCCAAGGCCGGGATCATCGGCTTCAGCAAATCGCTGGCGCGTGAGATCGGTAGCCGCGGTATCACCGTGAATGTGGTCGCGCCGGGCTTCATCCGCACCGACATGACCGAGCAGATGAGCGAAGCGGCCAAGGCAGCGATGCTCGAAGCGACCGCATTGGGCCGTTTTGGCAGTGTCGAGGACATCGCCGACGCGGTGCTGTTCCTGGCCTCGCCGATGGCCGCCTACATCACCGGCGAGACCCTGCACGTTAATGGCGGTTTGCATATGGTTTAATCGGGGAACGGGGAACGGGGAGCGGAGAGTAGATTTTGTGGGAGCGACGGGGTTCAGAGGACGGACGACAGAAGACGGAGGACAGAGGAAAGCAAACGCGGTTGCGATTGCTTTGGCTTTTCTGTCGTCTGTCCTCCGTCCTCTGTCCTCTGTCCTCTGGCAGCGACCTGCCGTCGCTCCTACAGATTCCGGCTCCCGCAAAGCGATTTTGTGCCGGACCCGGATTGCTCTACAATGCCAGCCCGATTTTTGCTCCCGGACGGGTTCCGGGTTTTTTCTGTCCAGAGGATTTCAAGCAATGAGCAGCATCGAAGAACGCGTCAAGAAG
>JBFXKH010000196.1:0-4226 GCA_050173995.1 Lysobacterales bacterium | reverse complement strand
GTTGGTGTCTTCGAGCACTTGGCCCCAGGCGTCGTAGTCGAGGCGCTGGGCGATGCTGCCGTCGGCGATGTCGATGACCAGACGCACGCTGCCCAGATGATCGCTGATCACGCGATAGACCCGTCCGCCCTTCAGCAGGTAGCTCGGGGTGTTGGCGCGGTCGGCGTAGATAAAGGTGGCGATGCGGTTGCCCTGGCCGTCGGTTTCGGCGACCGGCTCCAGATCGTTCATGTAGACCAGACCCTGCACCTTGACACCGTCGATGGTCTTGCCGATGCGGCGGTTGCGGCCGTCGATGGCGTAGTCGATGGCTCGACCATCGGGCAGGCTGACGTGACGAAGATTAGAGAAGGTGTCGTACTGGTAGGTGGTCTGCGCGCTGGTGGAGGTGTCGGTCTTGGCCGTGAGTTCGCCATTGTCGGTGTACTGGTAGGTGCAGTTGCCGTAAGTCAACAAACGATCTTGCGCATCGACCGTGGCGCTGACGCTGGCCAGGTTCGCCACGCAGCCTTGGGTCGGCATGCCCACCCCCGTCTGCGCGACGCCGATGCGGTTGCTGTTGGCATCGTAAGCGTAATCCGCGATCAGCGCGCCATCGACCGTCACCGTATCCAATCGCCCGGCCAGGTCGTAGCTGTAGTCGCTGGTCTCGCTGGCTCCTGCCACGGTCTCGACCTTCTGGGTGATGCGGCCGAGCTTATCGCGGCTGTAGCTGGTTGCAAACAGCGCGGTGGCGTCGAACTGGGCGGCGTAGCCGCTCGGCTCGGCGAAGGCGTTGTAGCTCCAGCTATCGGTAACCAAGCCAAGCGCAGTGCCGGTCAGCAGGCCGTTCTGTGGGTCGCGGGTCAGGGCCATGCTGGCCTGGCTCGGCACCTGGGCGAAAATCAACAGGCCATCGTTGTCGTAGACATAGTCGATGCGGTCGCTGCTCGGCGCGCTGCCGGCCAGGGCCGCGACCTGCAGGCGGCTCAACCAGAAGTTGGCATCGTATTGGTAGCCCACCGCGGCCTGTGGTGTGCTGCCCTGGTCGGTGGCCTCGCTCACCAGCAGCGGCCCGTTGAAGCCGCGGCGCAGCCGGATCGCCCCCGGCGCCTGCTCATCGATGATCCGTCCGACCGAATCGCGCACATAATCGTACTGGCCCTGCGGCGTTGTCAGCCCCACCGCCAACCCGGTCGCGGGATTGAGCTGCGGGCTCAGTTGCACGGTTCCTTGGCGGCTCTGCCCGGTCACGATCTGGTCGAGGTTGTAGCTGTAGCTGGTGGCCGGTTCGGCGATACCGGCCAGCGCCGGTGGCTGGTAGGCGGTGACCTGATCGACGCGGTTGTAGACGAAACCATGCGCCGGCCGGCCGGGCGGAATCACCGCGGTGACGTTGCTGTTGGCATCGTATTGAAAACCGATCGCGCGGCCATCGGGCAGGGTCTGGGTCAGGGTGCGGCCGGCGGCGTCGTTGGTCAGTGTGGTGAGGCGCGCGAGCGGATCGCTGATCGTCGCCAGATAGCCATTGGCATCGTAAGTGAACGACCAGTTGCGCTGCTCGGCACCGCTGCCGGCGCTGACGCCGATCAGTCGCCCGCGCGGATCATAAGCGTAGGCGAGCGGCGCCAGGCCGGCCTCGCTGACCTGCAAGGGACGCTCCTGGGCATCGACCACGACCTGGGTTTCGCGGCCCATGGGGGAGCGGACCGACCAAGTGCGGCTTGCTGCGTCGTAGTTGCTAAGGTACTGGCGGAGATTGATGCGGGTCTCGTTCTGCAGGTCGAGCTGGCCGAGCTGGGTGCCGAGCGGGGTGGCAGCTATGGCGCGGGTGCGGGTGATCTGCGATTGCTGTGCGGAGTTCGGCAGTTGCAGCGACACGGATGAGATCGGCGCCGCGAAGCCGAAACGGGGGTCGGCGGACTTGGATGCGAAGAGTTTGGAATTGTCCGAGTTGGTGGTGAATTGCCGGAAAGTGCTGGTCTCCGAGTACTGGGTACTGCCGTTTTGGAATGAGCCAGTCTGCCGATAGACCCGGCCAATGGCTTGGTTCTGCCATGTGGAGCGAAGACGACCTTCGGCGGTTGTGGCCGATACCGACAGAGCACTCTGATTTCCGTAGTTCGTCCGGTACAGTTGCAAGAACCCGCCTTCGGCATTGGTGTCGCGCAGCAAGCGACCGGACTGATCCCAGGTGAAAACGCTGGCCTGACCGTTGGGCTTTTCAAACCGTGTCAACAATCCTGGGGAAAAAGGGCTCACGTCGTAATCGAATCGCCAAATACGGTTTTCGGCCTGGCGTACCTCCATCAGATAGCCATCCGCGTTGTATGTCAGAAAGCTCTGCTGTCCATCCGGTGACTGCACGGCGGTAGCCTTGCCCGCCCCATTGCGCGCGATCTGCGTCAGATTGCCATCGCCATCCTGTAGACCAATCAGACGCCCGTTGGCATCGTAGTGAAACCGAAAGAGCAGGCCGCCGGTGGTGGCGTTGCGGGTTTCCAGATGGCGGCCGTTCGGGGAAAACACAAAAACCTGACGGCCATCCTCCGATGGGAATTGGTAATCGGCTTCGTTGCCCTGGAACCGAAAGCTGCCGCCATTGGCGATGCGCAGCATCCGGCCAGGCGCATTTCGGTATTCGCTCAGTATCAGACTGCCATCCGGGAGTTCGGCGATGCCCGCGGAATCGGGAATGCTCAGGTTGCGCGCAGTCTGAATCTTGGACCAATCGAGGGAGTCGGTGCCGCCGCCAATTACCGTTTCGATCTCTCCGCTGGGTCGCACCTGGAACACGCGACCACCACCGAGCAGATAGAAGCTGCCATCGCGGCCGGTGATGACCTGCTGGATCGCCGGTAGCGGCGATTCGACCGCCAGGCTGCGGTTGACCGGAATGCCTTCACTGCCGTTGCCGGCGATGGTGCGCACGCGGCCATCGGCACCGATGCGACGAATGCGGTAGCGGTCGCGCTCGATCAACATGACGTTGCCATTGGCATCGACCTGCAGATCGCCGATATCCCCGATCGCCGCATCGACGACCGGAATATCCTCGCCGTCCAGGCCGCCGCCCAGAGCCAGGGCGGTGGTCGTACCGTTCGGCCAGATCATGGCCACTCGCGATTCGAATTGGCAGGAGTGGTAAATACGGCGATCATGCACGCGCAGATTGGCGAACTGACAGGATGTGCCGCCGATGCTGGAATCGCGAATCAGGCTGAGCGCCCCATCGCTCGCACGCACGCGCAACAAACGGGCGTTGTCCGCGAAGATGAAGTTGTCGTCCTGGTCGACTACCCAGGCGGTGATGCCGTCGAATGCCGGCGTGCTGCCCGCTGCGCAATAGGTGGGATCGTCGGCCGGCGGGCAGTTCGCCGCCAGTTCCTGACGCGAGCCATCGGCGCCGGTCCGGGCGATCACCATGCGCAACTGCCCGGGCGCCGGTCCACGGAAATCGCCGCTGAAACCGAAGCTCCACACCGAAGCACCCGGGCCAGCGATCTGGCCCAACTCGCCGGAGGCGAAGGGGATGGTGGTCGGTACGTCGGCAGAGGCATTGGCGTCGGTTTTTTGTAGCGAACCATCGCCCTTCAGGATCAGATGGCGCTCTGGGTCGTAGACATGCTGCTGGTCGAAAGACCAGCCGCCATTGCCCAGACCGCGCGCATCCCAGATGCCACGGCGCCGATTTCGCAAGCCTTGTACAGCGCTGGCTGGCACTGGCCATTCCTTCTTTATCGCAACATTCGACCCCCGCGTACCATTCCAGAGCCCAAATGGCAAACCCGATGGACTAGCCCATGCCGCTATGTATTCCTCCCAACTGATGGAAGCCACCTCTTCTGGTCTCACGTATCGCAATGGATAAAGATAGGTGACTTCGATGGTTAAGCCGGGTCGGCCCTGCATCGGCCGAGAATAGGCATCCAGCCCATCGTAGACGAAGTCATGACGCAAATTTGGCAAGGGCGGAAAGACGGCCGAGGAGATGCTTCGACCGCCCACTTTGATGCTGACTTCGACCGATTGCAGGGTGCTTGGCACGGTCGCTGGCGTCACTGCGACACGCCCGGTCATGGCACTCAGCCTGACGCTTGGCACGCGCGCGCTGTGGTAGGCGAGCGATAGCGGGGTACCGGTGATCGGCACGAACTCGCGCAGGCGACCGTTCTCCAGTTCGATCACACTGCCGGTTTCGCAGGTCGGATCCTGATCATCGTCGGCGCTGTCGTCGTCATCGTTCG
>JBFXKH010000195.1:0-4237 GCA_050173995.1 Lysobacterales bacterium | reverse complement strand
TGCGCGCTGCACCGCTGTTGTGTCGCGCCCGGGCGCGTGGCCGACCTGGGAGCGCCGAGCACCAGCTCGGCACCGAACTTGCGACTGGGCGGATGGAATGGCGGCGGTATTGGCGCTGCGCGCTGCTTTCCAATGTGAGGTGCGGCCGAACATGCCGAGCTGGTGCTCGGCGCTCCCAGGCGTTCGGCAACGACATCATGGCGACCAGCAGCTTCATCAGCGGCGGCGGGCAGATCAAGAGCCGGGTGCTGACGGCCGACGGCGGGGCCCCGCTCGATCATTGGAATTACCAGGGTGGCAGCCGCAGCCGCTATTGGTTTGATGAGGCGGGCTACTCGAGCCGATGCTGGGGTGATTGCTGTGGGTACGTCGAGCCACGATGCAACTCAGACTTGAGGACCGCTTACGGCACGAAGGCTTCCAGCAGCAAGCCGCCGACGGCGCTGAAGTGCTTGACGTTGGCGGTGAGCAGGGGCAGTTGGTGCTCGATGGCGGTGGCGGCGATAAGGGCGTCGCCGATCTGCAAGCCGTGGCTCAAGGTGAGCGACTCCATCAGGTCGATGGCGCGCCGTGTGATCGCCTCGGACACCGGCAGCAGGTTCGCCGCACGCCGTTTGAGCATCTGCTTTACCGCGACCAGCTCAGCCTTGTTGCGCATGCCTTGCAACAGTTCGAGGTAGCTCACCGCCGACAGCGCGAGTGCGCCGAGTTGGTCGAGCCGGCGCGTGGCCTGCGGATAGCCGCGCAGATGCCAGATCAGCACATCGGTATCGACCAACATCAGCGAGGACCGTTGGGCGAGCCATCGCGGTGGTAGCGGGGCGCGCGAAGTCGGCGCACGTGGGCCGCCACGTCGGCTAGGTCCTCGCGGTCGCGCCAGATGCCAAAGGCCGGATCGTCGGTGGTGAACGCATCGGCCGGCACTGCCTGGATTTCTTCCTCGATGCGCACGGTCACCAAGGCACCAGCGGCTTTGGCCAAGCGTTTACGCCAGGCTGGCGGCAGCTCGGCCACCGGTACGTGTTCGATCACGATTGCATTCATCTTGGCTCCTGCTTCCGATCGGGGATGCGGCTTCGCGCGTTCGCGATTACGCCTTTGCCAGGTCCGGTCGGGCACGTGCATCATGCAGCAGATCAACGACCGCGTACAACAACCACGGGCGCCCGCTGGCGGCCAAACCGGCAATGGCGGGGATGTGCCTGGTTACCTAGGTTTCCAGAACCAAGGATGAGATGCGGCGAAGCCGAGCCAGAGTGCATGCGGCGATTTTCCTCGTGCGTCGCTGCCACCGCAACAACAACGCACAAACGCGGCAATGGCTGTCTTGCCGCATTCACGCCGAAACTCGCAGTGATCGCGAAAGCGGCCATCAGGTCCGGCACAGATGGCGGGGCCAAACCCGCGATAGTTTCTGCGAAGGTGCCGGCTGCAGCGCGGTGCGCAGCAGGCGCGACGCGGCCGGGGGCGCGGGGGATATGGGCGCGCCGAGCACCAGCTCGGCACCGAACTTGCGGCCGGGCGGAGGGAGTGGCGGCGGCATTGGCGCTGCGATCTGTTTTCCTGAAATTGGAACGCCAGTGCATGCCGAGCCGGTGCTCGGCGCTCCCGGTTGCGGCGATTGTGAAGCTGAGAGCGAGCTTGGCGACGCTGCTGTCTACTATGCCGAGCATGCACGCCGCGCAGTTGCAGAGGCATTCCTGGCAGAGTTCGAGCGCGTTCGTGATTTGCTCTCTGAAAACCAGCATCGCGGTCCACATGGGGACTTTGGCCTCCGCGTCTACCACCTTCAAGCGGAGCCCCAACAGGCGGAACAGGGGACACCCACGAACTCGCAAATCCGAGTCACAAGCAAGCGCGCGTGACAGGCTTGACATTGGGGATGGTGGATGTTCCGGGCTCGCTTGGGATTGGGGAGAGTCGGGAGTCGAGAGACGGGAAACCGTCGTCCCGGCGCAAGCCGGGACCCAGTGCTCGGGGCGACGGGCCTGTCCAACACTGGGCCCCGGCCTGCGCCGGGGCGACGGCCGCTCCAAAGCTGGACCGCGGCGTTCGCCGGGGCGACGAGATCTCCAAAGCTGGACCCCGGCGTTCGCCGGGGCGACGGGCCAACCTATGAACCTGCCGCCGCTGGGTTCAGGGTTTCAGTCGGCGGTCGAAGAAGTCGATGATGCTGCGGTAGGCGTGTTTTTTCATCGATGGGCTGGACAGGCCGTGTTTGCCGCCGGGGTAGGTCATTAGCTCGAACGCTTGTCCGCGTTGCTGGAGGGCACTCATCAGGCGGGTCGAGTTGGTGAACAGGACGTTGTCGTCGGCCATGCCGTGGACCAGATAGAGCGGGCTCTTCAGGCCATCCAGATGCGCGAATACGCTGCTCTGTGCGTAGCCTTCGGCATTGGCCGCTGGATGGTCCATGTAGCGTTCGGTGTAATGGGTGTCGTAGAGCGCCCAGTCGGTGACCGGGGCGCCGGCCACGCCGCAGGCGATCTGGTCCGAGGCTTTGGCCAACAGCATCAGGCTCATGTAGCCGCCGTAGCTCCAGCCAAAGACGCCGATCCGCTCGCCATCGACATAGGGCTGGGCTTTCAGCCACTTCACCCCTTCCAGTTGATCGACCACTTCGACGCCGCCCATGTGGCGAAACAGCGCTTGTTCGAACGCCTTGCCGCGGCGGTCGCTGCCGCGATTGTCGAGCGAGAACACCAGATAGCCGCGCCGCGCCATCACCTGCACCAGCGGGTCGTCCCAGGCTTTCTGCACCTTCTGCACATGCGGGCCGCCATAGACATAGAGAAACACCGGGTAGCGCTTGCCCGGGTCGAAGCCGCTGGGCTTGGTCAGGCGGTAGTAAAGCGTCTGCCCGGCTGCACCCTCGATGCTGCCGAATTCGGGCAGGGCGTGCTGCTGGTGATAGGGCCAATACGGGTGGTTTTCGTCCAGGGTATTGGGCTCCAGCACCGCGAGTGGCTTGCCGTCGGCGGCGTACAGGCGCACGTTGGGCGGGGTCGCCGGGTCGCTGTAGGTATCGACGTAAACCTGGCCGTTGTCGGCAAACACCGCCGCGTGCATGCCCTCGCCATGGCTGAGCTGGGTGACTTCCAATCCGCTGCTGCCGATCGGCACGCTGAAGATCTGCCGTTGCAGCGGGTCGATGCCGCCCGAGGCAAAACTTAAGCGGTCGCCGGCCAGATCGACCGCGAGCAACTGGTCGACCACCCAGTTTTCCGGCGTCAGCGGGTGCTTGAGGCTGCCGTCCATCGCATACAGATATAGGCGCCGCGTGCCCTCGCGTTCGCTTTGCCAGATGAACCCGGAACCGTCCTTGAGAAAGCGCAGGTCGTCGTGCAGGTTGACCCAGGTTTCGCTGGTCTCGGTCAGCAGCGTGCGCTGGGCAGCGTCGGCCCGCGACCACAGGCGCAGATCGAGACGCCGTTGGTCGCGGCTTTGCACCTGGTAGGCGAGGTTCTGGCTATCGGCGGTCCAGTCGACCCGGGCCAGGTAGATATCGGCGTTCGCGCCCAGATCGACCCAGCGCACCGGCGCCTCGGCCGGCAGCAGTTGCGCACTGCCGGTGGCGACGCCGATCGCCGCTGGCCTGGCCCGTTCGAGTTCGATCACGCCGAGCTTGATCGCGACATTGGCCTGGCCGGCGGCCGGGTAGCGCTGCTCGATCACGTCGGTGCTGTCGGCGTTGATCTCGAACCGGCGCTGGATCGCGACCGGCGCCTGATCGACCCGGGTGAAGGCGATGGCACTATCGTCCGGCGCCCACCAGTAGCCTTCGCTGCGGCCCATTTCTTCCTGGGCAATGAACTCGGCCTGGCCGTTGCTGACCAGCTCGCCGCCGTCGCGGGTCAAC
Source organism: Lysobacterales bacterium (assembly GCA_050173995.1). Taxonomy (GTDB): domain Bacteria; phylum Pseudomonadota; class Gammaproteobacteria; order Xanthomonadales; family Ahniellaceae; genus 0-14-3-00-62-12. The sequence goes on along the minus strand of JBFXKH010000195.1, from coordinate 378 downwards.
TGCACGCTGCGCTGGTTGGTCAGGTCGAGCACCCACAGGTTGTGCTCGCGCACGAAACTAACGTAGCGGCCCTTGGGCGAGACCCTGGCATCGGTGACGAAGCCCAGTTCGCGCTGGGTGATCCGCTCGGGCTTTGCCGCCTGGCCATCGAGATCGACCAGGTACAGCTCGCCATTCGCCGGAAACAGCAACTTGCCGCCGTCGGGCGAAAAATCGTATTGCAGGATGCCCTTGAAACTGGCCGTGCGGCTGCGTTCGCGGCGCGCCTTTTCTTCGTCGGAGAGATCTTCATCGCCGGTCAGCAGCGCGGCCGAATCGACCAGCAGCGCGGTTTGTCCGTCGCCGATCCGGTATTCCCAAAGATCGAGTTGGAATGGG
>JBFXKH010000194.1:0-4401 GCA_050173995.1 Lysobacterales bacterium | reverse complement strand
CGGCTTCGAGCGCAGCCAGGGCGGATTCCGGCGGATTGGACGGGTCTTCACCGACCAGGGCATCGAGCATCGGAATGACGACGTAGACCAGCAGCGCCGGCAACCACAGCAGCGCAATTTGGTCCCGCCACAGATACAGCAGTGGCCCGGCCCCGGCCAGCACCGGCACCGCCAGCGACAGCAGCCAGGCCGCGCGTTTGCGGTCGCGATACGCGGGCACCGAAGCAAGGGTCGTGCTGTGCATGAATCGCTACCTCCCAAACGCGGTGGATCGGGCGCAATCTGCGCAGGCGCCCAGTCAAGCCCGCCGACATCGACTTGTCAAGCGTAGGATGGGCAAAGGCCGTAGAGCCTGCCCCGGACCCGATCCGGGGCCGTGCCCATCGCTCTCGGTTCTGTTAAAAAGCGCGCATGCCAACCGACATCTCCCCCGCCGCCGCAGTCGAGGCGCTGCGTCGCGCCATCCGCGAGCACGACCGCCGCTATTACGAACTCGACCAACCCAGCATCCCGGACAGCGAGTACGACCGGCTGGTCGCCGAGCTGCGCGCGCTGGAGCGTGCCCACCCGGAGCTGATCAGCCCGGACTCGCCGACCCAGCGCGTATCCGGCCGCGCCGCGCGCGAGTTTGCCGAAGTCCAGCATGATCTGCCGATGCTGTCGCTGTCGAATGCCTTCGATGCCGAGAGCGTCGCCGACTTCGTGCGCCGCATCGTAGCGGCCACCGGCGAGGGCGAACCGCAGTTTTCGGTCGAGCCCAAGCTCGATGGTCTGGCGATCAGCCTGCGCTATGAACACGGGCGGTTCGTGCGCGGCGCGACCCGCGGCGATGGCGCAACTGGTGAGGATGTCAGCGCCAATCTGCGCACCATCGCGTCGATTCCGCAGCGCCTGGCGCTTGACCCGCCGCCTGCGGTACTCGAAGTCCGCGGCGAGGTGGTGATGCCGCGCGCCGGCTTTGAGCGCTTCAACGCGCGCGCCCGCGAACGCGGCGAGAAAACCCTGGCCAACCCGCGCAATGGCGCGGCCGGCTCGCTGCGCCAGCTCGACCCGGCGATCACTGCGACCCGGCCGCTGGCGTTTTACGCCTATGCGCTGGGCATGGTCGATGGCTGGCCGCTGCCCGCGACCCACTCCGAGGTGCTGCGCGCGCTGTCGGCAATGGGCTTTCAAGTGCACCCGCGCGCCCGCACCGCGCGCGGGCTGCATGGCCTGCTCGATTACTTTGCCGAAATCGGTGCCGCCCGCGCCGGGCTCGATGTCGATATCGACGGCGTGGTCTACAAGCTTGACCGACTCGACTTGCAGGCCGAGCTCGGTTTCATTTCGCGGGCACCGCGCTGGGCGCTGGCGCACAAGTTCCCGGCCGAAGAACAACTGACCACGGTCGTCGCGATCGATGTGCAGATCGGCCGCACTGGTGCACTGACCCCGGTGGCGCGGCTGGCGCCGGTCGCGGTCGGCGGCGTGGTGGTGACCAATGCCACCCTGCATAACCAGGACGAAGTCCAGCGCAAGGATGTGCGGGTCGGCGATACCGTCTGGGTGCGGCGTGCCGGCGATGTGATTCCGGAAGTGGTCCGAGTGGTGGCGGAACAGCGGCCTCCCGCCAGCGTCGCCTGGCGCATGCCGGGCACCTGCCCGGAATGCGGTTCACATGTGCTGCGCGCGGCCGAGCAGGCGGTGGCGCGGTGCAGCGGCGGTCTGATCTGCCCGGCCCAGCGCCGCGAGGCGATCCAGCATTTCGCCTCGCGCCGGGCCATGGATATCGACGGGCTGGGCGGCGAGACCATCGACGACATGGTCGGCCTGCCGTTCCTGCATCGCGCCGACGAACGCCGCAGTCTGGCCAGCGTGGCCGAGCTGTATACGCTCGATCTCGATGACCTGCTCGAACTCAAGCGGCTGCAGGACGCGCGCGCCGGCATCGTGCCCGACCCGAAGAAGAAAGTGCCGACCAAGTGGGCCGAAAACCTGCTCGCAGCGATCGCCGCCAGCCGCGACACGAGTCTGGCGCGGCTGCTGTTTGCGCTCGGCATTCTGCAGATTGGCGAGGGCACCGCAAAGGATCTGGCGCGCGCCTTTGGCGACCTGGACGAAATCGCCGAGGCCGACGCGATCGTATTGCTCGCCGTCGACAACGTCGGCCGCACGGTCGCCGAGTCGATCGCCGGGTTTTTCGCCGAGCCACACAACCGCGAGGTGATTGTGGCCCTGCGCGCGGCCGGCGTGTGGCCGAAAGCCACCCCGCCGGCGGCGGAGTTCATCGCCCGGCTGGAACTCGCGACCCTGCTCGAACACCTGAAAACCCTGCAATCCGAGCCGGGCCAGGCGTTCCTGCCGAATGTCGCCGGCACGGTGTTCAAGGCCAGCGCGGCACGCTGTGCCGATTTCGCGCAGTTGCAATGCTTGAGCGCCGACGAACTGGGCGATCTGGGTTGGAACCCGGTCGCGCGCGAGCAATTGCAGTCGCTGTTCGCGGACCCGGCCTGGCGCTTGCGTCTGCAACGGGTCGATGGCCAGGTGGGACGACTGCGCGCCAGTGCCCCCGCGCGCAGCAGCCAGGGGCCGCTCGCCGGCCAGAGCGTGGTGCTGACCGGCACCCTGGCCAGCATGACCCGCGACCAGGCCGGCGCCCGCCTGGAAGCGCTCGGCGCCAGGGTTTCCGGCAGCGTCTCCAAAAAGACCAGCTTCGTGGTGGCCGGCGCCGAGGCCGGTTCCAAACTCGAACGGGCCCAAGCGCTTGGCGTGCGCGTGCTGGACGAGGATGGACTGCTGGCGCTGCTCGGCGACGCGCCATGACCGCCACCGCAGCCGCCAGCACCGAGCAGCCGGCGGCACGCTTTGCCGCGCTCCGCGCCCGTGCCGATCTGAACGCGCTGATCCGCCGGTTCTTTGCCGAACGTGGCGTGCTCGAAGTGGAAACGCCGGTGCTGTCGGCAGCCGGCAATTCCGACCCGCATATCCAGAGTTTCACCACCCAGTTCCATGGCCACCGCGATGCCGGCCCGGCCCGGCGCTGGCTGCGTACTTCCCCCGAGTATCCACTGAAGCGCCTGCTCGCGGCCGGACTCGGCGATTGTTATGAACTCGGCCGGGTATTCCGCGATGGCGAGGCCGGCGCCCGCCACAATCCCGAGTTCAGCCTGCTCGAGTGGTACCGCCTGGGCTTCGACCATCGGCGTCTGATGGGCGAAGTCGCCGAGCTGGTGAGCGCGGCCATGGCCAGCGTCGGCAAGCCGCTCAGCGTGGCCAGGATCAGCTACCGCGACTGGTTCTGGCAGGCGTTCGCGCTGGATCCGCACCAGGCCAGCAGCGATCGCATCGCCGCCCTGCTCGATGACATCCGCATCGAGCCGAGTGGACTCGGTCGGGATGACTGGCTCGATCTGGTCGTGAGCCACCGGTTGCAACCCGCCAATCCGACGGACCGGCTGCTTTTGGTCCACGATTACCCCGCCAGCCAATGCGCACTGGCGCGGATCCGGCCGGGAACGCCCGCGCTCGCCGAACGCTTCGAGGCCTTCCTCGGGCCGCTGGAATTGGCCAACGGCTACCACGAGTTGAACGATGCCGACGAGCAGGCGGCGCGCTTTGCCCGCGACCTGCAAGGCCGCCAGCAACGCGGTCTGGATGCGGTGGCGATCGACCAGCGCCTGCTCGCCGCCCTGCCGGCCTTGCCCGATTGCGCCGGCGTCGCCCTGGGCGTCGACCGGCTGCTCGCCGCGATCACCGGCGAACCCGACATCCGCCGCCTGCTGGCCTTCGATTTTGCGCAGGCGTGATTTTCGGGAGGCGGGAGTCGGGAGACGAGAGGCGGGAAAGCACCGTCGCCCCGGCGCAGGCCGGGGCCCAGTCTCAACCCTGGCGCAATGCCCAACACTGGGTCCCGGCCGCCGCCGGGACGACGGCGTATCTGTCATCTGTCATCTGTCATCTGTCCCCTGATACCGGCAAACGCCGGGGCCCAGTCCCGACACTGGCGCAATGCCCAACACTGGGTCCCGGCCTGCACCAGTGTCAGAGGACAGAAGACAGAAGACAGAAGACTGAGAACAGCAAGAGCCGTCGCCCCGGCGCACGCCGGGGCGACGCTTTCTGTCCTCTGTCCTCTGTCCTCTGTCCTCTGTCCTCTGTCCTCTGAACTGCGTCATACTGCGCGGCCATTGGCCTAGGGTGCGGCCGGGCCCGGCATGGCGGATGCGCTGCGCTTATCCGCCCTACGCCCCACGCCAGCCCCCAACTCTCGCCCCCCCCCCTCCCGCCTCCCAAATCTCGTCTCTCGTCTTCCATCTCCCGCCTCCCAACTCCCGTCTCCCGCCCAGCAGGAAATGAACGAACGCCACTACTTCGGCACCGACGGCATCCGCGGCCAGGTCGGGGTGCATCCGATCACCGCCG
>JBFXKH010000193.1:0-4444 GCA_050173995.1 Lysobacterales bacterium | reverse complement strand
TTGGGGTTTGGGGTGGGGGGTTGTGGGGTGGGGGGGTGGGGGGTGGGGGGGGGGGGGTGCGCGGTGCGCGGTGCGGGGTGGCCGGAATCTGAGAACCTAAAACCTAAAACCTAATACCGCTCCACCTTGAGTTACCCCCGAACTACCGCCATCCTGTGCTGCTTTGCAAAGCCGAGGTGTTGCCCGTGAGTCGTTACAACGCTGCCGATATCGAGGTGCTGTCCGGGCTCGACCCGGTCAAGCGCCGCCCCGGCATGTACACCGATACCAGCCGCCCCAATCACTTGGCCCAGGAAGTGATCGACAACTCGGTGGACGAGGCGCTGGCCGGGTTTGCCCGTTCCATCGAACTCAGCCTGTTCGCCGACGGTTCGGTCGAGGTGATCGACGATGGCCGCGGCATGCCGGTCGATATCCACCCGGAAGAAGGCGTGTCCGGAGTCGAGCTGATCCTCACCCGGCTGCACGCCGGCGGCAAGTTTTCCGGCAAGAATTACCAGTTTTCCGGCGGTCTGCACGGGGTCGGCGTGTCGGTGGTCAATGCCCTGTCGACCCGGGTCGAGGTGGTGATCCGCCGCGATGCGCAGGTGTTTCAGATGGATTTCGCCGATGGCCTGCCGACCTCCGATCTGCGCGTGATCGGGGCGGTGGCGAAGAAGCAGACCGGCACTCGCCTGCGCTTTTGGCCCGACCCGAAGTATTTCGACAGCCCAAAGATCTCGCTGCCGCGCCTCAAGCACGTATTGCGCGCCAAGGCGGTGCTGTGTCCGGGCTTGCGGGTCAGCCTGTTCGACGAAGCCAGCGGCGAGCGCAGCGAGTGGTTCTACGAAGACGGCCTGACCGACTATCTGCGTTCGATGCTGGTCGGCGCCGAATTGCTGCCGCCGGAGCTGTTCGTCGCCAGCCTGCGCCGCGAGGCCGATGCAGTCGATGTCGCCCTGGTCTGGACCGGCGAGGGCGAGTTGGTCCAGGAGAGCTATGTCAACCTGATCCCGACCGCGCAGGGCGGCACCCATGTCAATGGCCTGCGCAGCGGCATCACCGATGCACTGCGGCAATTCTGCGACCTGCGCAACCTGTTGCCACGCGGCGTCAAACTGGCCCCGGAAGATGTCTGGGACCGCGCCAGTTTCGTGCTCAGCTACAAGACCGCCGACCCGCAGTTTTCCGGCCAGACCAAGGAAAGACTAAGCTCGCGCCAGGCTGCCGGGTTCGTCGAGGGCGCCGCCCAGGACGCGTTCTCGCTGTATCTGAACCAGCACACCGCGATCGGTGAGCGCATCGCGCAGTTGGCGATCGAACGCGCCCAGGTGCGGCTCAAGCAGGAAAAGATCGTGGTCCGCAAGAAGATCACCCAGGGCCCGGCGCTGCCCGGCAAACTTGCCGACTGCATCAGCACCGATCTCGGCCGCACCGAGTTGTTCCTGGTCGAGGGCGATTCCGCCGGCGGCTCGGCCAAGCAGGCGCGCGACAAGGACTTCCAGGCGATCCTGCCGCTGCGCGGCAAGATCCTCAATACCTGGGAGGTCGAATCCTCGGGCGTGCTCGCCTCGCAGGAAGTCCACGACCTGGCCGTGGCGATCGGCTGCGACCCCGGCCACGAGCGCATCGACGGCCTGCGCTACGGCAAGATCGTGATCCTCGCCGACGCCGACTCCGACGGCCTGCATATCGCCACCCTGCTGTGCGCCCTGTTCGTCCGGCATTTTCCCGCCCTGGTGCGGGCCGGGCACATTTTTGTGGCGATGCCACCGCTGTTTCGCATCGACTGCGGCAAGCAGGTGTTCTATGCGCTCGACGAAGCCGAAAAGCGCGCGACACTGGAACGCATCGAACGCGAAAAAATGAAAGGCGCGGTCAGCGTCACCCGTTTCAAGGGCCTGGGCGAAATGAACCCACCGCAATTGCGCGAATCGACCGTACACCCGGACACCCGGCGCCTGGTGCAACTGACCATCGACGACGCCAGCGCCACCAGCCGCCTACTGGACATGCTGCTAGCCAAGAAACGCGCCAGCGACCGCAAGCAATGGCTGGAAAAGAACGGCGACCTGGTCAGTATTGAGGTGTGATTAAGGGCTGAGTTTTAGGTTTTAGGTTTTAGGTTTTAGGTTTTAGGTTGAGAGCCGCCGAGATGCACGCTTTGAGCAGAGTGATGAACAGCGAACGCCTAAAACCTAAAACCTAAAACCTAAAACCTAAAACCTAAAACCGCTCCCCCCCACCCAACCCTCGCGCCAGGCGGCTACCGCGACCTGGGTGCGGTCGGACAGTTCGAGTTTGGCCAGCAGATTGCTGACGTGGGTTTTGACGGTCTTCTCGCCGATGCCGAGGCGCAGCGCGATATCGGCATTGCCGAGTCCCTCGGCGATCAGCTCCAGCACCTCGCGTTCGCGTGGACTCAGCGCGGAAAGCCTTGCTGCTGACTCGGCTCGACCACGCAGCGAATGCATCAATGCCGCGGCGGCACGCGGATGCAACACCGCTTCGTTGCGACTGGCCTTGCGGATCACCTCGGCCAGCTCCAGCGCGGCAATGTCCTTCATCACCCAGGACAGCACCCCGGCTTCGATCGCGGCACGGATGTCCTCGGCGCTGTCGAACGAGGTGAGCACCACATTGCGCGTGCCGGGAGATAACTCGGCGATCCGGCGCGCCGCCGCGATGCCGCCACCGGCGGGCATACGCAGATCGAGCAGGGCGACATCGGGCCGCAGATCGGCGCACAGGCTGGCGGCGGCCTCGGCGTCGGCGGCTTCGCCGACGATCAGGATATCCGCCTGGGTGGCCAGGAACGCGCGGATGCCGTTGCGCACCATGGCGTGGTCATCGGCGACCAGCACGCGAATGGCAGCCAGCGCGGGCACGGATTCACTCGGGTTCATTGCGGAAGCTTAGCGTGATCGCGACACCGTGCTGGTCATCGAGCGCCAGCCGGCCGCCCGGCAGGGCCTGCGCGCGCTGCTGAAGATTGGCCAGTCCCCGACCCGGCACATGCGCTGGGTCCAGGCCGCGGCCGTCGTCCGCTATGCGCAGGCACAAGGTCTGGCCCTGCGCATGCAGGCGGACATCCACCTGGCTGGCGCCGCTGTGCCTCTGTACATTGGCCAAGGCTTCGTCGATCAGCCGCAGCAGATTGTCCTGGTGCGTCGGCGCCACGCGATCCGCACCGGCAAGATCGGCGACCAGCTGGATGCCACTGCGCCGCGACCAGGCCATCAGCCTCGCAGACAGGCGTTCGGTGAAACTGCCGGCGCTGGCATCGGGGTCGTCCAGTTGATCGAGAATCTGTGCCAGCTCGTGCTGGATTTCACCGGCCAGCGTCGCCGCCTCGTCCAGCCCGGACCGCGCCGATGGCGGCAACTGGTCCAGACCAGCCCGCGCCGCGGCGAGCTGCAGGCTGAGCGCAAACGCCTTCTGCTTGACGGTGTCGTGCAGATCCCGCGCCAGCCGCTGGCGTTCGTCCAGTTGCGCCAGACGTGCGCGTGCGCTGACCAGTTCCTGCAGATCGCCGGCCATCCGGTCCAGTCGCGCCGATAACTGCCCAAGCTCATCACCGGAACGATCACCGATCAATTGCGTAAAGCGACCGGCGCGCCAGGCGTCGGCGGCGGCCGCTATACGATGCAAACGCCGGGTCACCCAGCCGTTGAAGAACAGCAGGGTGCCGAGCACGAAGACCAGCAAGGAGGCAAACAGCACCGGCCATTCGATGCCAGTGCGGAACAAGGCGCGACGCCACGGCAGCGGCAGGCGCACTTCGAGCAACAGCAGCGCCGGCCGGCGCTCGCTGCCAGCGGCCACCGGAACCGCATAGCGACGCAACCATTCCGGCTGCCCGGCGCGGGCGATCTCAACGGCAGCGGACGGCCATTGCGCTTGCGCGATGACCGGCCAGTGCGCATCCATCGCACTGCCCTCGGCGCTCACCCAAACCTGACCGTCGGCATCGAGCAGCACCGCGCGCAGCGGCTCGGCACTCAACTCGCGCATCACATCGCGACCACGGCGCTGACGCACCCGCTGCGGCCGCTCCAGCACCTGCAACCAGGCCGCCAGTTCCCGCGCCAGCGTGCGCGCATCGCTGCTGGCTGTACCCGGCGCGCCCAAGCGTTCGGCCTGTTCGTTGACCGCCTGCAGCAACAGGCCGGCATCGGCCGCTCGAGTGAACTCGCCGAACTCGACACTCAGCACCGCGATCTCCACCAGCAGCAGAGTCGGCAGCGAGATCAATAAATAGAATCCGGCCAGGCGGATCAGCAGACTGCGGCGCAGAGCTTGGGTGAAACGCTGGAGCATGGCGGGGCTAGGGGCTAGGGGCTAGGGGCTAGGGGCTAGACGAATCATAGGTTGTGCTGAGCGCAGCGAAGCGCAACGTTTCGGAGCGAGAAGCGAGAAGCGGGAAATCGGAAATAGGTTGTGCTGAGCGCAGAGATCGGAAGAG
>JBFXKH010000192.1:0-4466 GCA_050173995.1 Lysobacterales bacterium | reverse complement strand
GTACGACCCAAGCCGAGCGGAAAAGTTCAGGGCCAGGCATTCTAGTTGGGGAACGGGCTGGTTGGGGAACGGGCTGGTTGGGGAACGGGCTGGTTGGGGAACGGGCTGGTTGGGGAACGGGCTGGTTGGGGAACGGGCTGGTTGGGGAACGGGGTGGTTGGGGAACGGGGTGGTTGGGGAACGGGCTGGTTGGGGAACGGGGAACAGGGAACGGGTGCCGTCGCCCCGGCGGACGCCGGGGCCCAGTGGTGACCGTTGCGGCAGTTTTTGGAACTGGGTCCCGGCGTTCGCCGGGACGACGCCGGTTCCCCGTTCCCTGCTTCCCCATTCCCCATTCCCCATCCCCCATCCCCCGCCCACCCTCACCCACGCGGATGATGCTCGGCGTGCAATCGCTTCAGGCCTTCCTTGGCGACCAGGGTGTAGATCTGCGTGGTGGAAAGACTGCTGTGCCCGAGCAGCATCTGCAATGCCCTGAGATCGGCGCCATGGTTGAGCAGGTGGGTGGCGAAAGCGTGGCGCAGTCCGTGCGGAGAAATCGCCCGCCCGATGCCGGCACGCAGCGCATATTTTTTTACCAGAAGCCAGAATGCCTGGCGACTGATGCCATGACCTCGCGCACTGACAAACAGATCGGCACTCTCGCGGCGGTCGAGCAAGACGCCGCGGGCACTCGCCAGGTAAGCGTCCAGACTCTCGATTGCCACTTCGCCGAGCGGCACCAGGCGCTCCTTGGCACCCTTGCCGCGCACCCGCAAAACGCCCTGGCGCAAATTGATCTGGTCGGTGGTCAGGGTTACCAGCTCGGTGACCCGGAGCCCGGTGGCGTAAAGCAGTTCGAGCATGGCGCGATCCCGGCAGCCGGTAACGCTGGTGCTGTCGGGTGCGGCCAGCAGCGCCTCGACCTCGGACTCGGACAACGACTTGGGCAGGGCACGCGGCAGTTTGGGCGATTCGATCAAGGCGGTGGGATCAGCATCGATTCGATGCAGCCGCAGTTGCAGGCGGTAAAAACGGCGCAGCGCCGACAATAGACGGGCATTGCTGCGCGCGCCGATACCGGCCTTGAGCCGCGCCACCAGGACGTGATAAAGGTCGTCGCGGCGGGCTGAAAGTAGCGTCTTGCCGCGACCGGCCAAGGCCTTGGCGGTCGCGCCGAGATCGCTGCGATAGGCTGACAGGGTGTTCTGCGACAGACCCAGTTCCGACCACAGTTGCTCCAGGCTTGAATCGATCAGAGCCTGGTCCGGCACAACCTGCTGCGTTGCTGAAGTGGGCGACATTGCTGGTACATTCCGGCCGCGGTCGGGGAGCGCCATTGTTCCATGCCCGAATACCCCCGACCGCCCCTTTGGTCAGACACAATCACCAGATGACTTACGCTCCGCTGTGGAAGCGGCTGATGGCCGCGCTCTATGACCTATTCCCGGTCGCCGCGCTGTTGATGATAACCACCGCGCTGGTGCAGCCCTTCGCTGGAGCGGCGATTCCGGCTGGCAGCACCGCCAGCCGCTGGCTGCAATTGCTGCTGCTAGTGTCGATCACCGCCTACTATGCCGGCTCCTGGCACCGCGGTGGCTTCACCATCGGCATGCGCGCCTGGCGATTGCTGGTAATGACCGAAGAAGGCCAGACGCCGACGCTCAACCAGTCACTGCTGCGCTTCGCCGCCAGCCTGCTAGCCATCGCCCCGCTCGGTCTCGGCCTGTGGTGGTCGCTGTTCGACCCACGCCGACGCATGTGGCACGACCGCATCAGCGGCACCGTGGTCCTGGTCCAGCCACGCGCGATGACGCCGGAGAACCAGAAGTAGCCCCTATTTTCAACAGCGGAGCTGGGCATCCGGGGAGCGGGGAACGGGGGGCGGATATCGTAGGGGCGACCCGGTGGGTCGTCCCGGTCGCCCCCGGTGGAGATCGCCGGAATGCACAGGGTAAGGGTGATGGGCAGGTCACGACTTGGCTATCGGTGTGGCAGTTGCGACGTGCCCGTCGCTCCCACAAAAAAAGCGCAGCACATTCCCCTCCCCCCGACCCCCGACCCCCGTTCCCCGTTCCCCATCCTCCATCCATGCCGCAATGCAGCGCGACAGGATGCAGCCGATCCGCTACAAGGTCGGGCGCGGCCTTCATCGGCACGCAATAGAACACCGTCATTCTCCACGCGACACGGCCGAAGGCGAGTCGGCCACAACGGCAAAGGATGGCCACACCGGGGTGGATCGCCGGAGGCGAACCGACCCTTGACGGCGCCGTGAGGCGCTGGCGTCCGCTTTCCGGGGAGTCGTTCATGTCGATCAAACACTATCTGCGCACTTTGTCGTGCGCGCTTTTGTTCTTGTGTGGGGCTGTTTCCGCAGCGGCGGTCAGTCCCGACCACCACGAGTTCGAGGCCACTCTGTATGCGCCGTTTACCGGCGAGGTCGGTGAAGCCCGCAATTTCCTGCTCGACTTCAGTTACCTCGATGCGCGGGATCCTTCGACCGTGGCCTGGCGGGTCGATCTGCTCGACACCGACGGCGAGCACACCATCCGCAGTTGGTATGGCGAAGAACGTCTGTTTCAGAAGCGCATCGAGGTCTCGGTGCCTTGGGATGGGCTCGGTGCGCGCGCCCAGGCGCTGGCACCGGGGCTGTACACCGTGCGTCTGACCGCGATTTCGGGCAAGCCATTGCTGCTGCGCGCACAGGTCGGCAACCTTGCCGAGCGGGTCGAACGCAGTCTGGCGGCGGCGCCGGATCGCATCGAGCAACTCTGGCCGCTTGCGGTGGGTACCCTGCCCAAGGTGCGCATGCCCGACTTCAAAGCGCTGCCTACAGCGAGTAGCGGCAAATCTGCCGGTGCCACGGGATCGCTGCCGTACACGGTGTATTTCGGCAATCTGCATACCCAGAGCAACGACTCCGACGGCGGCGGCGCGATTCCCGGTTGCAGCAGCTCACAGGCGGCGCAGAGCGGCGCCTTCGGCCCAACCGATGGCTTCGCCTTCGCCGACAACCATGGCCTGGATTTTTCCGCGGCAAGCGAGCACAACCACTATTTCGATGGTTCCTCCAGCACCAACACCGGCGCCAGCGCCAGCGTGGCGATCAACCGCTATGCCGCCGGCGTGGCCGCCTCCGACAGCTACAACAGCAGCCACCCGGGATTCCTTGCCCTGTACGGCATGGAATGGGGAGTGATCAGCGGTGGCGGGCATCTCAATATCCTCAACGCCACCGAATTGTTCGGCTGGGAGAGCAATAGCAGCGGCCAGTTGTTCGGCAACACCTTTGTCGCCAAGAACGACTATGCCAGCCTGTACAGCAGCATGCGCGCCAAGGGTTTCCTCGGCCAGTTCAACCATCCGGCTTCGTCTGGACAGTTCGTCATCGGTTCTACCGCGCTCGCCTATGACGCCAACGGCGACGAGGTGATGGTGCTCGCCGAAGTGCAGAACACTTCGGCGTTCTCCAGCAATACCAGCGAGACCGAAACCAGCCGCAGCAGCTATGAGTCCGCCTACAAGACCCTACTGGAGCGTGGCTATCACATCGCGCCGGCAACCAATCAGGACAACCACTGCGCCAACTGGGGTGCCAGTTGGACCAACCGCACCGCGGTGTTGATCCCGAACGGCGTGGCGCTGACCAAGGCGGCGTTTTTTGATGCGTTGCGGGCACGCCGGGTATTCGCCACCAGCGACAAGAATTCGCAGATCGTGCTGACCGCTAACGGCCATCTGATGGGCGAGCGCTTCAACAACTCCGGAGCGCTGAATTTGCAAGTGCTGTTCGCCAACAGCGCCGGGCGTACGGTCGGCTCGGTCCAGATACTGGAGGGGGTGCCCGGCCGCAACGGCACCGTGACCACGCTTACCAGCTCGGCAAGTACCACCATCACCCCGAGCACCGGCCAGCATTTCTACTATGCGCGCCTGGTGCAGGACGATGGCAAGATCCTGTGGTCCGCACCGATCTGGGTGAACCAGGGCGCGAGCAGCCCGAACGTCGCGCCGACCGCCAACTTCTCGTTCGTGGCCAGTGGCCTTACCGTCAACTTCAGCGACAGCTCCAGCGACAGCGACGGCACAATCGCCTCGCGCAGTTGGAACTTCGGCGATGGCAGCACCTCGACCGCGACCAACCCGAGCAAGACCTACGCCAGCGCCGGCAGCCGCAACGTCACCCTGACGGTGACCGACAACGGCGGCCTGACCAAATCGATCACCAAGACCGTGACGGTAAGCAGCACGGCCGGACCGTTCTTCCAGAGCACCACGGTGTTCAATATTCTGGACAACACCACGATCAACAGCCCGATCACGGTCAGCGGTGTGGCCGGCAATGCGCCGTCCACGCTGCGCGTCTCGGTGAATATCACCCACACCTACCAGGGTGATCTGAAGGTCGATCTGGTCGCCCCGGATGGCACCCTGTACACCATCCACAACCGCACCGGCGCCGGCACCGACAACGTGATCAAGAC
>JBFXKH010000191.1:0-4602 GCA_050173995.1 Lysobacterales bacterium | reverse complement strand
GAATTCCTCCGGTAGAGTTCGCACCCGCTGTGATAGCAACCCAAGCCGCTCAGAGCGGCAGACTTGGCGTTTCCGATCGAGGCCGGGGATAATCATCGGCACGGGATATCACTGCATCAAAATCCCTTCTGCCGCCACCCGCGATACAACCAGAGCCACGGCGGCTGGCGGGGCACATGCAAGTGCCCACCCGGTAGTTGTCGAATTCCTCGGGATAGTCCGGCTGCTCCCAGCTCTGCTTTACCAGCTCCAGCATCGGCTTGGGCGGCTCCTGGGGCAGGATGGAGACGGCCTCCGCCGCCTTCTGCCCTGCCGGAGCCGGAGCAGCCTCAGCCGGGCGGGTTTGCCGCACGGGAGCGCAAACGCCGCGAAGCCCGGAAGGTGATCGGTCAGACCGAGCTATTCTGATCCCGGAAACGCAGGATGTCAATGCCGGTTGAAATCTCCCCAGAAGTGCCGGTTGAAAATTCCCCACTTCGTTGCGTGATCCATCTACGTTGAGTGCGGCGTGCCACGGTGCTCGAAGCCGTCAAGGGACGCGCGCTGTAGCGCGCGCCGCAAGCGGTTTCATCCCTTGACCGCTTTTGCGCGCCGTGGCCGCGGGAGCCTGTCGGGACGAAAGGCGTCCCGCGTTTTCGACCGCCCCCGGCGGGTCGAACAAAAGGCGGCTTGGTTCAAGGCGTGGGATTTTTCGGTGGTCGTCCGCGTCGGCGAGGAGCGCCGGCTGCTGCGTTGGCGTGCTGCGGCGGGCGCAGGCTGTCCGGGACCAGATCGGCGTGTTGGCGCAATCGGTAGCTGGCGCCTTCGATGTGGACGACCACGGCGTGGTGAAGCAGTCGGTCGAGCAATGCGGTTGCGACGACCGGATCACCGAACACTGCAGACTGCCCCAATTCTGGATCGGCAAGTATCCGAGGTGACGGTCACGGACCCGCGTCACCCGCTGTATGGGCAGCGGTTGCAGGTTTTGTCGCTCAGCTGCGCCCGCGGGCCTCGGTTCATCGCGGTAGCGCTGGCGGATGGCCGTTGCCGTCTGATCCGTCGTGCAGCGACCGAGCTTGAGCATCCTGTGGAACCGGACCGAGCAATGCCGCGTATCTCGGTCCGCATGTTGCTGCCGCTGGCGCGGCACATCCGACGCGTGGTGGCCGCATTGGCGGAAGGGGCCAGCCATGCCGACACGTGCCCATCCTCGCCAGCCTCGGGTGACCCCGAGATCGCCACCGTCGCCACGCCCCTGGCCGGCGCTGCCGCCGCAGGCGCGCCTGCAACTGGCGCAGCAGATGGCCCATCTGCTCCGGCGCCTTCGCGAGGAGGCGCGTCATGCTGAGCGTGCGCGATGAAGCTCCCTCGCAGGTCGACGCCGCACACCGCGCCAAGCTTGCTTATATATACGTTCGTCAGTCGACGGCCGGTCAGGTCCGCCAGCATCAGGAAAGTACGACCCTGCAGTACCGCCTGGTCGACCGTGCCGCCGGGCTTGGCTGGCCGCGTGAGCGGATCGTGATGATCGATGACGACCTGGGCAAGTCAGGAACCGCCAGCGCCGAACGGCAGGGCTTTCAGCGCCTGATCGCCGAGATCGGGCTGGGCAAGGCCGGGTTGGTGCTCAGCCTGGATGCCTCGCGCCTGGCCCGCAACAACCGCGACTGGCATCAGTTGCTGGAACTGTGCTCGATCTTCGGCGTGATCATCGGCGATGGCGAGCGGCTGTATGATCCCGGCGTCTACCATGATCGCCTGCTGCTTGGCTTGTCGGGCATCATGAGTGAGGCGGAGTTGCACCAGATCCGCATGCGGCTGCATCAGGGGGAGCGACAGAAGGCGGCCCGCGGCGAACTGCGCCTGCCGCTGCCGGCCGGCCTCGTTCAGGAGCGCGGTGGTGCCATTGCGCTCAACCCGGACGAGGAGGTGCAGGCACGGCTGAGACTGGTGTTCGACAGCTTCCGTACGCACCCAAGCGCCAAGGCGGTGATGCGCGCGTTGCAGCAGCATGGCCTGACGCTACCGGTCCGCCCGCTGCGCGGACCGGCGCCGCACGCGGTGATCTGGGTCGCACCGAGCAATGCGGGGATCCTGCAGGTCCTGCATAATCCCGCCTACGCCGGCGCTTATGTCTATGGCCGGCGTCGACAAGACCCGACCCGACGCCGGCCGGGATCGGCACAGTGCGCGACGGTCAAAGTCGCCATTGATCAGTGGCCGATCTGCCTGCGCGATGCCCACCCGGGTTACATTGGCTGGGAGGAGTTCATGGCCAATCAGGCACGGCTCGCGGACAATGTTGCCTGCCACGCGGCGGAACGGCCGGGCGTGGCGCGCCGGGGCGGCGCGTTGTTGCAGGGCATCGTGGGGTGTGGCCGCTGCGGCCGGCGCATGGGCGTGCGCTACTCCGGCCCGCATGGCGACTATCCGGTCTATGTCTGCAACGCCGATCATCAACAGAATGGCCAGCCGCGCTGCCAGGAGGTGCGTGCCTTGGCAGTCGATAGGGCGATCGCGCGGGAACTGCTGGACGCCCTGGCGCCGGATCAGATCGCGCTTGCGATCGCGGCCGTCGGGCAGATCGAAGCCGAGACCCGGATGCTGGAGCAGCAATGGGTCCTCAAACGCGAGCGCGCCCGCTACGAAGCGGAGCGGGCGCGGCGGCAATATGATGCCGTGGAACCGGAGAACCGGCTTGTTGCACGCTCGCTGGAGCGGGTATGGGAGGAGAAGCTGCGCGCCCTCGAAGCTGTTGAACAGGCCTATGAGAGCTGGCGGCACGAGCAACCCGGTCCGCTGGGTGAGACCGAATGCGCCGAGGTGCGCGCGCTGGCCCAGGATTTGGCGCGTGTCTGGCAGGCTGCAACGCCGGAGGAGCGCAAGCGCATCCTCCGCCTCGTGATGCGCGATGTCGTGCTCGACCAGAAGCGCGAGCACGGCCTGGTCTGGATGCGGATCACCTGGCAGACCGGCGCCAGCACCGAGCATCGGTTGCAACGGCGCGTGCGGTCCTATGCGGATTGCAGCAGCGCGGAACAACTGCGCCGGCGTGTTCGGGAATTGAACGCGGCCGGCAAGATGGATCGCGAGATCGCCGAGACTCTCAATGCCGAAGGGGTCATCTCGGCGCGCGACGTGCCGTTCCGTGGCGAGACCGTTCACCTGCTGCGCAAGCAATGGGGCATCCGAACGGTGAAGATCAACGGGAAGGATGCCAATCCGCCACGCTGGCCGGACGGCAGCTACTCCGTGCAGGGCGCCGCAGCCGCGCTCGGGATCACGCCGCAGACCGTATTCGACTGGTTGCAAAAAGGACGACTGGTCGGCCGACAGACGTGCAAGGGCCAGCCCTGGCAGATCTCGCTCAATGACACGCAGATCGCCGCGCTAAAGGCGCAGGTACGACACACCACCCTGTCGAAAATGGAGGCATCATGAAACACTCGGCTCGCCAAAGACCTTTCCCCACTCGGCAAAGCCGCGGTTGGAGGTCAGGATCATGGCGCCGCGTTCGTAGCGTGCGTTAACCAGTTGGAAGAACAGATTGCCGGCACCGGCGCCGACGCTCAGGTAGCCGATCTCATCGATGATCAGCAGAGACGAGCGGCAGAGGAAGCGGATCCGCTCGCGCAGGCGGCCTTCGCGCTCGGCACGGGCCAGGCTGTCGATGATATCAGCGAGTGGCGAGAAGTAGACGCTGCGGCCAGCTCGCACCGCCTCAACCCCCAGCGCAATCGCCAGGTGCGATTTTCCTGTGCCGGATTGCCCGATAAAATGCACCACCTCATGGCGGTCGATGAAGTCGAGTGCGGCCAGCGCCATGATCCGGCCGCGCTCGAGCGATGGCTGGAACGAGAAATCAAACCCCGACAGCGTCTTGATCGGCGTCAGACGCGCCATCTGCAGCGCCGCCTTGATGCGACGGCCTTCGCGGATGGTGAGTTCCTCGGCCAGCAGCATCTCGATCGCCTCGATCGCGGTGGACTGCCCGCGCTCAAGCTGCTGGACAACCTGATCCAGCGCCTCCAGCGCCCGCGGCATGCGCAGGTTGACCAGATGACCCCGGATCCGCTCGATCGGCGTGGTGGGTGATGGGTCTCTCATGCCGCGGCATCGTTCGCGGCGAGGCGTTTGCCAACGGCATCGTAAAACGCCAGCGGCCGCAGCGTGACGACGTCGCCGGCGCGCGCGGCACCGGATCGATCCTCGCGTGGGGTCTGACTGTTGGAAGGTGGCGGCAGTGTCCGATGCCCGGCGATGATGCGGCGTTGACCACGCCCATCCAGCACAGGATGAACGGCGACGACATCGCCATCCTCCAGGATGCGGACTTCGGTGGCCGTGCTGTGCACTTCGACCGTACGCCGGCGGGTGCTGTCCGGCACGCTGTAGAGATTGCCGTCGATGGAAACCATGCTATCACGGGTGATGCGCCGCTCGAGGCGCAAAACCGCCTGGAAGGTTCCCGCGGTCAGCGGCCGCAGCTCCGGGCGCTCCTCGGCGAAATGTTCGGCCACAACCCGCTTGGTCGTGGCGTGGATGCGCACATTGGCGACCTGGTCGAGCCATTGCAGAACTGCGTGTTGAGATCATCGAGATTGCGAAAGCTACGGCCGA
>JBFXKH010000190.1:0-4607 GCA_050173995.1 Lysobacterales bacterium | reverse complement strand
TGGATGAAAAATCTTCATGACCGATGGCAGGGGGCGGGGGACGGACAATGGGGAACGGGGGAACGGGGAACGGGGAACGGGGAATGGGGAACGGGGGTAGGGCGTCGTCCCGGCGAACGCCGGGACTTAAGTTCCCAAAACTGTTGTCACGGTCACCACTGGGCCCCGGCGTCCGCCGGGGCGACGGAAGTAGGGTGGATAAGCGCAGCGCATCCACCGTGCATCCGACCGCCGCCATCAAAGACCAGCGCCAAAGCGCCGGGGCATCCGCGCTGCTTGCGCTGTTTTGGCGCTGTTTTGGTGCTGAGCTTGAAGTCGGGGATGGTGGATGCGCTGCGCTTATCCACCCTACTTTCGGCTACTCAGGCCGAGTCCAGTACTTGCGTTGGTTGTGGATGGGTGCAGCGCATCCGGTCCAGACGACAAGAAAACAGAGCAGGGCGTCGTCCCGGCGAACGCCGGGACCCAGTTCTCGACACTTCCGTAACGGTCGCCACTGGGCCCCGGCGTCCGCCGGGGCGACGGCTGTTGCTTCCCTCAGTCCTCTTCAGTCCTCGAAGTCGTCGCTGAACAACACCCCGGCGCAGGCCGCCACCTGGCCGGCGTCGATGACTATGTTGAACTCGGAGCCAAGCGCCATAGCGGCGCTATGGTTGAAGATGGCCCAGCGCTGGTCGCCTGAGAAATAGTCCACGTCGTAGGTGGTATCGACCGCCGCGGTCCTCGCGGTGACATGCAGCTGGGCGCAGGGCGTGCCGTTCAGCAAGGGGTGGTCCAGACGGGTCGTACTGCCCGTGGTATTGGCGCTGGTGGCGCTGTGTACATAGGCGTTGGGGCTGGGCGGCTGGGCATAAATGTTGAAGGCCGCACCGACGCTCATCGCGCCGAAGTCGTTGTTCAGCACGAACCAGGAAGGTGGGAAATAGCCGACCGAAGTGGTGTGCGGGTTGTAGACGCCGGGCGCGCCGCCCGGATTCCAGTTCGGCGTCGCCAGCACAATCTGATTGGGCAGATTATTGAGCGCGCTGTTGTCGATCGTAGTCAAGTGACCGGAGAGATTGGCCGCGCTGGCGGTGTGGACAAAAGCGCCATTGCCATCGGCTGGAACGAATAGATTGAAGGCGGCATTCGGTGGCATCGGCGCTGCCGGCGGCGACTGATTGAAGATGCGCCAGGTCGAAGACCAGTAATACACACCGATCGGTTGGGCATTGGTCACGCCGTCGAAATGCGGCGTGGCAATCAGGTGTACGTTCGGATTGCCATCGATCAACGGTTGGTCAATTTCGAACAGGTTGCCGCTCGGCGCCAGCGCACGGGCGCGCAGACTGAAATCGCCGAACTCAAAGGCGCCGATATCGGCGACACTGTTCTTGAAGCGGCGCAGGCCGTCGGCGTCGACCAGACCGATGCTGGCTGGAAACAGCAGCAGGGCGAAAGTATTGCCCTGATCGATCGCCGGCGAACCGGCTTGCAGGCGCAGGTCGGTCAGCGAACGCAGCTTCGGATCGGCCACCACATCGTTGGCCCCCGGCGTGTACTGGTTGGCGTTGTTAGCGAAGATCAGGTTGTAGTCTTCCTGCACCGGCGACTGAAACTCGGGATTGAGAAACAGGCCACGATCGTTGTAGGCAAGCAGGTTGTTTTGCACCGGCCCGCTGATGCTGCCGGTTCCCGCGCTGCCACTCCAGCGCGAGAAGAACACCCCGAACGAGGTTCCGATTACGCTGTTGTTGATCACCTGGGTTGCGATGCTGCCGTTGTTGATTACGTGCATGATGCCGTCGCCCTGACGCAGGCGTGCGCTCACCGCGTTGCCAATCACCCTGGCCGTTAAGGTGCTTGCGGTCGGAGAAAGCAGGCCCTCGGAAATGCCGATTGCGGCGCGGCCGAAGCGGCCGTGCACCTGGTTGTTGATGACCGTCATGGTCGGCGCTCCGCCACCGCCGGCCTGGGCAAGAATGCCCCATCCATCGCCATCGCCGACGGCTTCCAGATGATTGAAGTCGATCAGGGCAGTACCACTGTTGCCGGCGAAATCAACTTCCAGACCGGCGTCAAACAGGCCCGGGCTAGCCACCTGCAGTCGGTTATTGCTGATGCGGACATTGGCAGCACCGGTGTTGCCGGCCTGGACCCGAATCCCGGCAGCATTGCTGGGGCTGGTCGAGACGATACTGACCTGGCGGATATCGATGGTGGTGGTACCCGCCTGGTTGTGATCGATGTTGATGCGGCCATTGGTCAGGGCGATCCGCCGGATGGTGATGTTGTACGGGTTGGCATCGGTGGAATTGCCCACGATGCTGAAGCCGGCGGCCATCCGCGCGGAAAAACCGGCGCCGCTTTCCAGCGTCAGGCTGCGCGGTAGCGACAGGTTTTGGGTGATGGGCGCATCGGTGACGATCTGCACAGTATCGCCGGCCGCGGAAGCGTCGATACAGGCTTGCAGGGTGCCGGCGCAGGGCGCGGCGCCGGGCCAGGAGCGGACCAAGGCATGGCCGGGGGAGCTCAAGAGGGCGAGGCCGAGGCCAAACAGGGCGGGGAGGGCAGTGTGGGTATGCATGGCGGAGACTCACGAGGCGGGTGGTACCCCTGCATACGGCCCGCTCCCGACATTCCCGCCATGGCTTCCTGAACCGCGGGTTACGCGGCTTCGCTTCAGAGCGGGCCGCCGATGCCGCTCATCATCGTCGCCAGCCGCTTCAGCCGGGAATGTCCGGCCCCCAGAATGGCGCGCAACTGAATGCAATGCGCGGCGACCGCCGGGCGATCTTGCTGCAGGATCGCCAGGCGACAGGCCGACTCCAGCCGGTCCACCCCCTGCACCGGCTGCAGCGCGGCAAGAATCTGCTGGGCGCGTAGCAAGGCCGATTCGGCAGCGGCCGGCTGGTTCGCATCGGCCTTGGTCTCGGCGAGCAGTATCTCCGCACGCGCCGCCGACTGGCGTAATGTGACCGGGCCCTCGGCCAACGCCAGGCCGATGCGCTGGAACGCTGTCGCCGCCGCTTCGGTTTGGCCCAGGGCGCGCTGGCGCATGGCCATGCTCAGTTCCAGACGCAGCCGCAGTGGATGCGCTTCCGGTAGACGCGCGTGGGCGATCTGCTGAGCCAGGTCCAGATACTTTCCGGCGCCGGCCAAATCTTCGCCGGCCAGGGCCAAGTCGGCCAGAGTGACCAATATGCCCAGGCGATCGGGACTCTGTGCGCCGACGCGCTGCAACAGGATCGATTCGGCTTCCTGCGCCAGTGGCACACCCTCGTCGGCGCGGTCCAGGACCAGTAATGCACGGGCACGGGCATTCAGTAACGCGGCGTGCGCGGGGGTGCGCGTAGCACTTTGCAGGGTGGCAGCCAGCGCCTCGTCGTAGCGCGCCAGTGCCAAATCCGGCTCGCCCCGCCAGGCCGCCAGGTGCCCGAGATTGGTGAGTACCACCGGCAGGCTGGAATTGATCGGCAATTCGGCGTCATGGAAGATCGCCAGTGCGCGTTGGTATTCGGTTTCGGCGGCCGCCAACTGGCCGGTCTGCAGGTAGGCCGTGGCCAGATTGGCGATAGCCGTGCCCAGCGCCCGTGGGGTGACTTCCGGAGCCCGGCGCAGCTCGGCCACCGCGCTTTCCTGTTCGGCCAGCCCGAGGGCGAATTCGCCCTTGGCCCGCCACCATTGCGCCCGTGCCATGCCGATTTCGGCCTTCAGCGCGCGTGCCGTGGCGACGCCGGCCAGCGCGGCCTCGACCGTATGCAACTCGCGATCGGCCGCATCCAGCTCGCCGAGCGGGATCAGCACCAGGGCAGTCTGCAGGCCGACCTTGAGGCGACGCAGATGGGCGGCCGGGTCGTCGCCGGTTACTTGCAGTTTTTCCAACAACTGGCGGGTCGTTAGGTAATCGCCGATGTGGAAATACACGTCGGCCAACGCCAGCATCAGGTTCTGACGTAGCGCCGGGGATCGCGGATACTGGTTCTCGATACCAACGATGCTGGCGTCCAGCACCTCGCGCGCGCTGGCGCCATCGGCGTTGGCCGCCTCGTTCAGGACCAACATGAAATGTTCGCGCAGGGCTTCCTGCATAGCGGTTTCGCTGTGTGCCTGATCGCGTTCACTGCTGGCGATCCGGGCTTGCCAGCCGGTCAATGCCAGACCGAGCAGCAGGGCCAGCGCGACCATCCCGCCGAGCAGCGCCGCCAGCCAGTTGCGGCGCAGCCACAGCCTACTGCGGTAGCGCCATCGCCCCTGACGCGCCTTGACCGGGCGGTGGTGCCGATGCCGCTCCAGGTCGGCCAGCACCTCGGCCATACCGGCATAACGTGCCGCCGGCTGCTTGGCCAGGCAGCGACGGGTGATTGCGTCCAGATCGCCGGCCAGCAGCCGCGGCGGATAGGGCAATGTCGAAGAGCGTGCCGCAACGCTTGGCAACACCGGGTCTTGTTCGCAGATCGCGCGGACACGGTCGGCGAGGCTGCGAGCTGCATGGGGAAAGGCCGGTTGCCCGCTCAGCACTTCGTACATCACCAGCCCGAAACCATGGACATCGGTCAGGGTCGATACCCCACCGCCGATCAATTGCTCGGGTGCGGCATACTGCGGCGAAAACAGGCCAAGTGTGT
>JBFXKH010000189.1:0-4736 GCA_050173995.1 Lysobacterales bacterium | reverse complement strand
AATCCCGACGCCTGAAGCACTGGAACCGGCCGCTGTACAAAACCCTGAAGGTCATCCTGATTTTGGCGCTGCTGTATGGCTTGTTCGTCGCGGGGTGGTAGGGAAGTTAGGTTTTAGGTTTTAGGTTTTAGGTTTTAGGTCTTAGGTGTAGGTCGGCTCAAGCCGCGCAGCGGTGGAGCCGACAGCTTCACCTGCGCCCAGGCGTCGGAAGTAGGGTGGATAAGCGCAGCGGTTTTCAACGGCGGAGCCGGTCATCCGCCATGTCAGAGCATGCCGAGCTGGTGCTCGGCGCGCCCAGGCCATAGGTCGTCAGAAGCCGCGCAGCGGTGGAGCCGACAGCTTCGGCCTTGCGGCAATGCGTCAAGCTGTCGGGTCCGCGCCTGCGGCGCTTGACCCGACCTACCGCTAAAACCTACGAACCTAAAACCTAAAACTTAAAACCTACGAACCTAAAACCCGACCGCCGTTACACCCCCTGCCCTTCCTCGCCCTCGCCTTCGCTCTCACCCTCCAGGTCCTGCTCCAGATACGCCGCCGGCAGGGACTTGTCGGTCTTGGCGCCGAGTTTGCGCAGTTCCTCGACGCGGCGGATCAGGTTGCCGCGTCCGGTCTTGATCCGGCGCCGGGCCGAATCGACCTTTTCCGACGCCGACTCGATCGCCTTGGCAATCGCGTCGATATCGAGCAGCAGGGCTTGAAATTGGTCGAACAGGCGGCCGGCGCGTTCGGCGATGCGCTGCGCGTTGTTCTGGCGGTCGTCGCTGCGCCACAGGTGCTTTACCGTGCGCAGGATGGCCAGCAGCATGCCCGGGCTCGCGATCACCACCCCGCGGGCCAGGGCGCGGTCGTACAGCCCCGGATCGAAGCGCATCGCATCCAGGTAGGCGGCCTCGACCGGCACGAACATCAGCACGAAATCCAGCGAGCGCAGCCCCGGCAGATCGCTGTAGCGGCGTTCGGCCAGGTCGTCCAGGTGCCTGGCCATCGAAGCCACATGCTGACCGAGCAGGCTGGCGCGCAAATCCTGGTCGTCGCTGCGGCCGATCTGTTCGTAGGCGGTCAGCGAGACCTTGGAGTCGATCACCACGTCGCGGCCCTCGGGCAGACGCAGCACCACGTCCGGGCGCTTGCGCGACTGCTCGTGGTCGTTGATCACCAGTTGCGTCTCGAACTCGCGGCCGGATTCAAGGCCGGCCGATTCCAGCAATCGCTCCAGCACCAGTTCGCCCCAGGTGCCCTGGGCACGCGAATCGCCGCGCAGGGCATGGATCAGGTTGGCCGCCTCGGCGCCGAGTTTCTGGTTGGCGCCACGCAGATTGTCGAGCTCCTTGTGCAGCAACACATGGTGCTCGCCCTCCTGGCGCCTGGCCTCGCCGACTTCGGTCTGGAATACGCGGATCTGTTCGCGCAGCGGTTCCAGGATGCGTCCGACCTGCTCGATATTCTGCGCGGCGAAGCGTTCCGATTTCTGCTCCAGAATGGCATTGGCCAGCGCCTGAAACTGGTCGGCGAGCTGGCTGCGGGCGTGGTCGATAAAAGCCAACTTTTCGCTGGTCGCCGCGGTTTGTTCTTCGATCCGCGCCGACTGCGCGGCGTAGCGCGCCTCGGCCGCGGCCAGCGCCTGTTGCAGGCGCGCGGCTTCGGCCGCATTGGCCAGCAGTTGATCGCGCAAAGGTTCCAGCGCCGCGATCTGTGCCTGTGCGGTGGCCAGCGCGCGGCCGGCCTGCGTATTCGCTTCGGTCTGGGTACGTAGCTCGGCTTGGGTCTCGGCCAACTGCCCACGCAGCTCGGCCAGTTGCGTTTGGCGATGTTCGGCCTCGGCCCGCGTCCGCGCCAAGTCGCCGGCCTGGCTGTCGCGGCCGGCGGCAAAAGCCTGCTCGGTACGCCGGCCCAGCCACCATCCGAAGCCGACCGCCGCGATCAGCATCGCCACCAGCAGCCCGAGCAAAAAGGAAAGTAAGTCCATGCCGGCACGCTAGCGCATTCGACGCTGCAAAGGGAGGGGCAGCACAACGGCCGGCCCGTCCCCCTTGCGATATAGTCAGCGGCTGGGCCACCGTCGATCGATCATGCCTTACTCCCCATCCGCCGTCCTATCCGCCGCGAAGGCGCTCGCCGACACCGCACGCGAGTTGGCCGCGCTCGGCCACACCCCGGCAACCAGCAGCAATTTCTCGCAGCGACTGGATGCCGGGCACGCGCTGATCAGCATCTCCGGGCGCGACAAGGGGCGCATGACCGAAGCCGACTTCATGGTCGTCGACCCGGACGGTCAGGCCGTCGGCAGCGATCACCGCCCGTCCGCCGAGACCCTGCT
Source organism: Lysobacterales bacterium (assembly GCA_050173995.1). Taxonomy (GTDB): domain Bacteria; phylum Pseudomonadota; class Gammaproteobacteria; order Xanthomonadales; family Ahniellaceae; genus 0-14-3-00-62-12. The sequence continues at coordinate 2,419 of JBFXKH010000189.1, read as the reverse complement.
GCACACCCAGTTGTACGCTCGCGATCCAGCTATCGGCTGTGTTCTGCACACCCATTCGCGGGTGCAGACGGTGGCCTCGCGATGGTTCGCTGCGGCCGGCCGCATCGAATTGTCCGGCTATGAATTGCTCAAGGCGTTTCGCGGTTGCCACAGCCACGACACCCGCCGCGTGGTCCCGGTGTTGGCCAACCAACAGCACATGCCGACCCTGGCCGCAGCCGTGGCACCCTGGTTCGAGACCGAGCCGCCGCTGTTCGGCTATCTGATCGACGGCCACGGACTGTACGCCTGGGGCGCCGACCTGGCCGAAGCGCGCCGCCACCTGGACGCCTTCGAATTCCTGCTCGCCTGTGAACTGGATCTACGGAGATTGCAAGCATGAGCCGACTGCGTATCTATGCTGAGCAAGACGGCCGCGCGGTCATTTTGGAAAGCAGCGATCAAGCTACCATCACCCGCGAGCTGGATCGACGCGGCGTGCGCTTCGAACGCTGGCTGCCGCGCGCACGGGTCAGCCCGGGCGCCAGTCCGGACAGCGTGTTGGCCGCGTTCCGGCCGGATATCGACCGGCTGATGCGCGCGCACGGCTACCAGTCGGTGGACGTGGTCAGCATGCACCCCGAACATCCGGACAAGCAGACCCTGCGCCAGAAGTTCCTGGAGGAACACACCCATGCCGAAGACGAGGTGCGGTTCTTCGTCGCCGGCAGCGGCTTGTTTTCCCTGCACATCGACCACCAGGTCTGCGAAGTCAGGTGCGAATCCGGCGATCTGATCAATGTCCCGCAGCACACCCGGCACTGGTTCGACATGGGGCCGAACCCAAGTTTCGTGGCGATCCGCCTGTTCACCAATCCCGATGGCTGGGTCGCCCGATTCACCGGCGATCCGATCGCGCAGCGCTTCCCGCGGCTGGACCGGTGATGCGGCCGACCCTGCTCATCGATATCGAAGGCACCACCAGCCGCATCGACTTCGTGCACCGGGTGCTGTTTCCCTACGCCCGTGAGCGCGTCGCCGCGTTCGTGCGCGAACACCAACAGGAACCCTCGGTCGCCGCCGAGCTTGCCGCCGTGCGCCTGGCCATCGGCCAGCCCGAGGCCGACATCGAAGCCGCGATCACGCAATTGATCGACTGGATCGACCGCGACCAGAAGATCACCGCACTCAAGGCGTTGCAGGGCATGATCTGGCAGCGCGGCTTCGAGTCCGCGCAGTTCAGCGCCCACATCTACCCCGACGCCGCCGAATGGCTGCGCCGCTGGCACGCTGCTGGCCATGCGATCTTCGTCTACAGCAGCGGTTCGATCGCCGCGCAGAAACTATTCTTCCGCTACAGCGTGTTTGGCGATCTGACCCCGCTGCTCGCAGGCTATTTCGATACCACCATCGGCGGCAAACGCGAATCCGCTGCCTACACCCGCATCGCCGCCGCTATCGGCCAGGCGCCAGCCGACATCCTGTTCCTGTCCGACATCGAGGCCGAACTCGACGCCGCCGCCAGCGCCGGCCTCGCCACCACCCAATTGATCCGCGCCGACGCCCCGCCGGAAAGCCACGGCCGCCATCGCACCGCAGCGAACTTTCACCAGATCGATTTGAATCAAGCTGCATAGCTGCATAGGTTGTGCTGAGCGCAGCGGTGTTTAACGGCGGAGCCGGTCAGCGCAACAAACCAGAACATCCGCTGTGCTGAGTGTAGGTCGGCTCAAACCGCGCAGCGGTGGAGCCGACATCGACCACACCGCCACATGCAACAATCCTGCCGCGGGCATCACTGCCGCGGACATCACCGTGTCGGGTCCGCGCCTGCGGCGCTTGACCCGACCTACGACCAAAACCTAAAACCTAAAACCTAAAACCTAAAACCTAAAACCTAAAACCTAAAACCCATCGACCTCGACCCATGCCGTTTCCACTGACCTTGATCCGAAACTTTCTCGGCCGCCTGCGCTCGCCCTGGCTGTTTGCGCTGATGGCCGGCCTGTTCCTGCTCGATCTGCTGATCCCCGACCCGCTGCCCTTCGTCGATGAAATCCTGCTGGCGATGGCGACCATCCTGCTCTCGCGCTGGAAAAAATCCTCGCCGCCATGAACCTGTTCGACAGCCACTGCCATCTGGATGCGGCCGAATTCGATGCCGACCGGGCGCAGGTGCTGGCCAGCGCGCGCGCGGCCGGCGTGGCTGCGCAACTGATCCCCGCGGTCGACCGCGCCAGTTGGCCGGCGATCGCCACACTGGTCGCGCGCGAACCCGGCCTGTACGCCGCCTACGGCCTGCATCCGATGTTCCTGGACCGGCACACGGACGCCGACCTCGCCGCCCTGCCCGCCTTCATCGCCGCGCATCCGACCGTGGCGATCGGCGAATGCGGTCTGGATTTTTTCCTGCCCGATGTCGATCGCGACCGGCAACGGG
>JBFXKH010000188.1:0-4805 GCA_050173995.1 Lysobacterales bacterium | reverse complement strand
TGGCCATGTACGCAGACGAGCGCGCCGATCCGGAGCGTTACTGGCGCAGCCAGGATGCCATGCTGGCCGAAGCGTCGGTCGAGTCCTTGTTGCCGACCGCAGTCGGCGCCGGCACGCGCAAGCCCGCGGCTCTGCCGCGCAACAAAGATCGCGGGCGTCTGATGTGAGCCCAGCCGCCCACCACCGGTAACTTCCCCTTGACCCATCTACCAGCATGATCCTTCTGGCAGATGCCGTTTCGGGGATCGTTGAGATCGTATCAAAACACACAATCAGGAGAGATGACGATGCGCATAGTCCGGTATTCCCGCAGTCAGGAAAGCGGTCAGCAAATCCGTGTCGGCGCGAATTTTGTGCGCGGCGTGGGCGTTTGGGCCTTGCTGGTGATGCTGTTGTCCACTGCGTTTGTCGGTGCGGCGCTGGCTGCATCAAACCCTGACGAGGGCAAGGGCGAGCGACTCAGACGGATCAACAATGCCCTGGCCGTAGCTGGCGGACGCTACAACGAAGTGCATCGGCTGCATGCCGAACGAGCCTATCTCAAGGGGGACAAGCGGTTGGCGGCGGAACAGTACCGGCTGGCCGCGAGCTTCGCCGACAAATTCTCGCAGCACCGACTGAGCCTGATGTACTGGCGGGGCGATGGCGTGCCCCGGGACCGGGTCCAGGCCTACATCTGGAGCGACCTGGCGGCCGAACGCGGCACCCCCAGTCTGCTCGCCAACCGCGAACGCCTATGGAAGCGTCTGACCGTGACGGAGCGCGAACAGGTAGCCGTCAGTGGCCCGGACTACTATGCCGAATACGGCGACGAAGTGGCCAAGCCGCGCCAGCAGGTGCGCATGCTGGCGGAAAGCCGCAACCACACAGGTACCCGCGCCGGCTACGACGGCTTCAAGCTGGAGATGAGCAAGGTGCAAGGGGTGCTCTTCGGCCAGGGTCCGGGCACGCCGGACGATCTGGCGATTCCGGTCAGTGCCGAGAGTCTGTACGGGGCGGATCGATCCAACCCCGAGACCTACTGGCGCATCCAGGATGCGATCCTGGCCGGGGGCACGGTCGAAGTTGGCGAGTTGCAGAGTGAGGCTGGCGGTGGCGCGCAGAAGAAGCCCGCCGCATCGCAGTCTCGCAACAAGAGTCCCGGGCACCTGATGTAAGCCCAAGCCCAGCCGCCCATCCCTGCATTGCAAGCGGAGGTGGGCCAGAGCGCGCAAAGGAGCAAGCCAAGTGAATATTGGGCGCAAGCGAAATCCTGGCCACTGTCTCTGGTTGAGTTGCACGATCATGCTGATCGCCTGGTCCGGCCTGGCGGTCGCGCTGGCGGCCGACCCGCCACTCGGCCGCGGCCAGACCCTGGAACAGATCAGCGATGCGCTGCGCATGGCCGATGGCCACCCCAACGAAAAGCACCGGCTGTACGCCCTGCGTTCCTACCTGAAGCAGGATTTCGCCGCGGCCGCCGAACAGTTCGAATTGGCCGCGGGCTTTGCCGACAAATACTCGCAACACCGGCTGAGCCTGATGTACTGGGACGGCGAGGGCGTGCGCCGCGATCGCGCGCTGGCCTATGTCTGGAGCGATCTGGCGGCCGAACGCGGCACCCCGAAGCTGCTCACCATCCGCGAGAAAATGTGGGCCCAACTGGGCCAGGACGAACAGGCCCGGGTGGCCGCGCTCGGCGCCGACTACTACGCTCGCTTCGGCGATGCCGTGGCCAAGCCGCGGCAGATCGCGCGCATGCGCCGGTTTGCGCTTCAGCGTACCGGTAGCCGGGTCGGTTGGGATGGCAATCGGTTGGATATCTCGGTGCCGCGATCCGGCCAGATCGGCCAGGTCGACCAATCCCAGCCGCTCAGTGCCGAATCGCTGTACGGCCCGGAGCGCACCCAGCCCAAACTGTACTGGCGCATCCAGGATGCCATCCTCGCCGGTGGCACGGTCGAGGTGGGCAGCCCGGACAGCGTGGCGCCTGGCCCGGACCCGGAAACGGCGCCGAAATCCCCTTGAAATCGCCGGTCCTTGGGATAGATGCGCTGCATGGGCAGCCCCGTCGGGCCATGCTACATTCGGCTTTCATAACGAATGGCCCAGGAGGTTGCAATGACAGCAGAATCGAAGCGCGGTCCGGCCTGGAGGGTCGGAACATTATGCAGCTTGGGCCTGGGCGCGGCACTGCTCGGCGCGGCCGGCGCCGCCCAGACGGAGCCGGCCGACCAGGCCGACCCGAAGACGATAACCGCCCAGCTCACCGAACTGCGCATCGCCAGCGGCGACACCGACGAGGGCCACCCGAACGAGCGTTGGCGCCTGGCCGCCATGCGCGATTATGTTCAGGGCAACTACCGTTCGGCTGCCCAGCAGTTCGAGCTGGCCGCGGGCTATGCCGACAAGTACTCGCAGCACCGCTTGAGCTTGATGCATTGGAATGGCGAAGGCGTGCCGATGGATCGGGGGCGCGCCTATGTGTGGAGCGATCTGGCCGCCGAGCGCGGCACCCCCAAGCTGGTCGCGGTACGCGAAAAGATGTGGGCGGCGCTGTCCGCGGATGAGCGCCACCACGCCATCGAAATCGGCAATGCCCTGTTCGACAAATACGGCGATGCCCGCACCCAGATGCGCCAGATCCGCAGGATGAAGCGCTTCGCCATGCTGCGCAACGGCAGCCGTGCCGGCTACAAGAACCCGTACTCGCAAGTGATCAACGAAAGCCATTACAGCGTCGAAGTGATGTACAGCGCCGAGCGCACCGACCCGGTGACCTATTGGCGCCTGCAGAACGCCGCGATCGGCGGCGGCAAAAACGTACTGCTCGAAGGTAATGTCGAAGTCGGCACACCGCAATCGCGCCCGACCCGCAGCCAGGCCGAACAGGGCGCGCCGTCCGCGGAGTAGCGCTTGCGGAGAACCAACGGCGGACCACGGACGGGGGCAGGGTGGATATGCGCAGCGCATCTGTCCAGGGGACAGAAGACCGAGGTCGGTAGACAGAAGACAGAGGTCAGCAATAGCCGTCGCCCCGGCGAACGCCGGGGCCCAGTGTTGGGTGTGCCGAAGTGTCCAAAAGCACTGGGTCCCGGCGTTCGCCGGGACGACGACGCTTCTCCCTTCCCGCCTCCCGCCTCCCGTCTCCCGTCTCCCGTCTCCCGTCTCCCGTCTCCCGCCTCCCGCCTCCCGCCTCCCGGGTTAGCAAGCTCGCCCCGGGCTTGGTAGCCTTGGCGTCTTTCGTTAACGCCAAGGCGCGCGACCCAGGTCGCGTGCGACGGAGCAGGCATGGACAAGAGTTTCGAACCCGCCGAGATCGAGGCGCGCTGGTACCCGCGTTGGGAAGCGAGCGGCTATTTCGCCCCGTCCGGCGACGGCGAGCCGTACACGATCATGTTGCCGCCGCCGAACGTGACCGGCACCCTGCACATGGGCCACGCCTTCCAGCACACGCTGATGGATACGCTGATCCGCTATCAGCGCATGCAGGGTCGGCGCACGCTGTGGCAGGTCGGCACCGACCACGCCGGCATCGCCACCGAGATGGTGGTCGGGCGGCTGCTCGAACGCGAGGGCAAGACCCGCAACGAGCTGGGCCGCGACGCCTTCATCGAGCGGGTCTGGCAATGGAAGCAGGAATCCGGCGACACCATCAGCCGCCAGATGCGCCGGCTCGGCACCTCGGGCGACTGGTCGCGCGAGCGCTTCACCATGGACGCCGGCCTGTCGCAGGCGGTCAACGAGACCTTCGTGCGTCTGTTCGAGCAGGGCCTGATTTATCGTGGCCAGAAACTGGTCAACTGGGATCCGGTACTGAAAACCGCGATCTCCGACCTGGAAGTGGTGAGCGAGGAAGAGTCTGGTTCGCTGTGGTCGATCTTCTACCCGTTCGCCGATGCAAGCTTGATCGGGCCGGATGACAAACCCGGTTTGACCGTGGCCACCACCCGTCCCGAGACCCTGCTGGGCGACGTGGCGGTCGCCGTGCATCCGGACGATCCGCGCTTCGCCCATCTGGTCGGCAAGACCCTGCGCCTGCCGCTTTGCGATCGCGAGATTCCGATCATCGCCGATAGTTATGTGGAAAAGGACTTCGGTACCGGCTGCGTCAAGATCACCCCAGCGCATGACTTCAACGACTATGCGATCGGCCAGCGCCACCGCTTGCCGATGATCAACCTGTTTACCCCGGAGGCCGCGCTCAACGACGCCGCGCCGCCGAAATACCGCGGCCTCGATCGCTACGTCGCGCGCAAGGCGGTACTCGCCGATCTGGAAGCGGCCGGCCTGCTGGTCGAGACCAGGCCGCATAAGTTGATGGTGCCGCGTGGCGACCGCAGCGGCCAGGTGGTCGAGCCTTATCTCACCTGGCAGTGGTTCGTGAAGATGGATGGACTGGCCGCGCGCGGCCTGGAACTGGTCGAGAACGGTTCGGTGCGTTTCGTGCCGGAGAACTGGATCAACACCTACCGCCATTGGCTGGGCAATATCCAGGACTGGTGCATCAGCCGGCAACTGTGGTGGGGGCACCGCATCCCGGCTTGGTACGACGAAGCCGGCAAGGTCTACGTCGGTCGCGACGAGTCCGAGGTGCGGGCGCGCCATGGCTTGGCCGCGGACAGCGCGCTGACCCGCGACAACGACGTGCTGGAGACTTGGTTCAGTTCCGCGCTGTGGTCGCACAGCACGCTCGGCTGGCCGGATCCGGAGGCAATGCAGCGATTGGGCTACGACCGCTATCTGCCCAGTTCGGTGCTGGTCACCGGCTTCGACATCATCTTTTTCTGGGTCGCGCGGATGATCATGATGACCGATCACTTCAC
>JBFXKH010000187.1:0-4860 GCA_050173995.1 Lysobacterales bacterium | reverse complement strand
TGTACTCTGATCTGTGCATGCCGCGGCGGATCAGCGGTGCAGCCAGGAAGGCCAGCGCCGCGCAGCCCAGGCCAATCCATAACAGCAGCCAGATCAGGTGGGCGTAATTGGCCGCGGCCTCGCCGACATCCATCACCGTGCCTTCCGGAATTTCGATCGCGGCCAGCTTGCCGAACAGGGCTGCCAGCACTTCGGAAAAAGCCGTAGCCAGAAACCAGGTGCCCATCATCAGGCTGGTCACCCGCGCCACCGAAAGTTGGGTGACCGCCGCCAGGCCGACCGGCGACAGGCACATCTCGCCGATTTCCAGCACGAAATAGGCGGCCACCAGCCACCACACGCTGACCAGTCCGCCGCTGGCCCCGGCCTGTTCCGCGGCGATCGCCAGCGGCAGAAAACTCAGGCCGGCAAACAGCAGGCCGTAGGCGCTCTTGACCGGTTTGGACGGATTCGCCCCGAGCCGGTCCAGCCAGCCCCAAAGCATGGTGAACAGCGGCGCCAGCAAGACCAGGAACAGGGCGCCGAGGAAGGTCAGCGAACTCGCGTTCTGCGGCAGCACCAAAAGATCGCGCACCAGCAGCACCAGCATCAAGGCGAAGGCGGCGCCGAACAACAGCCGCGGCAGGGCCGACTGCGGCCGCCGGTCGGACAGGGTGGCGGCCAGCATGAACGACAGCGGCGCGAGCAGCAGAGAGACGATCGACCAGGGCGCGTGCGCAGCGAATTCCGCCAGATTGCCGAACCAGTTTGTGCCCCAGACTGGATTCACGTCGGCGCGCACGAAGGCCGGAAACAGATCCTTGGTCAGCAGCCGCTCGGTGAAGGTGACCCAACTGCCATAGGTCTGCTCGTACAGGGTGAAGAACACCAGGGCCATGAAGATCAGGCTCATCAAGGCCAGCATGCGATCGCGTTCGACCTTGTTGCACTGGCTGAGGATGAACCACAGAAACCAGACCAGCACCGCCAGCATCACCACGATCATCAGTCCCAGCGCCAGCGAGACGTGTTCGCCCAGGGAAAACGCATGGTTGGCCACCGCCCACATCAACCAGGCGACCGGCAGCAGGCCGAGTACGGCGCCGAGATAGATGCCGTGCTCGCGCGACAGGCCGATGCGCGTGCGCGCCTTGAGCCGGAACGGGTCCGGCGCCTCGGCGTGGCCGCGCAGATATTTCTGGCCCCACAGGAACAGGGTGAGGCCGAGCAGCATGCCGATGCCGGCCGCGCCGAAGCCGTATTGCCAACCCAGCGCCTTGCCCAGATAACCGCAGACCAGCGAGGCGAACAGCGCGCCCAGGTTGATGCCGGCGTAGAACAGCGAGAAGCCGGAATCGCGGCGCGGATCGTCTTCGGCGTAGAGCTTGCCGACGATCACCGAAATATTCGGCTTGAGAAAGCCAACCCCCATGATGATCAGGGACAGCGACAGATAAAACACCTGCAGCGCCGCCTGGTCGCGCACCACCACACCCTCGATGGTCTGCGCGGCCTCGCCCTCGACGGCCATACCGAGGTGCCCGAGCACCAGCAGGATGCCGCCGAAAATCACCGCGCGGCGGGTACCCAGATAGCGATCGGCGAGCAGTCCGCCGATCACCGGAATGCAATAGACCAGGCCGCCGTAGGCACCGATCACGTCGTAGCCGATGCTGTCGCTGAAGCGGTGGTGCTCGATCAGAAACAACAGCAGCAGCGCCTTCATCCCGTAGAACGAGAACCGCTCCCACATCTCGGTGAAGAAGCACACGAACACCCCCTTGGGGTGGCCGAGAAAATGGTCGTTGACGGCAGCGGCAGAAGTCATGGGCAATCCGGCGGCGACAAAGCGTCGGAGTATAGCGAGGCCCGGTTCAGAGGACAGAGGACTGACGTTCGTAGGGTGGATAAGCGCAGCGCATCCAGTCCAGAGGACAGAGGACAGAGCACCGAAGACAGAGCAAACCGTCGCCCCGGCGAACGCCGGGGCCCAGTCCTGGCAGCGGCGAAACGGCTGGGCGCTGGGCCCCGGCGTTCGCCGGGGCGACGGCGGCATTCGGCAAGACGGGGGTTACACTGCCGGTTCAAATGCAACTACGGAGCGAACCATGGGTCTGGACCGAGTGGAAAGCGGGCGCGATGTGCCACGCGATGTCAATGTGATCATCGAGATTCCGATGAACTCGGAGCCGGTGAAATACGAAGTGGACAAGGCCTCCGGGGCGATCTTCGTCGATCGCGTGCTGACCACGCCGATGCACTATCCGTGCAATTACGGCTATATCCCGCATACCCTGTCCGGCGATGGCGACCCGGCCGACGTGCTGGTGGTGATGCCGGTGGCGCTGATCCCGGGATCGGTGATTCGGGTACGTCCGATCGGCCAGCTCAACATGGTCGACGAGGCCGGCGAGGACACCAAGATCATCGCGGTTCCGGTCAGCAAGGTGTTCGCGGCCTACGACGAAGTGATCGACATCGACGACCTGCCGGCGCTGACCCGCGAGCGCATCGCGCACTTCTTCACCCACTACAAGGACCTGGAAAAAGGCAAGTGGGTGCGGCTCGATGGCTGGGGCGGGCGAGCGGCCGCCGAGGCCGAAATCCTACGCTCGGTCGAGCGCTACCAGAACGCCCCGGACAAACCGAACTTCTGATTCCGCCGGGCGCCGACCGCTGGCCGCGCACCACCACCCGCAGCCAACCGGTGGCGCGGATTTCCGCTATATTCTGCGCCCGCGGTAGCGTTGCGCGGCACGGCCGGCAGGCACGGTGGATAGCTTTCAGGCGCTCGCGCCGGCCAGGCCAGCGGCACCCAAGGAGAATTCAGGATGAACATGGTTGCACCGGGAACCAGCACAGTCGGTACCAACCATCGACGGCGCGCGGTCTACACCGCGCTCGGCGAGGTTTTCAAGGAACCGGCGCGCATCGACGATGCTTTTCATTTTTGCGAAGAGTTCTGTCATAGCGAGCCGAAGTTTCTGGTCAATCGCTTTCTGATGCGCGCCGAGCAGAAGGCCAAGATCGACGAGCACGAACGCCAGGCTCTGGCCAAGGCGATGTACTTGGCGTTTTCCAAACCCTACGACGCGCTTTCGCGTTATCCCGACCGGCTGGTGATCGAGGCGCCGGTCGTGGCAGCGGCGCTGGTAGAGCCTGTACCAGTCGCGCCGAAACCCCGGGCCGCAAAGCCCCCGGTGGCGACCGAACCGGCCAGGATCAAACCGACCGATGCCGCCGGTTTCGACCCGATCGCCGCGCACCGCGTGTTCCAGACAGTGATGGCGCACCTGATCAATCGCATGTACCACGCCTATGGCCGGCGTCCGGCACGGATCGGACTGGCACTGGCGGCGGCGACCGCGCAGGCGCGCGGCGAGACCCATACCCTGTCGATGCTGATCGACTGGCTGGATGGCGATCTCGACGAATACGGTCTGCCGGAAAATCTGCCGCTGACGGAAATGCGTTCGACCCTGCGCATCGTGCAGATCGCCGCACGCAATGTCATGGGCCGCGAGTCGGCCGAACAGGCCATGGCCCAGGCCATAGGTCTGGCCGGTTCGCTGCATGAGGCGCTGCAGTTCCAGCCTGCGCAATTGCTGCAGGCCTGAGCCGGAACCCCCAAGCCCTATCCGCCACCAGCACAGCTCAGCCAGTTGCTGGCGCGCTGCCGCATCGGCCCTCGGTTTGAATCAGCGGCAGCGATAGGCGCCGAATTGCTGCTCGCCGCCGTGCGGTTCGTCCAGCGCCTGGATGGTGTCGGCGCCGAGGCCGGCGGCCTGATTACGGGCCAGCGATTCCAGCTCATCGCGCACTTTGATCGGGTTGCGCTTGACCAACAATACCCGGTCGCGCACCGAGACCACGATCTCGCCCTTCTTTTCGCAGGCATCAAGGTTTTTGCCGTAGGCGACCTTGATCGCCTGACCGGATTCGTCCAGCTCGACCCAGGTGCAGGCGGTGGTCAACAGTGGGAGCAACAGCAGCAGCTTGCGCATGGCATAGTCTCGGTGGGGGCGGTGCTTGGTTCAGGGCGCGTGGCTTTCTGGAATCGACTTCAGCAAGTCACGGCGGCCAGGCTCCCGACAAAGATACTCGGGCGCGAGATCGGTGCATAGCTTGTGCCGAACGCAACAAGATCATAGGTTGTGCTGAGCGCAGCGAAGCGCAACGATCCAGCAGGCCATGCAATGTTGCTATCGATCAAGGCGTAGGTCGGCTCAAGCCGCGCAGCGGTGGAGCCGACATCTTCACCCCCGCGGCAATGTGCCAGGATGTCGGGTCCACGCCTGCGGCGCTTGACCCGACCTACGGCTTCATCTTTATCCCCCGGATGACCAGGCGTAGGTCGGCTCAAGCCGCGCAGCGGTGGAGCCGACATCTTCACCCCCGCGGCAATGTACCAGGATGTCGGGTCCACGCCTGCGGCGCTTGACCCGACCTACGGCTCGCTTTCGGGCAGGTTCTTCCCGGATGACCAGCTCCGCTGTTGACAGCCCGCTGCGCTTCATCCGGGCTACTTACTTGCTCCGATCGGCTCAGCGCAGCACCTTGCCGTCGGCGTCGAGCACCTTGACCTCGCCCAGCTTGAGGGCGCGGATGCCGGCCTCGATCTTGCTCAGATCGCCGACCACCACCCAGGTCATCGCTTCGGGTCGGATATGCACCTTGGCCGCGGCGCGCACCTGATCCAGCGTTTGGCCGTCGATCTCGGCCTTGAGGGTTTGCACATAGTTATCCGGTCGGTCGTAGACCAGGATGCTGTTGATGCTGCCCGCCACCGCCGCGCCGGTTTCGTATTGGCCGGGCAGGCTGCGCACGTCGTTGGCCTTGAGTCTATCGAGTTCCTCGGCGGTGATCGGACGCGCGCCGGTG
>JBFXKH010000186.1:0-4907 GCA_050173995.1 Lysobacterales bacterium | reverse complement strand
TCATGACGCAAGTTCTCGATGCTCTTGTGCATGCGCGACTCAGCGTCGGATCGGATGGTGGGACTCATGGGGGCTGGCTACTGGTTCGAAGCGAACGCGCAGTATAGCCGGGAGTCGGGAGATGGGAGATGGGGAATGGGGAATGGAAATAGGTTGTGCTGAGCGCAGCAAAGCGCAACGGTGCGGAGCCGGGAATGGGGGGTGTGGGAGCGACGGAACGTCGCGACTGGGCTATCGAAGCGACAGTCGCGACGTGCCGTCGCTCCCACACTGCCCTTCACGCCCCCCCCGCATCCCGACTCCCGACTCCCGACACAACTCAGGACACCAGGGTACCGATCGGCTGGCCCTGCATCAGCCGCACCAGGTTACCGGGTACGGTCATGTCGTAGATGCGCAGCGGCATGCGGTGGTCGCGGCACAGGGCGATTGCGGCGGTGTCCATCACGCCCAGATTGCGCTGGATCACCTGTTCGTAGCTCAGGGTGTCGTAGCGGAGCGCATCGGGGTGGGTTTTGGGGTCGGCGTCGTACACGCCGTCGACCTTGGTTGCCTTGAGCAGCAGGTCGGCGCCGACTTCGATCGCGCGCAATGCGGCGGCCGAATCGGTGGTGAAGAACGGGTTGCCGGTGCCGGCGCCGAACAGCACCACCCGGCCTTTCTCCAGATGGCGGATGGCGCGGCGTCGGATGAAGTCCTCGCACACCTCGTTGATTTTGATCGCGCTCATGGTGCGCGCCACGGTGCCGCGCCGCTCCAGCGCGTCCTGCATGGCCAGGCAGTTCATCACTGTGGCCAGCATGCCCATATGGTCGCCGGTGACCCGGTCCATACCGGCGGCGGCGAGCCCGGCGCCGCGAAAAATATTGCCGCCGCCGATCACAACGCCGACCTGCACGCCGGTCTTGGCGACCGCGATGATCTCATCGGCCAGACTGCCAAGCACCAACGGATCGATTCCGTAGTTCTCTGCGCCGATCAGTGCCTCGCCGCTGAGTTTGAGGAGGATACGGTGATAGCGCAGATCGGTCATGTTGGTTTCCTCACGGGTCGGGACAATCGCCGCCGGTTAGCGTCGCATCGGCGAAAAAAAAAGGGGAGCCCGAGGCTCCCCTTGCGCGATCAGGCAAGACCAGCCTGCTTCATCACTTCGGCGGCGTAGTCTTCGGTCACTTTTTCGATGCCTTCACCGACCACCAAACGCCTGAACGCCACTACTTCGGCGCCGGCCGCCTTGACCGCGGCCTCCACGGTCTGATCCGGGTTCAGCGCATACGGCTGGCCGTACAGGGTGACTTCGTTGATGATCTTGGCCACCTTGCCGCCGATGATTTTTTCCAGAATATCGGCCGGCTTGGCGCGGTCCTTGTCGGACATTTTGGCCAGCTCGATTTCCTTTTCCTTGGCGATGAATTCGGCCGGCACGTCGGTCGCCCTGATGTGCGGTGGATTCATTGCAGCGATGTGCATGGCGATGCCGCGGGCCAGCTCGGCGTCGCCGCCTTTCAGCTCGACCAGCACGCCGATGCGGCCGCCGTGCACATAGCCCACTACAGTGTGTGCGCTCTGGATCCGCGCCAAGCGACGCAATTGCACGTTCTCGCCGACCTTGGCGATCAGGGCAGCGCGTTGCTCTTCGATCGTGGCCTCGCCCTGCTTGACTTGCTTCAGTGCGTCCACATCGGCTGCGCCGGAAATCAGTGCGGCGTCGGCAACGGCGCTGCTGAAGGCCACGAAATTTGCGTCCTTGGCGACGAAATCGGTCTCCGAATTGATCTCGACGATGACCGCATGCTGGCCGTCGGTGGCGAGCGCGATACGGCCCTCGGCGGCGACCCGGCTGGCCTTCTTGTCGGCCTTGGCCAGGCCCGACTTGCGCAGGTTCTCCATGGCGACCTCGATGTCGCCAGCGGTTTCGGTAAGCGCCTTCTTGCACTCCATCATGCCGGCGCCGGAGCGCTCGCGCAGCTCTTTCACCATTGTCGCAGTGACTTCCATAATGACCTCTTGCTGTTCAATCGTTCAGGCCGCGGCGACCGCGGCGGACGCGAAGCGCCTGGCTTCGCGGGATCGGTGCCCGCGCCGTCGAAGGCGCGGGAGCGGGCAGACGCCATAACGTTGGCGCCTACCCTCGGTAGCGCTTTACTCGGCGCTATCAGCCCCGGCATCGGCGTTGGCTTCCGGTACCGACGAGGCGGTATCGGCAGCGGCCACAACTGGCTTGCTGCGAGCCGCGGGTGCGGCGGCCGGGCGGCGCGCGCCCGGTGCCGGCTTTCCGGCGCCATCGCGACGCGCGCCGGGCTTGGCCGGTCCGCGGCGATGGTCGGCATCATCACGACCGCGATTACTCTTGTTGGCGGCGACCGGGTTACCTTCGGCATCCACTTCGAGCATTTCGTCCCTGACCATCGCTGCAGTGATCGGCGCCGCGGCCTTGCCTTCGAGCACAGCGTCGGCGGCGGCACGGGCGTACAACTGCACTGCGCGGATCGCGTCGTCGTTACCGGGGATGGCGTAATCGACCAGGGTGGGGTCATAGTTGGTATCGACCACCGCGACCACCGGAATGCCCAGGGTGCGGGCTTCCTTGATCGCGATCTCTTCATGGCCGACGTCGATAATGAACAGCGCATCCGGCAGCGCCGGCATGCTCTTGATGCCACCGAGCGAGCGCTCGAGCTTTTCCTGCTCGCGCTTCAGTTGCAGCACTTCGTGCTTGACCAGCTTGTCGAAGCGGCCGTCGGTGGCCATCGCCTCGATTTCCTTGAGCCGCGCCACCGACTGCTTGACCGTGCGGAAATTGGTCAGCATGCCACCCAGCCAGCGGTGCGCAACGAACGGCATGCCGCAGCGCTCGGCTTCTTCTTTCATGGCGTCGCGCGCCGAGCGTTTGGTGCCGACAAACAATACGGTGCCACGACGCTGGGCCAGGCCAGAAAGAAAATTCATGGCGTCGCCGAACAGCGGCATGGTCTTTTCGAGATTGATGATGTGGATCTTGCCGCGCGCACCGAAAATATACGGTGCCATGCGGGGATTCCAGTAGCGCGTCTGGTGGCCGAAGTGGACGCCGGCTTCCAGCATTTGGCGCATGGTGACCTGGGACATGGTGAAACTCCTCGACAGGAAGCGCCAACCCGTTGGGTGAGCGGGGACGCTTCGGGGTTTGGCCTCCACGATTCCGATCCGCTGACCAGGCGCGCATCGTTGGACGATGACCGCGTCGGCACCCCAGCGGGCCGTTGTGAATCGTGTGTGGATTGGCGACATCGCCTGCTGACCGGACAAAACGCCCGGAAAAGCCGCCGGATTCTAACCGGTTCCACCGGGCTTGGGCAAGCGCGTTGTGACAGCGCGTTGTGCTGCTGTTCGGGAGTCGGGAGTCGGGCGAAGATCGCCGTCGTGCTGCACAAGGCGCGCGCGGGTGGATTGATGCACTGCGCGGAAGCGCCAAGCGCGCTTCTCCCTGGGGCACCCGCGGGACGGCGTCGCTACCCGTCTTCCGCAGCTCAGGGCTGCGGTGGTGCGCGGCGCTGCTCGCGTTCGATGTCGATGATATAAGGCGTGATCAGGGCGACCAGCGCTTCGATCCGGGCGCGCTGGTAGTAGTCCAGATTGGGGCGCTTGAGCAGGCGTTGAAATTGCTCCATTGCGTCGAGCGGACGTCCGCTCAGCAGCGCTACCTCGGCGTGCGCTTCCAGTGCGCGCAGCTCCTCACCGGCCAACTCGCTGGCGCGGGCGAAGGCGCGCTGGGCGGCCAGATCCTCGTCACCGGCAAAGATTAGCCGGCGCAACAGATCAGCCGCCTTGGCGCCATTGGCCCGCGTTTCGGTGGCATTGAGCGTTGCCGCATAGGCCAGGGTTACTGCGCGGTTGCCAGGGTAATGCCGGGCCAGTCGCTCGGTGCGCTCCAGCGCCGCATCCAGGTGGCCGGCGGCACGCTCGGCCTCCGCCAGCGGCAGTTCGAACAGCGGATTGCCGGGGTCGTTCCGTGCCAATCGACCGAGCGTATCGCGAGCAGCGCTGGCCCTTCCGGAGAGGAGTTGGGACAGACCCAGGCCATAGCGCAGCGATTCCTGTTCGCGTTGGCCACTGAGTTCGAGACGGCCCTGGTAGTAGGGAATCTGCGCCTGGGCATTATCGGTGGATAACACCCAGGCGCGTTCGCGCATCAACAGGAATCGGCGGTCGTCCAGCGCGTTCCGGTCGATCACCGGCTTTTCCAGCGCGCGCATGGCTTCGGCGCGGTTCTTCGCCTCGGTTACGCGCGAAACCGTGACCGGGTGGGTGCGCAGGAACTCCGAGCCCTCCTCAGCGGTTCCGCGCACCGCCCGCGCCATGCGCGCGAAGAAGTTGGCCATGGCGTCGGGGTCGTAGCCGGCGCGGTGCAAGGTCTGGATGCCGACGCGGTCGGCCTCGTATTCGTTGTTGCGGGTGAAGGTGATCGATTTCTGTTGCATCAGCCCCAGGCCGCCGATCAGCGCTGCCTGGGTGCCGTCGCCGTTGCCCGAGCTCTGTGCTGCAATCGCGGCGGCGAGCATACCGAGCAGGATCGGCAGGGAAACCTTCTGCATCGACTCGACTGCGCGCACCAGATGACGCTGCGATACGTGGGCGATTTCGTGTCCAATCACGGCCGCGAGCTCGCTTTCATTATCGGCGGTGTGAATCAAGCCGGTGTTGATCCCGATGAAGCCGCCTGGCGCAGCGAATGCGTTGATGTCGGGAGTGCGGACGGTGAAGAAAGTGAAATCGCCGGCCTGGCGCTCGCTCTGCGCCACCAGCCGATAGCCGAGACCGCTTAGATAATCGCTGAACAGCGGATCGTCCAGTACCAGATTGTGGGCGCGGAACTCGCGCAGCATGGAAACCCCGATGCGCCGTTCCTGTTCGGGCGAGATCAGAGT
>JBFXKH010000185.1:0-4925 GCA_050173995.1 Lysobacterales bacterium | reverse complement strand
GCATGTCGGCTCCACCGCTGCGCGGTTTGAGCCGACCTACGGCGCTGCTGAACCTGCGAGACGTAGGTCGGGTCAAACGCCGCAGGCGTGGACCCGACAATCTCGAACATTGCCGCGCTGCCGAGCATGTCGGCTCCACCGCTGCGCGGTTTGAGCCGACCTACGGCGCTGCTGAACCTGCGAGACGTAGGTCGGGTCAAACGCCGCAGGCGTGGACCCGACAATTTCGAACATTGCCGCGCTGCCGAGCATGTCGACTCGACCGCTGCGCGGTTTGAGCCGACCTACGGCTGGGGGGATTGAGCGGACCTAGGTCTCGTCGAGATCGGCGAAGATGTGGTGGAACAGCACGCAGCGCTTGAGGCCGCGATACAGGGCAGCGAGTGCTTCGCGTTCGGCTTCGATGGCTTCGGCACCGAACTTTTGCGCCATTTGCTCAAGCGTGGCGGGCAGGCTGTGGCCGCGCAGCATGGCGTCGAGCAGGTTGAGTGCGGTGGCATTGAAGTCGAGGCCGAGCAGGTTGCCGAAGCGTTCGCTGTTGCCGGTCATTTCGGCCACCCAGGCCAGTACCTTGGCGGCCGGATCGCCGCATTGAAACTCCCTGGCCACCAGGCCCAGCAGTTCCCCGCGATCGAAGACATTGAGCAGCAGGGCGAGCAGGAAGCGATGATCCGGGTCGTGCAGTTTGCGCCGGAGTTCGATGATGCTGCGGCCGACCAGGTCATTGTGGATCGCCCGAAGCAGCAGCGCGCGCTCATTCGCGGACAGCGCCGTGCATCGATCGCACAGACGCTCGGCGGCGGCGAGGTCGGCGCTGATCAGGGTCTGTTCGCCGATCAGGGTATACGCCAGAAACAGGTCGGCCTCGCCCAGCACCCGCTGCAGATGGCGATCGAAATCGGCCGATTGCATGACCCGCAGCATGCGCAGGTATTGGAGCTTGCGCAGCGTCACGGCGTGTCGCTGGAACGGATCCACGGCCAGCCCCGGCCAGTGGTAATCGTATTGCACCTCGCTGTTGGGGTCGTCGGTGATGGTGCGCACGACGATGGTCAGCGACGGCCGAACCAGATGGAACAAGGCGTGGATCAACGCGTCGCCGCGTTCGATGACGCGGGTGTCGCCGGGCCGCAGCAGCTCGATATCGCGCAGCCGCAATTGCCCGGCGATGGCACGTTGTTTGAACGCGGGCGGTTGCCAGGGTTCGAAACGGTAGCGGCTGTGGATGCTGGCGCCGGCCAGCACATGGAAGGCACCGCAGAAGGCATGCTGGTGGATGCTGGTGGTGCCGTCGAGCCAGGTCAGGGCCGAGATATCGAAGTGCTCGCCGCGATACAGCGAGATCGGCGGCTCGGCGAATTTTCCGTCCAGATCGGCCTGCCGGCACAGTCGCTCGGCGCCCAGCACATAGTCGATCAGGTCGTCCTGGTTGATCTGCGCGGAAGGATTGAACGCACGCAGTTGCCGGGCGGCGACCGCTTCGAGTTGCGCGTAGACCGTATCGCGTTCGCTGCCGACTTCGGCCGCGATCGCATCGCCCAGCGCCTGGAAAAACAGCTCGACGCGGTGCGGCGGTTTCGGTGTGGTCGGCGGTGCGACCAGGGCATCGACTAGGGCGGCCATCGGCGGCTAGGCGGCAAGGGCCTGGCCGGCAGCGGGGCCCGACCTGGCGCCTGCGGCAAGCGGCTGGCTGGCGCGGCTCATGCCATCTCGCCCTGGTAATCGGCATCGACGAAGTGAAACAGGATCGAGGTCGAGCGATGACCGTCGGGCAGCAGCCCGCGGCTATGCCGTAGTTCGCGCCCCTTGAAGATCAGCGCTTCGCCCAGGCACTGGTGTACGGCGTGCAGGCGGCCATCGCGGCCACGGATGTTGAGCGCCCAGGGCGAGCGCTGTTCGGCATCCAGCGGCGCATAGTCGACCAGCAGGGTGATGGTGTACTCGCAGGGTGGCCGGTCGACGTGCCAGCTGAGATCGCCGCCGGCTTCATACACCGACACGAACGAATACGAGGGTTTGCTGGGCCGGCCGATCAATTGCGCGACCCGGGCGTTCAGCTGGTGGTGCCAGAACATCGCGACCGGATGATTGTGCGCCACGAAACGGCGCGTGCCGCCGGCATCGTCGCGACCCAGATAACCCTCGGCGGCGAGTTCGCGGAAGTAATGTCCGAGCGCCAACACCTGCGCCGCCGGCAGCAGATCGGGCAGGTTCGCAAAGCCCTCGCGATCGAACTGCGCGCGCGTCTCTTGGCTGTCCAGTTCCGGCAAGGGCGCAGGGTTTGCGGCCGCGGCCTCGCTGTCCTCGCAAGCCGCCGCGTCTGCCGGCGGAATCACCGGCGACCAGACGCTGCCCTGGCGATGCGGGACGAAATGCAGATCCAAATTCCGCCAGGCCTGGGGCAGGCGCAGCGAAGCGCGCGCCGGTTCGTCCAACCCGACTTCGAGTTCGGCCAGGGAACGGGCAGTTGACGCGGTCGTCGCCGCGAGTGTGGGAAAGGGGTAATCGACTGCCTGCGGCAGTGCATCGCGGGGCGCGAACAGGCCGATCCGCAGCAATTCATCGGCACCCCGCGCGGACAGCGGCGCCTCGACCCGACCCTCGACCAGGGCCGCGCACAGATAGGCATGCGCGTCCGGGAAATTGCTGGCCTCGACCAAAACCGAGGACAGCGCCGCCGCCTTGACCGGCGCCAGCACGAAAAACGCGGGCGCCGCGCGCTCGCCTTGCACGACGATGCTGGCGCTGGGGTTCAGCGCCAGATCGATACCCGCCTGTTGCATGGATCAGTCGTCGGTGCGGCTGCTGTGATCCTGGATTTGCGGTTGCGGCGTAGGACCGGGTGCTCCCGGGGCACATTGCATGCTGTCTTCGCCCTTGCTTGCCATGTTCTGCAGTTGCTCGACCAGGCCCGCTGGAACCGCAACCCCATTCTCGCCATTGCCATTGCTGTGCATCGGATTCTCCCCTTGGTTGTGTGACGGACTGCAGCGATGGCTGCATCCAGGGCTAGGCTACGTGCAAGCCCGGTTGCAGGTCAATGCCCAAGTATCTATGGTGCGGGGAATACTCCACCCGGCCCGGCGTCATGCTGCTTCGATCGGTCTTCTTCTTATTTGGTCTAGGGTTCTGCGCGCTCGCCGGGGCGGCGGAACAGGGCGTGCTGCCGGCCAAGACCTGGGACGTGCGCGAGTTGCAGGCCGACCAGGCTTTCCCGGACCCCCCTTTCTATTCCCTGGTCCAGACCAAGGAGGGCCTGATCTACGTAGGCGACAACTCGGGTCTGCTGGAGTTCGACGGTCGTCGCTGGCGGCGCCTGCCCCTGGACAGCCCCGGCGCGGTCACCGTGCTGGGTGCGCCGCGCAGCGGTGGCCTAGTGGTAGGCGGACCGGAGTTCCTGCGTTTCTTTCCGCAGATGAGCACGCCGCTCCGGGCACTGGACCCGGCGCTGGAGATTCCCGATGGCCTGCGTGGCAGCGGCGAATTCTGGGAGTTTGCCGAGGACCCGAACCAATGGTGCCTGCGTTCCGACTTTTTGCTGGTTTGTGCCGCCGATGGAAAGTTCCGCGGATTTCGCAGCCGGACCAGCTTCGGGCGGTTGTTCCAGGGCCAGGACGCGATCTATGTCAAGGTGCGCCACGTCGGGCTGAGCCGGGTCGGCCTTGACGGCCCGGAACTGATCGCGGGCGGCGAAGTGTTTGCGGAGATCGACATCAGCACCCTGGTCGAGTCCCACGATCAGCGCATCACCGCGATCACCGAGCGGCCTGTAGGTCTCTGGGAATGGCATCGGGGCAGCCCACCGGCCCGCAACCCGGCGGCTAGCCTGCATGGGGTCGTCTTCCCGATCGGCACCGGGCTGTCACCCCTGCCGGGGCGGCTGGTCCTGCCCGAGCAGACCGGGGGCGTGGCGATCGTCGATGCCGAGGGCGTGGTGCAAGAGCGCATCGAGCCCGAAGATATGGGTGTGGCGCCCGGGCTTCAGTCCACCATGGTGGATCGCGAGGGCGGCCTTTGGCTCGCCTGGCGCAGTGCCCTGTCGCGGATCGAATACCCCTCGCGCATCGCCCTGTTCCCCATGCCCGAGGCGGCCTACGGCGAATCGCTGAGCGTGACCCGCACCAGCTTTGGGATTACCACCTGGCGAGGTGCGGACTTGTTCGTGCTGGCGCCCCAGGCGCATGCCGCGCGTTGGACCTTGCAGCAAAAAGCGATCGGCACCCCGGTGATCCTGAAAGTAATCAGTGCCCAAGGCGTGGATTACGCGGCCACGGTGCGCGGCCTGTGGCCGCTCAGCGACGGCAGTCCGGCTTTGCCGACCGAGCATGTCTTGGATATCGCCGAGGTTTCAGGCGACCCCGAACGAATCTGGGCTGGGCTGCGCAAAGGCATCGCGCTGTTGCATCGCAATGCCAAGGGCTGGGAGGAAGCGTTGCGCCAGGAGGTTTCCTTCGATGTGGTTTCCATCCAGCAAAGCGACCCGCGTACGCTCTGGCTGGGGTCCCTGGTCGGCCGAGTGGCGCGCCTCAATCTGGGCGCTGCTGGAGACCTGCGGGTGGTCGGCGTTGTGGAGTTTGGCCCGGAGGCGGGCCTGCCCAAGGGAACGATTTCGGTCGAAAAGCTCGATGATCGGGTCTTGTTCCTGGTCAAGGGCGGCGGATTCCTGGAGTTTCGGGACGGCCAGTTTGCACCAAGCGCCGTCGTTCCATTGACCGAAACCGGCGCCCTGCTCGATGCGAAATTCATCGACGCCACACAACTCCTGGTCGCCAACGCCAGCGGCAGCATTCGCCTGTTGAAGCGCGATGTCGCCGGGGTGTTTCGGGCGCAGCGCAGCATTTTTGACGACATCACCGGGATCGGCGTGAGTCGCTCGATCCTGGTCGATCCCGACGGCGTGGTGTGGTTGGCCGCCGATGCCGGCG
>JBFXKH010000184.1:0-4953 GCA_050173995.1 Lysobacterales bacterium | reverse complement strand
CGGCAGCCAATTCTTCCGGACTGACTGGGCTGAACTCCAGCTTCTGATTCAGCACGCCGCCCTCCAGATCAAGCACCCGCGCAATCAGCCGCGGGGGCAGGCCGGGACGGGTCGGCGTCGCCTCGATCACATCGGCGACACCATTGATGTGGGTGGCCCGGCCTACGTTGCAGATCGTCTGCAGCCCTATGCAACGGCGATAAGCACGCAACCGGTCGCTGATCGGATCACGGAAGAAGGTCCAGGTGTTGTTGCGGTCGTCAAACGGCCTTGCAGTCATTCCGAACAAAGCATCGCACAGGCCAATCGGGCCGCCCTGGATATTGACCTCATGCACGCATTCAGCCTCGTGTTGCGGCAGGGTGTTCGGGTCGCCCGCCAGCACCATCCACTGCGGCGGCGGGACAAGGTTTGGTGTCGCCCCCGGTTCAGCGGTGAAGCCCGTGAACAGGTTGTGGACCTCGCTGGCGGGGCGCAACCGGAAGCGTACCCATCCATTATTGAAAAGCTGCGGCGGGCCATTCGAGATCAGACTTCTGTAACGAGCGGTGACCTTGAACACCGTGCCGCTGTCCAGCACGGCCTGACCGAGCAAATGGCCCGAGACGACCACCGCGTCGGTGCGTTGCAGATTGAGGTCTGGCGCATTGCCGCTGGCCGGCATGCGCAGATGGCGCGCACCGACCACGTTGATCGTGCGCGCAAACGGGGTGGCCACCGTGTTCGGTGCGCTATAAGCGCAGTCGAAACACTGTCCACCGCTGGACGCAATCCAAGGACCGCTGACCGCAGCCGGGATGCCATCCTGCCGGTACGCCGCCATCGAACGTTGTTCCAGAAAGCTCTGGAAGGTAAACCAGGTCGGCGCCCCGTTCGGGTCGTAATGGTAGAAGGCACCAAAGAAGAAGGTCTGGCCGTTGACCGGGATCAGATCGACGCCCAGCCCGGTGCCCGCTTGGGTCTCGTCGAAGTACATGCCGGTGGTGGGGGTGATCGGCCAGAGGTAGTCGGGCAAGGCCGGGGCAAACGAGGCCAGGGCGACGCCTTGCACGCCCGAGAACAGCACAGCAGCCAACATCCAACGCATCAATCGCTTCATTTCCTTCCCCCTGGTTGGGTTCGCCAAACGTTCCATTGGCTGGGGCAAACAGCATAAAGCATCCGTGTTGTTCGGCGGGACGCTGAGACGATGCATACCGGGGCCCAGTGCTGAAATGTTGCGGTAAAGTTGAAAACTGGGTCCCGGCGTTCGCCGGGACGACGTCGGTGCCGGTGGCCCATGCTGGCTGCCCAACCTATTCGCGGGGGAATGCATGAGCAACGATTTGGAGAATGGCGCCGAACGATCCGCGGAAGCGAAAAAGGCCAACTGGCTGCACCGCCGGCTAGCGGGCTTCTACGCCGTGCGCGAATCGGCACGGGCGCATCCGGTTTGGGGCACCGTGCTCGCCCTGCTTACCCTGGTGGTTGGCGTGATGGCAGCCGAAGCCTATGACTATGGCAAGCGTCAGCTACTTGGGCCAGACGAATTTCTGGCACAGATTGCCGAAAGCCAGACCAGGGAGTTTGCCGACCTGAAGAAAAACCTCGGCCAGATCCAATCGGCGATCGACCGCGATGATCGGGCAGCGTTCAACAACGTAAAGAACGCCATCCGTTCGATCGAGCAGTCGAATGTCGAGTTGATCCAGCAGTTGATGCTGGCCAAGCGCGAGAACGACACCATGCGCTCACTGGCCGAACAGCGTACCGGCGTCACCGGCGGCTATGACTTCATTCTCACCGAAAGCGGTGGTATTCGCCTGGATCGGACCACGACGTTTGGAATCCAATATGTCGGGGAAAGTTATGTAACGGCCAACCTGAGCGCCATCGGTGCCGCCGATGCGAAGCAAGTCGATTTGAAAAGTGGCCAGTCGCTGGGCTACCAGGGCGCGGATCAGCGCCAATGCAAGGTCTCGCTGCTGTCGATTCGCAGAGCCGACATCGGCACGGCGTCGTTCGCGGTGAATTGCCGGTAGCCCTTGGTCGAACCGGGGCAATCGATCCAACCATCGCCGCCGTCCGCTGGAGAGAACAGCAGACCGTCGCCCCGGCGAACGCCGGGGCCCAGTGCTGGAAGTTGCGGTAGCGTTGAGAACTGGGTCCCGGCGTTCGCCGGGACGACGGATGACAAACCTTCGCTCCCACGACAGTGGTGCTTCAGCCATAGCGTCACCGCGCCGTAGTTCGCCCCGCCACTCGACGCTGATACACTGCCGGCATGCCCACGCGCATCCGCCATCAGCACCGAATACCGAGCGAGAGAACCTGTTTCTCCTCGCTCGCGTAGCTCAATGGTTAGAGCATCGGCCTTATAAGCCGCCTGCGAAAGCACGCCGCCCGATTAGCGGACGATCCCGGTTCGAGTCCGGGCGCGAGTACCAAGCCCACGGTTTGCCGATCGGATGTCGGAGCACCTGTGCGAGACCTGCGGCGCGCCGTCGCTGCTGCGCCTGGGCGCCACCCGTGTGCGTTGCGCACAGCACCAGGGCACGCCGGAATAAGGCGGTCGCCCCGGCGAACGCCGGGACCCAGTGGTGACCACTTCGGCATCCCAGATACTGGGTCCCGGCGTTCGCCGGGACGACGGCTTTGCTGTCCTCTGTCCTCTGTCCTCTGTCCTCTGTACCGGCGAACGCCGGGGCCCAGTGCTGGAAGTTGCGGTAGCGTTGGGAACTGGGTCCCGGCGTTCGCTGGGACGACGTCGGTGCTATCGCTGCCGGCGAAGATGGGCCTCGGCCCGACACGCTTCAGTCGTGAACGGCTTGCCGCAAGGCTTGGTTCGCCCACTGATTGAGGCTGATCCCGGCGGCCTTGGCGGCCAGTGTGGCGGCGCGGTGCAGTTCCGGCGCGACGCGCAGGTTCAGCGCCCCGGAAGCATGCGCGAGTGGGTCGATGCCGTCTTTTGCACAGGCATCCAGGTAGACCCGCAGCGACACCGCACCTTCGTGTGCCAGACCGGCCACGTCGGCGGCATAGAAATCCGCGCCGCCGGCCAGCCCGATGAACTCGTCGCGAAACAGTCCGATCTCCGGGTCGAAGCTGATGACAGCCTTGTGGCCGTCGATGGTCATCACATT
The DNA here is from genome assembly GCA_050173995.1 of Lysobacterales bacterium. Classification (GTDB taxonomy): domain Bacteria; phylum Pseudomonadota; class Gammaproteobacteria; order Xanthomonadales; family Ahniellaceae; genus 0-14-3-00-62-12. The sequence goes on along the minus strand of JBFXKH010000184.1, from coordinate 1,831 downwards.
GTTCACGGCGATACTCCGTTGTCCTCAAGCCACTCCGCAACCGACGGCGGTAGGCACGCGTTCCTGACAGGACGTAGGTCGGCTCAAGGCGCGCAGCGCCGGAGCCGACATACCCGAACGGCTTTCCCTATAGTAAGGCGAGTAAGGAGAAACATCGCCCATGAGCACGGCTACCGTCACATCCAAAGGTCAGATCACCATTCCCGCCGCCGTCCGGTCGAGCCTTGGTGTCGATACCGGCGATCGGATCGAGTTCGTGCAGGTGGCACCTGGCCGCTACGAGGTGGTTGCGGCGAACTTGGCCGTAACCGACTTGAAGGGCATCTTGCCGAAGCCAGTAAAACCGCTGTCGATTGAGGATATGGATGCTGCCATCGCCGTAGCGGCGGCCAAGGCTGCGCGCTGATCGGGGCGTTTCGCGGGAAGCAAGAACTGAGCTACGGGCAGCGCTGGCTGTGCCAGCCCGGCAGTCGCAATGCGGTACGAACCGTCACCTGGCAAACGGATGTCGCCGCAGCGCCGGTCGTGAGTCGCGCGTTCCGAATGTTGGCGGCCAGATTTGCGATGTCGGGTCCGCGCCTGCGGCGCTTGACCCGACCTACGCCACCGGAAGTCCCTGCAAGTCCGCAACGGTCAATGGCTTGCCGCGACGGGAGATTCGGTCGAACAGCACTTCTGCCGGTTTGCTGGCCCCGATGCGATCGGAACGCACGATCAGCCCATCGCCATGCGGCGACAGGGCGATTATTTCAGCGCCTTGAAGCGCAGCCGATGCGGTTGCTCGGCGTCGGCGCCGAGGCGGCGCTTGTGGTCGGCGTCGTAGTCTTTGTAGTTGCCGGCGAAGAACTCGACATGCGAATCGCCCTCGAAGGCGAGGATGTGGGTGCAGATGCGATCCAGGAACCAGCGGTCGTGCGAGATCACCAGGGCGCAGCCGGGGAATTCGAGCATGGCTTCTTCGAGCGCGCGCAGGGTTTCGACATCGAGGTCGTTCGATGGTTCGTCGAGCAGCAGCACGTTGCCGCCGGTCATCAGGGTCTTGGCCAGGTGCAGGCGGCCGCGTTCGCCGCCGGACAACTGCCCGACCAGCTTCTGCTGGTCGGCGCCCTTGAAGTTGAAGCGGCCGATGTAGCCGCGCGACGGGGTTTCGTACTTGCCGACCACGATCATGTCGCGGCCGCCGGAGACTTCCTGCCAGACGTTGTTGCTGGCGGTCAGCGCGTCGCGGCTCTGGTCGACATAGGCGAGCTTGACGGTCGGCCCGATCGCCACTTCGCCGGTATCGGGTTTCTCGACGCCGGTAATCATCTTGAACAAGGTGGACTTGCCGGCGCCGTTCGGGCCGACGATGCCGACGATCGCGCCGGGCGGAATCGCGAAGCTCAGGTCGTCGATCAGCAAGCGATCGCCGAACGCCTTGCTGACGCCCTTGAACTCGATCACCCGGTCGCCCAGGCGTTCGCCGATCGGGATGTAGATTTCGTTGGTCTCGTTGCGCTTCTGGTAATCGACCGCGTTCAGTTCCTCGAAGCGCTGCAGGCGCGATTTGCTCTTCGACTGGCGGCCTTTGGCATTCTGCCGCACCCATTCGAGTTCGTGCTGGATCGCCTTGCGCCGGGCCTTTTCCTGGTTTTCTTCCTGGGCCAGGCGGGCGTCCTTCTGTTCCAGCCAGGAGCTGTAGTTGCCTTTCCAGGGAATGCCGCGGCCGCGGTCGAGTTCGAGAATCCACTCGGCGGCGTTGTCCAGAAAATAGCGGTCGTGGGTGACCGCGACCACGGTGCCGGTGAAACGTGCCAGGAACTGTTCCAGCCAGGCCACCGATTCGGCGTCG
>JBFXKH010000183.1:0-4968 GCA_050173995.1 Lysobacterales bacterium | reverse complement strand
CCGGACACGGCGAACTTCAGCTTGTGGGGCGAACGCAGGCCTTTGTAGCGATGCTCGATTTCGAGCGCGAGGCCGACACTGTCATCGACGCCATAGCGGCACCAGGTGCTGCCGACGCAGGATTTCACCGTGCGCACGGACTTGCCGTAGGCGTGGCCGGTCTCGAAACCGGCATCGATCAGCTCGCGCCAGATAGCGGGCAACTGCTCCAGGCGGGCGCCGAACAGATCGATGCGCTGGCCGCCGGTGATCTTGGTGTAGAGGTCATATTTGGCGGCGACGCGCCCGAGCGCGATCAGCTTGGCGGGCGTCACTTCGCCGCCCGCGATGCGGGGCACCACCGAGTAGGTACCGTTCTTTTGCAGGTTACCCAGGTAGCGGTCATTGGTGTCCTGCAAGCCCAGGTACCGGGGTTTGAGCACATAGTCGTTCCAGCAGGAGGCGAGGATGGAGGCCACCACCGGCTTGCAGATGTCGCAGCCACCGCGACCCTTGCCGTGTCGCTCCAGCAGTTCATGAAAACTGCAGATCTCGCCGATGCGCACCAGGTTGTAGAGATCCTGTCGGGTATGGGCGAAGTGTTCGCAAATATCGGTGCAGACTTCCATGCCGAGCTTGGTCAGTTCGGCGTTGAGCACCTGACCCACCAAGGCAACGCAGCCACCACAGCCGGTGCCGGCCTTGGTGCAGTCCTTGAGGGCACCGATGCTGGTGGCGCCGGCGCCCACCGCCGCGCACAGGCCGCCCTTGGTGACATTGTGACAGGAGCAGATCTGAGCCAGGTCCGGCAGTGCCGCGACCCCCAGTCCGAATGCCGGAGCGCCATCGCGTTGCGGCAGTATCAGCGCATCCGGAAATTCCGGCAGCGCCATGTCGTTGAGCTTGAGTTGCAGCAGGTTGCCGTAATCCTCGGCATCGCCCACCAGTACCGCGCCCAGCAGGCGGGTGTTGTCGGCATTGACGACGATTTTCTTGTAGACCTCGCGCACGCCATCGACATAGGTGTATTCGCGCGCGCCCGGGGTAGTGCCGTGCGCGTCGCCGATGCTCGCCACATCCACGCCCATGAGCTTGAGCTTGGTGCTCATGTCGGCACCGGTAAACGCGCTGTCGCCGCCGGCGATATGCTCGGCGGCGACGCTCGCCATCCGATAGCCCGGCGCCACCAGACCGAAAATGCGGCCGCTCCAGAGGGCGCACTCTCCAATCGCGTAGATGTCGGGATCCGAGGTGCGGCAGTGATCGTCGATCACGATGCCGCCGCGCTCGCCCACTTCGAGGCCGAACTCACGCGCGAGCTGATCGCGCGGCCGGATACCCGCGGAAAACAACAGGATATCGGTTTCGATTTCGCTGCCGTCCGCAAACCGCATCTTGTGCGTGTGTTCCGTGCCGGCTTCGATCGCCTGGGTATTTTTCCCGGTATGAACATCGACGCCCAGCGCCTCGATCTTGCTGCGCAGCAGCGCGCCGCCACCGGCGTCCACCTGCACCGCCATCAGGCGCGGGGCGAATTCCACCACATGGGTCTTGAGTCCCAGATCCTTCAGCGCCTTGGCGGCCTCCAGGCCCAGCAAGCCACCGCCGATCACGACGCCCACGCTGGCGGTGGCACTGGCGGCGCGAATGGCTTCGAGATCGGCGATGGTGCGGTACACAAAGCAATTGGCGCGATCGTGACCCGGAATCGGCGGCACGAAAGGGTATGAGCCGGTGGCCAGAACCAGCTTGTCGTAATGCACCACGGCACCGCTCTGCGCGGTCACGGTTTTCGCGACGCGGTCGATGGCCACCGCCGCATCGCCCGTCAGCACCCGGATGCCGTGCCGCGCGTAGAAGTCGGGGGCGACCAGGGACAGGTCATCCGCACTGCGGCCACTGAAAAACTCGGTGAGGTGCACGCGGTCGTAGGCGACCCGGGATTCCTCGCAAAAGGCGACGATTTCGCAGCGGTTGGCCGCCGGGCCGGTGGCCACCGCTTCCAGAAAGCGGTGGCCCACCATGCCGTTGCCGATTACCACCAGTTTCACTTTGTCACTCATACATCAAGCCCTGCTCACCTGTGTTCGTCACCTGTGTTCGCGCTACCGGTCTTTGGGGATCCGACTCATGAACGTCCCGCGAGCCGCCCTCAGCAATTTTCAGCAGCCAGCCAGCTCCGTCATTCACAAAGCAGGTTCCATGCCATTGATCGGGCATGGCGCCGACTAGGATCCAAAGCGGTGCGCCATGCGCCTGGGTCACAGGATGCCGGGGCGACATGACGCCATCGGGACAGGGTAAAGGTGCTCTTACGCCCGCTCTCAGTGCACCGCGGTGCCAAATCCGGGGTTTTGCGCATCGGCGTGGGGCATGCGCGGCACCATATACCTGCCCCACCCTGGCGCTGGTCGTCCCCGGAAGCGGCGGTAGCACGACCGTGAGTCCGCGCCTGCGCCTTGCTTTTGCGGTGGCCCGCGCCAAAGCGGGGCGCGCACAGCCGCTCGCGCCCGAAATTGGCATGTGGGTTGCACGGCATGGCCGTCGGCGAGCCATCGCGATGCTGTAGTCCCGCGGAGTACCCAATGTCGGAAAGACGGTCGGAAAATCGGTCCGAAAAACTCAATCTGCTGTCCTTCAAGGGCAACATGCGCATCCTGCACACCACCTGGATCGCGTTTTTCATTTCTTTTGCGGTCTGGTTCAACCACGCACCCCTGATGGTGGTGATCCGCCAAGTGTTTCATCTCTCGGATCAAGAGGTGGGTGTACTGCTGATCCTCAATGTCGCCCTGACCATTCCCGCGCGCATCCTGGTGGGCATGCTGGTGGATCGCCACGGCCCGCGCCTGATGTTCTCCGGCATCCTGATTCTTTCCGGCGCACTGTGTTTCCTGTTTGCCGCCGCGCAGGATTTTCAGCAGCTCGCGCTGGCGCGCTTTCTGCTCGGCTTCGTCGGCGCCGGATTCGTGGTCGGCATCCGCATGATCGGGGAATGGTTTCCGGCCCGGCAGACCGGCGCGGCCCAGGGCATCTACGGCGGCTGGGGCAACTTCGGATCGGCCGCCTCGGCGATGCTGCTGCCCGCCCTCGCGCTCTGGATCGGCGGCGATAACGGCTGGCGCTACGCGATCGCCAGCACCGGGCTGATCGCCATCCTGTACGGCACCTTTTATTTCTTTGCCGTCAGCAATACGCCCAAGGGCTCGACCTACTTCAAACCGAAAAAGATGGGCGCGATGGAAGTCACCAGTCGTGGCGATTTCGTGCTCTATCTGCTGATGAGCGCGCCCATCTACGGTGCCCTCGCCCTGCTCGTCTGGAAACTGTCGCCCGCCAACATGAACTGGTTCGGCGCGACCGCGACCTACAGCATCTATGCCGTCATCGCCGCCCTCTACGGCTATCAGGCGTTTCACATCTATCTGGTCAACAAGGACATTTTCACCAAGCAGGTGCCGGAAATGTTCCGCTACCAATTCCGTCAGGTCGCGATTCTCGATCTGGCCTATCTGGTGACCTTTGGCTCCGAACTCGCGCTGGTGTCCATGTTGCCGCTGTTCTACGTCGACACCTTCGGCCTGTCCGCGGTCCACGCCGGCCTGGTGGCGGGCGCCTATCCGGTGATGAACCTGATCGCACGCCCGGGCGGCGGCATCCTGAGCGACCGCATCGGGCGCAAGCGCTCGCTGGTGATCCTGTTTGCCGGCATGACACTCGGCTTTGGCCTGCTCGGACAGGTGGAGGCAACCTGGGCGGTGCCCCTGGTGGTTGCGGTGACGCTGCTGTGCGGTCTGTTCGCCAAGGCCGGCTCGGGTGCCGTGTTCGCCATGGTGCCGCTGATCCAACGCCGCATGACCGGCCAGATCGCCGGCATGGCGGGCGCCTACGGCAATGTCGGCGGACTGGTGTTTCTCACCGTGCTGTCGTTTGTCGCGCCGCAGGTGTTCTTTCTGGTGATCGCCGGCTCCGCCGCGCTGGTGCTGTTGCTGATGGTGCTGCTGCTGGCCGAACCCCGGGGTAACACCGCGGAAGTGCTTGAAGACGGCACCGTGCAACTGATCGAAGTAAGCTGACCATCGTTTCTTACGGCAGACAACGATGATCGACCGCGCGCGGATGCAGACCGCCCCCATTAGCTCCGCGACAGCCCCTGGACCACCGCGGTCCACCCTATCCGGGAGCACCTCATACTCATGACTTCCGCACCCATCTGCAGCGTCGGCCAGTATTCCGATCGCGGCGTCAAGGAAGAAAACCAGGATAGCTACGGTGTGCTGCTCCCCGAAGACAGCCGTCTCGAATACAAAGGCATCGCGATGGTGATTGCCGACGGTGTCAGCGGCTCGGAACAGGGCAAGCTGGCGAGCGAAACCTGCGTCGGCAGCCTGCTCGCCGACTACTACTGCACCGCCGATTCCTGGACCGTGAAAACCTCGGTCGAGAAAGTGCTGCTCGCCACCAACCGCTGGCTGTGCGGCCAGGCCAGCCAGAGCGCGGAATTGCACCGCGGGCTCGCCAGTACGCTGAGCGCACTGGTGGTCAAGTCCACTACCGCGCACCTGTTCCATGTGGGTGATACGCGCATCTACCGGTTGCGTACCGGCGCGCTCGAATTGCTCACCGTCGATCACCGCTTCTGGGTGTCGCGGGAGAAAAACTACCTCACCCGGGCGCTGGGTATCGATGCGCGCGTCGAGATCGACTACACCAAGTTTCCGGTCGAGCGCGGCGATATTTTCATCTTCACTACCGACGGCGTGCACGAACACATCACCGACCGCCTGATTCGCGAATACGTGGAGGCGTACCCCGACAACCTGGACCGCGCCGCGCGCGAGATCGCCACCCGGGCCCTGCAAAACGGCAGTCCCGACAATGTCACCTGCCAGATCGTGCGCTTCGATGCGCTGCCGTCGGTCGCCGACGCCGATGTCTATCGCCGCCTCACCGAACTGCCCTTCCCGCCCGAGCTGGCGGCGGGCATGA
>JBFXKH010000182.1:0-4988 GCA_050173995.1 Lysobacterales bacterium | reverse complement strand
GGACGGCGACGGCCGGGCCGAAGTGGTCATGGTTGCCGACCAGTTCTTCAGTGGCATGATGCAGGCGTTGTATGTCTACGACAGCGACGGCATCGAGCGTTTTCGGCTGCCCTTGTACCTGTGGGATCGCGGCGAGCAAATGTGGCCGCGCCTGACCTTGGCCGATGTCGACGGCGATACCCGCCCGGAAATCATCTTCGCCGCGGCCGCCCAGCTCTGGGTGCTGGACGGATTCGGCCGGGTGCGCTGGACCCGCGCCTTCAGCCCCGATCCGCTGTCCACCGCGCAGTTCCAGATCGTTCGCGCGACCGTGTTCGATCTGGACAACGATGGCCAGCCGGAGGTGATCGTCAAGAACAGCGACCAGATCTTGATCCTGCGCGGCACCGACGGCCACACCAGGGCGAAGTTCCGTCTGCTCGGCCCGCCGCCCGACGACACCATCGCCGACAATTTTCCGTTCATCCAATCCAATTCGCCGATCGTCGCCGATGCCGACGGCGATGGCCACGCCGACATCGTCGTCCACCCGGTGAGTCGGCCGCAATCCGGCGGTGTGCTGATGATCACCGGTGCCAACGACGACTGGGCGCCGGCGCCCAGAATCTGGAACCAGACCAGCTACAACCCGAATAGCGTAGACAACCTGGGCCAGATCCTGTTCGATGGCAGCGTGCCAACCAGCTATGTCCAGCAAAAGCGCCTGGCCACGCCGGGCGACCCGCGCGGCTCGGATGTCACCCGTTTCCTCTATCGCGCCAACGACGGCGGACTGGTCTCGCCGGACGCTACCGTCACCCTCCAGTTGCAGCCGATCAATCGGCCACCCACGATCACCAGCCCGCTGCCGCCGGCCACCCGTCTGCCCGGGCCCTTCACGTTGACGTTCAGCGCCAGCGACCCCGACCCCGGCGACGCCCTGACCTGGACCCTGGGCCAGGACGGCTGTCCGGTCAGCTCGTTCGACACCAACTCCGGTGTGTTGACCAATACGTTCCTGGTTGCTAACCAGGATTGCCTGTACGTAGTCCAGGTCAATGACAGCCAGGGAGCGTTCGATACCCAGATGTTTCGCATCCGCGGTAGCGCGGCCACGGCCACCGTGCCCGACCTTACCGGGCTGCGCGAGGACGAAGTGCTGCCGGCATTGCAGCTATTCGACCTGAGCTTCGGCGACAGCCAGTACATCCATCACGCCGCCCCAGTCGGCCAGGTGCTCGCGCAGACGCCCGCGCCCGACAGCGTGCAGCCGGTGGGTACCGCCGTGTCGGTCACCGTCTCGCTTGGACCGGCGCCGGTGGTCGTGCCGAATCTGCTGCAAAAGCCGCTGTCGACCGCGAGCAGTACCCTGACTGCGCTTGGGCTTACCGCCCAGGTCACCCGGGTGTTTTCCAACAGCATCCCGGCCGAACAGGTCATGGCGCAGTTCCCACCAGCCGGCACGGAGTTGGTGCCGGCGAGCACCAATCCGGTCGCCCTGACGGTTTCGGCGGGCAACGGCCTGAGCCTGTTCCTCGACCGCAGCGCGGTGCTCGCCGGTGGCAGCATCGCGGTCGGCGCGCTGGCCAGCAATCCGGATGGCTCGCCCGCGCCGCTACCCGCCCTCGATTACGCGATCAGCTTGAACTACCCGAGCGCGCTCGGCGCGCCGCCAAGCTATGCCAACGGCAGCATCGCGACTAGCGCTGACACCTTGGGCAGCTTCACGCTGACCGCTACCGACGGCATCGGCAATCGCAGTGCCAGCGTCGATTTCTCGGTGTTGCTGGGCGCCGGTGCGGGGCCCGACAGCGCCACCGCGATGCACGCACAGTTGGCCAGCGTACTCGAAGGTATCGAAGCGATCGGCCGACAACTCCGCATCGCCCAGGCCGCCGACGATGTGCCGGCGATGACCCAGGGACTCACCGACATCGTCACGCTATGGCGCGGCATCGACCTTTCCGATCTGCGGCTGGCACCGCCCCTGGTCCTGCCCCAGGGCTTCGTGCCCAGCCCCGAGGAAATGCTGGCGTTCGGGGTAACGCCGGGCCCGGACGATGCGTTGATCCGCCAGGTATTGCAGGACGGCGCCGTCGATCTGGCCGCGTTCAGCGCCGGGCTGCGCGGCAAGAACACCTCGATCGCCGCGCTGAACCAACTGGCCGACCAGTTTTCCGTGCGCGCCGCCCGACTGCACGCACTGCGCGCCAGCGAATTCGGCACGGTCGCGGCCCTGCCCGAAACCATCCTGCTGCTCAACCACCGAATACCGGAATTCTACGAAGCACTGACCAACGAGTTGGCGCCGGTGGTTGGCCTGCCGCGCCGAGCGGCGGACTTCCCGCTGGCGACCGAGTCGGAGGCCAACGTCGGTGGCAGCGTGTTCATGCCCGAAGCGCGCGGCAAATCTTCGCTGGCTGAACTCGCGGTCACCCAGGCGGTCGCCTTCATCACCGACAAGATCATGGAAAAGGGCTCGCAGGTAGTGGCCAATGCCAAGCAGTTTGCCCGCGATATCCATGGCCAAGCCGCCTATGGCGCGGCGGCCCTGGCCGCCACTCAGCACCTGCGCCAATTTGCCCAGGGCCTGGAGCTGACCGAAGTGGTATCCGGCGCATCATTGTCGTTCCGGGTATTTGGGCCGCCGGCTTTCATCGAAGTGCCGGGCAACGTCGAATCGCCGGACCTGAATTCGGTGATGATCGTCGGCAAGACCCTGCTCGAACGCGGCGGCGGTTCGATCACCGCCCTGGTCGAGGCGATCAAGCAGGCGTACAGCTTCGGCGTCGATGCCGCCAACAATGCGCTGCGCTGCAAGAACGGCAATGAATGTTTCGCCAAGGTCAAGGCGCTGATCGATGGTATGCAGGAAACCCTGATCGATCCGGCACAGAATGTGGTCCGCATGGCGCAGAGTTTTTACCAGCGGCCGACCCATATCGAACGCGGCTGTGTTTTCGCCCTGGATCCAGGCTGCGTGCAGTTGCACTACGCCAACGGATTCGCCTCGGTCTACGAATACGCGCCACCGGCAACGCTCGGCGCGTTCACCGGCCTGCCTACGCCGGTGATCGTTATCGTGCAGGACGAAGTCAGCGGACTGATGTATTTCGGCACGCCGGTGTTCTTTCCCTCGCTGCCGCCGGAGGCGCCCTGAGCCAACCGCAACAAGGCCGAATCGGACACCCCGCTCCGGCCGGTCGGCCGATCAGACTTTTTTCAGCACCAGCGAGGAATTGGTACCGCCAAAGCCGAAGCCGTTGGAGACCGCGACATTGATCGCCCGTTCGCGGGCGGTGTGCGGCACGTAGTCCAGGTCGCAGCCTTCGCCCGGATGGTCGAGATTGATGGTCGGCGGGATCACCCCGCGGGCCAGGGCCAGCGCGGTGAAGATCGCCTCGACACCGCCAGCCGCGCCGAGCAGGTGACCGGTCATCGACTTGGTCGAGCTGACCATGCAGCGCCTGGCGTGGTCGCCGAGCGCGAGCTTGATCGCATTGGTCTCGGCTAGATCGCCGAGCGGGGTCGAGGTGCCGTGGGCGTTGATGTATTCGACCTGGTCGGCATCGATGCCGGCATCGCGCATGGCGGCGGTCAGGCAGCGCGCCGGGCCTTCGCCGGACTCGCTCGGCGCGGTCATGTGGAAGGCGTCCGAGCTCATGCCGAAACCGCTCAATTCGGCATAGATGCGGGCGCCACGCGCGCGGGCACGCTCATGGTCCTCGATAATCAGGATGCCGGCACCGTCGCCGAGCACGAAACCGTCCCGCTCGCGATCCCAGGGGCGGCTGGCACGCTCCGGTTGATCGTTGCGGGTGCTCATCGCCTTCATCGAGCAGAAACCGGCGACCGCAGTCGGCGAGGAACCGAATTCCGCACCGCCGACGATCATCACATCGGCGTCGCCGGCCTGGATCAGGCGCATGCCCAGTCCGATGCTGTGGTTGGCGCTGGCACAGGCCGAGACCGAGGCCAGGTTCGGCCCCTTGATGCCCTTCAAAATGCTGATCTGCCCGGGCAGCATATTGATGATCGTCGATGGCACGTAGAACGGCGAGACCTTGCGCGGCCCACCCTCGTGCAGGGTGACCGAAGTCTGCTCGATGCCGTGCAGGCCGCCGATGCCGGAGCCGATCAACACGCCGATCCGCTCGGCATTGTCTTCGCTCACGGTCAGCCCGGCGTCGTCCATGGCCATGAACGCCGCGGCGATGCCGTAATGGATGAAGGTATCCATCCGTCGTGCGTCCTTGGCGTTGACGTACTGGCCGATATCGAAGTTGCGCACTTCCCCGGCGATGCGGGTGTTGTAGGCGCTGACATCGAAGCCGGTGATCGGGCCGATCCCGGAGCGGCCATTGCACAGGCCGTCCCAGACGGTATCCAGATCGTTACCCAGCGGCGAGACGATGCCCATGCCAGTGATCACGATACGTCGCTTGCTCATGGCGCGATTTCCACTGATTGTGCGGGCGGAACCGATCCCGCCCAGATATTTCCAACCGGTTCAAACGCAAACTGCGCCGCAAGGGCGCAGTTTGCAGGCAGGCTCGCCAGGATCAAACCTTGGCGTGCGATTTGACGTAATCGATCGCCATCTGCACGCTGGTGATCTTTTCAGCGTCCTCGTCGGGGATTTCGCACTCGAACTCCTCTTCCAGGGCCATGACCAGCTCCACGGTATCGAGCGAATCCGCGCCCAGGTCGTCAACGAACGAAGCGTTGGGGGTGACTTCGTCTTCCTTCACACCCAGGCGTTCCACCACGATCTTCTTGACGCGTTCTTCGATGCTGCTCATTGCTTGAAATCCTCTGGACAGAAAAAACCCGGAACCCGTCCGGGAGCAAAAATCGGGCTGGCATTGTAGAGCAATCCGGGTCCGGCACAAAATCGCGTTGCGGGAGCCGGAATCTGTAGGAGCGACGGTAGGTCGCTGCCAGAGGACTGAGGACGGAGGACAGACGACAGAAAAGCCAAAGCAATCGCAACCGCGTTTGCTTTCCTC
>JBFXKH010000181.1:0-5038 GCA_050173995.1 Lysobacterales bacterium | reverse complement strand
AGCGCCCGATCGCGGCCACCCAGGCGGTGCAACTGCGTCTCGCCGACATGGCGCGGCGGATCACCCAGGCACAGTTGTTGTCACTGCAATTGGGGCGGCTGAAAGACGCCGGCAAGATGCAGCCGACCCAGGTGTCGCTGGCCAAATGGAACAATGTGCGGATGGCCCTGGACATCGCCCGCGAGGCCCGCGATATCCTCGGCGCGGCCGGCATCACCACCGAGCATTGTCCGATCCGGCACGCGCTCAATCTGGAATCGGTAATCACCTACGAAGGCACCGAGACCGTGCACCAATTGGTGGTCGGGCGTGAGCTGACCGGTATCAATGCGTTCTAAGCAAGCGCGCTCTCCAGGGGTGGATTACCGATGGGCGTTTTTGATCTGACGCTGGAAACCGACCGGCTGCTGCTGCGCCCGCCGAACGCCGGGGATTTCGACCGCTATGCCGAAATGCTGGCCGACCCCGAGGCGGCCCGCTACATCGGTGGGGTGGCACCGCGCGCGGTGGCCTGGCGCAAGTTTCTGGCCTTGCCCGGTGCCTGGGTGATCCAGGGCTTCGCGATGTTTTCGGTGATCGAACGGGCCAGCGGCGAGTGGGTCGGGCAGTGCGGTCCGTGGCGGCCCGAGGGTTGGCCCGGCAACGAAATCGGCTGGGCGCTGCGCCGGCCGTTCTGGGGGCGTGGCTATGCCTTCGAAGCGGCCCAGGCAGCGCTGGATTTTGCTTTCGAGCGGCTCGCCTGGTCCGAGGTCATCCACTGCATTCACCCGGATAACCTGGCCTCGCAGCGTCTGGCCGAGCGGCTCGGCTCGGCTCCGCTCGGCCCGGTGCGACTGCCGGAGCCGTACAGCGAATCGCCCTCGCTGCACTGGGGGCAGAGCCGGCAGCAATGGCGCCAGCGCACCCGGCCGAACCTCGCCTGAGTGCATTGACTGCATCCGATCCCTACCGACCACGCCGCCGCAATCCGCTGCTGCCGAGGAACCGAACATGTCCGCCCCCGCCCCGATCGTCCCCGCCCGCGCCAAGAACGTCAATCGCGCCCAGGTCTGCGACGAGAACTTCAGCGAATTCGTGCGCGCCTACGAAGGCCCGGTCGCGGCCCGGCCGGCGCCCGGGCAGCCGATCCTGCCCGGCTCGCTGTGCTCCGTGGCCGATTTCGCCGAATTGTTCGAGTCGCAATTGATCAGCCGCCACCTGGACCTGATGGCGCGGGTACTGCGCGTGCAGAACAAGGTCTACTACACGATCGGCAGTTCTGGCCACGAGGGTAATGCCCTGGTCGCGCGCCTGACCCGGCACACCGACCCGGCCTTCCTGCACTACCGCAGCGGCGGTTTCATGGCCGAGCGCTTCCGCAAATTACCGGGCATGGATCCGGTCATGGATTCGGCGCTGTCGTTCGCTGCCAGCCAGGACGATCCGGCCTCCGGCGGCCGGCACAAGGTCTGGGGCTCCAAACCCCTGTGGGTATTGCCGCAGACCTCGACCATCGCCTCGCACCTGCCCAAGGCCCTCGGTACCGCGATTGCGATCGAACAGGCGCGGCGGATCGGCCACACCCTGCCGGTGCCGGCCGACAGCATCGCGATCTGTTCGTTCGGCGACGCCTCGGCCAACCATGCGACCGCGCAGACCGCGTTCAATGCCGCGCAGTGGACCGCGTATCAGTGCCTGCCGGCGCCGGTGCTGTTCGTGTGCGAGGACAATGGCATCGGTATCTCGGTCAAGACCCCGAACAACTGGATCGCGAACTCTTTCCGCACGCGTCCGAACCTGGCCTATTTCCACGCCAACGGGCTGGATCTGGCCGAAGGCTACGAACAGGTCGCGCGTGCGGTGATGCACTGTCGCAGTACCCGCCAGCCGACCTTCCTGCACCTGAAGACCACCCGCATCATGGGCCACGCCGGCACCGATTTCGAGGTCGAGTACCGCAGCATCGAAGAACTGCTGGCGGTCGAGGCCAGCGATCCGCTGCTGCGTTCGGCCGAGATCGCGCTGGCCTCGGGCCTGGTCGGCAAGCAACAACTGCTGGAACAATACGAAGCCATCCGCCGACGTTGCATGGATGCCGCCGGCCGCGCCGACCAGACCTCGAAGATCGTCAGCAAGGCCGAGGTGATGCGGCCGCTGGCGCCGTTCACGCCCGCGCGGGTCGCCGCCGAAGCCCGTCGTGCCGAGCACCACGACCAGCGTCTGCGGGTATTCGGCAGCACCGCGCAACTGCCGGAAAACCAACCGCCGCGGCACCTGGCGATCCAGATCAACAACGCCCTGCATGACCTGTTCTGCAAGTACCCGGACACTTTGTTGTTCGGCGAGGACGTGGCCCAGAAAGGCGGCGTGTACACGGTGACCAAGGGGCTGAACAAGGCGTTCAAGGGTAATCGCGTATTCAACACACTGCTCGACGAGACCACCATCCTCGGCCTGGCCCAGGGCTACGCCAATATGGGCATGTTGCCGATCCCGGAGATCCAGTACCTGGCCTACTACCACAACGCCTGCGACCAGATTCGCGGCGAGGCCTGTTCGCTGCAGTTCTTTTCCAACGACCAGTTCCGCAACCCGATGGTCGTGCGCATGGCCGGGCTCGGTTACCAGCGCGGTTTCGGCGGTCACTTCCACAACGACAACTCGATCGCCGCGCTCCGCGATATTCCCGGACTGACCATCGCCTGCCCGAGCCGCGGCGACGACGCGGTCGGCATGCTGCGCACCCTGCTGGCGATGGCCCGGGTCGATGGCCGGGTCAGCGTATTCCTGGAACCGATCGCCCTGTACATGACCAAGGACCTGTATGCACCGGGCGACGGCCAATGGCTGACCGGTTATCCAGCCATGGATCAGGCCGTGGATTATGGCGAGGAGCGGGTCTATCACCCGGATGCCAGCGCGCTGCTGGTGATCACCTTCGGCAATGGCGTGCCGATGGCACTGCGCGCCGCGCGCGCAGTCGAAACGGCGACCGGCAAGCCTACCCGCGTGGTCGATCTGCGCTGGTTGCAGCCCTTGAATGCGTCAGCGATCGCCCGCCACGCCAGCGAGTGCGAGCGCATCCTGGTGCTGGACGAAGGGCGCCGCAGCGCCGGGGTGGGCGAGGGCATCCTCACCGCGATCGCCGAGGCCGGACTGGCCGGCAAGCCGCTGCGGCGGGTGGTCGGCGACGATACCTATACCCCGCTGGCGGCCGCAGCTAACCTGATCCTGCCGACCGACGAAACCGTCGCAGCAGCGCTACTGGCGCTTGCTGGCGGTGGAGACCAAGGCCCGATTGGCCTATGATCGCGGCATGACCGAGACCCGCGCCCTCACCATCCTGTTCGCCGATGTCAGCGGCAGCACCAAGCTGTTCGAGTTGCGCGGCGACATCGAGGCGCGTCGGATCATCGCGGCAGTGCTGGCTGCGCTGACCGAAATCAGTGCCCGTCACGGTGGCCGGCTGATCAAGACCATCGGCGACGAGATCATGTGCACTTTCCCGAGTGCGCTGAACGGATTGTTGGCCGCGGTCGATATGCAGAAGCGGCTGGCCGAGGATCCGGAGTTCGTCAAGGACAACCTGGCGATCCGCATCGGCCTGCACCACGGCGACGCCCTAATCGAGGAGACCGATGTCTACGGCGACGCGGTCAATACTGCGGCGCGGATGGCATCGTCCGCCAAGCGCGAGCAAATCGTCACCACGGTCGCCACGATCAGCCGGTTGACCAGCCTCGGGCACATCAAGACCCGGGCGCTGGGTGCGGTCCGGGTCAGCGGCAAGATCGAACCGATCGAGATCGTCGATGTGATCTGGCAGGACGACGTGTCCAACGTCACCACCGTGCAGCGGGCGATCAAGGTCGATGACCTGGCCGCCTCGGCCGGGGCCAGGCTGATCCTGCATTTCCATGGCCGGGTGATCGAGCTCAACCCACGCTCGGAGCCGTTTACGGTCGGGCGCGACCCCAACGCCAGCCTGGTCGTCGACAACGAATGGGTATCGCGCAACCACGCCACCATCGAATACAAGCGCGGCTGGTTCATGATCGCCGACCGCAGCACCAATGGCACCTTCCTCAAGCTCGGTGAAGACGACGAAATGCGCCTGCACCGCGATGAAGTACATCTGCGCAAGTCCGGCACGATCAGTTTTGGCCAGGCGGTGGCCAGCAACAGCGAGAGCGTGTTGTATTACCAGTGCAGCCCGTGAGAGAAGGCGCGTTCAAAGCGACGGTAATGTCGATCGCTGGCGAAGCGCGCTGGCTGGAGCTTCGACCAGCCAACGTCGGGTGGAAAAGTAGGGTGGATAAGCGCAGCGCATCCACCGTCCCGGACTTCCACTCCAGCGTCGAACCCGGGTAAGCAGGTCCGATGAAAACAATGCTTCGGCCATTCCAGGTGGTGACGAAGGTCGGGTCGTTGCAGCATGCGCTTGGCTGATCCACGCCGCGCCACGATGCGGGCGGCAGCGGCGGCATGTAACAGGCGGAAGGTAAGTATTGACAGCAAAATGTCGGCCGCTACAATGGCAGGCTCGCAGCGGGAATAGCTCAGTTGGTAGAGCACGACCTTGCCAAGGTCGGGGTCGCGAGTTCGAGTCTCGTTTCCCGCTCCAATTTTCAAGCGAAACCTCGGGCCTCCGGGGTTTTGTTGTTTAAAGGGCAGGGTTTGCCGCAGCGTTCGGCGGGCCTGCGCCCGAATCGTCATCCGGCCGGGTGGCAGAGTGGTCATGCAGCGGCCTGCAAAGCCGCGTACGTCGGTTCGATTCCGGTCCCGGCCTCCAGTTCAGAAGACAGAAGACAGAAGACAGAAGCACCGTCGCCCCGGCGAACGCCGGGGCCCAGTTTCAGACGTATGGAAGTCTTCAACACTGGGTCCCGGCGTTCGCCGGGACGACGCCTTCAGACGTGCGGAAGTCCTTGACACTGGGTCCCGGCGTTCGCCCATAAGCGCTAACCTAATATTTGCTTCCTCAGCCTTGCCAGGCGATACTTGGCAAGAACTGGGGAGGTGCCGGTATGCGCGAAGATATGGAGCAGCAGGGATCGAA
>JBFXKH010000180.1:0-5104 GCA_050173995.1 Lysobacterales bacterium | reverse complement strand
TTCCAGGGCCACGATCCGCTCGCCGGCGTCGTCTCCGCGGTCGGTCAGGATCACCGGCAGGTCGCTGTTCTGGCGCAGCTTGCGCAGCAGGTCGATGTCGGCGCGGCCATGCCGGTTTGGGCCGAGCAGCAGCAGGTCGACACGCTGCCGGTCGATTCTGTTCCACAAGTCCCGGGGGGTGAAGGCTACACTCACTTGGTAGCCATGGTTACCCAGATAGTCGTCGATCTGGCGGCGAAAGCCGGCGTCGTCGTCCATGTGCAAGACGTGCCATTGCGTAATCATATTCCCCTCCCCGGTTGGCGATTGTGCCGATCAAGCATGGCCAACCGGGGAGCCCGCGCGCTTTAGCGTGGCCTTACGCCCGCTGATGGAATCCTTACGGCCAGGGTCGGCGGCATCGGCAAGGCGAATGCCAGGCCCGGTCGCAGCGGATCGGACCGTGCGCATGCGGGTCGAGTCGCCCCGCTGCCTGCTGGCCGGAAGCGAGGGATGCGCAGGCCGACCACGCGGTCAAGATGCCGCTGCGGCTTCGGTGGTACCCTCCCCCGTATGCCGTGGTTGGGCGTCGCTGCTCCGGGTTGGTTGACGGCACCGGAACGACCCGCACCACCGGCTCTGGCGTTGGATGAAGGGGTGGTCGCCATGAAACGAATCGCATCGAGCCTGGCTCTGTTGCTCGCCGCCTGCACAGCGGCCCTGGCCCAACAGGGCGGCGGCCAGACAGCCGATCCAAACCAGACTTCGCTGGAGACCCCGCTGGCCAGCCTGCCATTGACCTATATTGGTGGCAACAGTCGGATTTCGATCGGCATCGACGAGGACGGCAACAGCCAGGGCGATGCCCTGCACGTGTTCCAGAGCGACGGCGACGACGCGCTGATCGGACAACTGTGGTGGCAAGACGGCGGTGCCGGCGGCCTGGAAGTCGATTACAACTGGCTGTTGGGCATCAGCGCAGCCGAACTGCGCGCGCAGCCGCGCAAGGCGACCGTGGCCAAGCTTTCCTTCGCCATCGACCAGAACGCCAGCAACGACCGCAAGGCCACGCTCGGCTTTGGCCTGGAACGCAACGACTATTTCATCAACAGTTACCTATCGACCGCCGCCAGCGGCGGCCGCCTGACCGGCAACCTGATC
Source organism: Lysobacterales bacterium (assembly GCA_050173995.1). Taxonomy (GTDB): domain Bacteria; phylum Pseudomonadota; class Gammaproteobacteria; order Xanthomonadales; family Ahniellaceae; genus 0-14-3-00-62-12. The sequence continues at coordinate 3,964 of JBFXKH010000180.1, read as the reverse complement.
GAACAACAGGTCGACACCCTGAACGGCACCGACGCCATCGGCCGTTTTACCGAAGAGCAGACCACCACCGAGATCACCCCAATCCAGACCCGGCCCTACCGCGGTGGGCTCGGTTTCCGTTTCGGGCATTTCTCCAACGCCTGGACCCTGCGCGCGACCGCCGGCCTGGACTATGCCTATGGCGCCCAAGGCGCCGAGGAGTGGCGCGGTTCGCTGGCGCTAGAGAAGTATCTGGGCAAGCGCGGCTGGAGCCTGGCCGCCCAGGCCGAACACAGCGAAACCAGCAGTGCCTTCGGCGCGCATCATTCGGACGACCGCATCACCGTCCTGCTGCGCTATGAATTCGGTGGACGCGGCGCGTTCGTGGCCGGCGACCAGTTGCCCGGGCCGGCGGCGGTTACCCGCGCCCTGCGCACACCCAGCAGTTCGCACCCGCGCGCGGTCCAGGTCTACCAGTCGCGGCGTGGCGAACCGACCCGGACCACCACGCTCGGGCCGCGCCAGTATCTGGACCGCAGCCCGATCGCGGTCGATGACAGCGCCGTGGTGGCGGCCGATTCGGGCGGCACCGCGATCGCGGTGCTGGCCAACGACCGCGACCCGGAAGGCCAACCGCTGCGACTCACTGCAGTCGGCAACCCGGCGCATGGCAGCACCGCCATCGTGGGCGACCAGGCGTTGTATACACCGGCGGCGGGTTTCGTCGGCGCCGACAGCTTCAGCTATACGGTCAGCGACCCGGGCGGCCTCACCGCCACCGGCACGGTCGCGGTCAGCGTGCAGGCCACCGCCAGCAACCGTGCGCCGATCGCACGCGACGACAGCGTGAGCACCGCGGCCGATAGCGCAGTCAGCATCGACGTGCTGGCCAACGACAGCGACCTCGACGGCGATCCACTGCGCCTCAGCGCGGTCAGCCCACCACTGTCCGGCGGCAGCGTCGAAATCACCCCGGACCAGCGTATCCGCTACACGCCGGCCGCTGGCTTCAGTGGCAACGATCAATTCGGCTACAGCATCAGCGACGGTCGGGGCGGGGTCGCCAGCGCCAATGTCAACGTGAGCGTGATCGCCGGCAACCGTCCACCGCTCGCAGTCGATGACAACGCCAGCACCAGCCAAGGCAGCGTGGTGAGCATCGACGTGCTGGCCAACGATAGCGATCCGGATGGCGACCCGATCAGTCTGGTCAGCGCCAGCCCGGCTGCATTCGGCAGCGCCGTACCGAACGCCGATGGCAGCATCCGCTACACGCCCGGCCCGGGTTTTACCGGTATCGACAGTCTGATCTACACGATTACCGACGGTCGCGGCGGTTTTGCCAGCGCCAATGTCAGCATCCTCGTGACGGCGGTCAACGCGCCGCCGCTGGCCCAGGACGATAGCGCCAGCACTGATATTGATGTTCCGGTCACCATCGCCGTACTGGCCAACGACGCCGACCCGGATGGCGACCCGCTGGTCGTGCAAAGTGCCGGCCCCGCCGGCTTTGGCACGGTCGTGCGCAATGCCGACAACACCGTTACCTACACACCGAACGCACGCTTCGTTGGCACCGACGCCTTCGACTACACGATCAGCGACGGCCAGGGCGGCTTCGATAGCGGCCGCGTGATCGTGACCGTACGCGGCCCGAACAACCCACCGATCGCGGTGGATGATTTCGCCAGCACCGGCAGCGGCGCGGCGGTGACGATCAACGTGCTGACCAATGACGCCGACCCGGACGGCGACCCGCTCAGCGTGCAGAGCGTTACCGTGCCCGCCGGTGGCAGCGTGACGATCAATCCCGACAACACCCTGACCTACACCCCGTCGCCGACTTTCGGCGGCAGCGATCGCTTCACCTATACGATAAGCGATGGTCGTGGCGGTCAGGCCAGCGCCCTGGTCGTGGTCGCGGTGAATCGCGCCCCGGTCGCTCAGGACGACAGCTTCAGCGTCATCGTCGGTCAACCCAACGTACTGAACGTACTGGCCAATGACGCCGACCCGGACGGCGATCCGCTCAGCGTGATCGCGGTGAGCACACCCGGCTTCGGCAGCGCGCAGATCAACCCGGACAACAGCATTACCTACACCGCTGGACCCAATTTCCCGAACGCCGATATCTTCGTGTATACCATCAGCGACGGCCGCGGCGGCGTGGTCAGCGCCACGGTCAGCGTATTCGTACCGATTCCCTGACCGCGGCCGAGACCCGGCCCGCAAGCGCTTCCGTGCCGTCAAGCGCCGAGCGGCACGGCATAGCAGGCGGCCAGGTCGATGCGTTCGGCCGGGAGCGGCTCGGTAAACCAGAAGCCTTGCCCGAAGCCGCAGCCGAGTCCGCACAGATAGGACAGATTTTCGACCGATTCGATGCCTTCGGCGACCACCTCCATCTCCAGCGAATGCGCCATGCGTACGATCGCCGTGGTGACCGCCACCGCATCGGTGTTGTCCGGCGTATTGCGAATGAAGCTGCGGTCGATCTTCAATTGCCGGAACGGCAACTGGCGCAGGTAACCGAACGAGGAATAGCCAGTGCCGAAATCATCGATGCACAGGCGCACACCGAGTGCGCCCAGACGTTGCAGTGTTTCGCGGGTCTCGTCGCTTCGTTCGAGCAATAGGCTTTCGGTGACTTCCAGGTGCAGTTGCCCGGCCGGAAACTGGTAGCGCGCGAGCAAGGATTCGACCAGATCGAAAAATCCGGTATGCCCGATCTGCCGCACCGACACGTTGACTGCAATGGCAATCTGCGGCTGCTCGTGGCGCCAGCGCTGTGCCTGCGCGATGGCCGCTTCCAACACCCAGGCACCGATCGGCCAGATCAGCCCGGTGTCCTCGGCGATGCCGATGAACCCCTCGGGCAAGGTTGGGCCGCTCTCTGGATGCTGCCAGCGCAGCAAGGCCTCGCAGGCGACCACCCGACCGCTGGCCAGGTGGATGATCGGGTGAAAATGCAGATAAAACTCGTCGCGCTCGACCGCCAGGCGCAGCATCTGTTCGTCGCGGATGCGTTGCCGCATGCGCGCATCGATTTCGTCCGAGTAGAAACAGTAGCCATTGCGCCCGGCCGCCTTGGCCGCGTACATGGCCAGATCGGCGTTCTTCAGCAACAGGTCGGCAGCCAGGCCATCCTGCGGACATCGGGTGATGCCAATGCTGGCGGTGATCCGGGTTTCGCCGCCACTCAGCATCATCGGATCGGCCAGCAGGGCGAGCAAGCGCCGGGCCACCCGATCGGGTTCGGGCGAACCAGCGGCAGCCGCGAGGATCACCGCGAACTCGTCGCCACCGAGCCGCGCCACTATATCGCCGCCACGCAGGATGCCGGGCAGCTTTGCCGCCACCAGCTTCAGCAACTCGTCTCCGGCACGATGGCCCATCGAATCATTGACATCCTTGAAGCGGTCCAGATCGATGAACAACAGGGAAAAGTGCTCGCCACACCGCTGCGCCCGCTCCACCGCCTGTTGCAATCGGTCGCCGAACAGGTGGCGATTGGGCAGGCCGGTCAGGCTGTCGATTTCGGCCAGACGCCGATTGTGCCGTTCGCTACTGGCCAGGGCCTGGGTGGTTTCCTCCATCAACACCACGCTGCGATTGATGCTGCGCGCAATCGCCCAGACCAGGGCGGTCGCAATCAGTCCGAGCAGTGCGGTCGCGGCCAGCACCAGATCGCCCACCCGATGCCCGACCGCGGTCACCGGCGCCAGAAAGGCATTCGAGTGCGCATTGAACTGCGCACAAGTGCGGCGCAGTTCGGGCAGTATTTCCGTAGCCGACAGCTCGCCGCGGGCGAAGGCGTCGAGCCGGTCCAGCGTCAGATCGGCGAGGCGCAGATCGTCTTCACACAGACGGATCAGCGTCTCTGCACGCGCCCAACGAATCATCAAGCGCTCGTCGAAGCCCAGCGATTGCAGGCATTCCTCCGGATAGCTGCGAATCTGCACCAACAGATCGCGCACCGCCGCAACCC
>JBFXKH010000179.1:0-5155 GCA_050173995.1 Lysobacterales bacterium | reverse complement strand
ATGCGCTGCGCTTATCCACCCTACTTTTCCGCCTCCCGCCTGCTGCCTCACAGCGTGGCCAGGCTGAGCACCACGTTCAGCACCATGCCGAGGCTGAGCAAGACGGTGTAGCACAGGCCGATCGCGCTGAATTTGAGCAGGGTGAAGAACCAGCCCTGGCGGTAGATGCGCTTGTGCGCGATCAGCAGATTGAGCGGGATCCAGGCCCAGGCCAGGCCCTCGGCCAAGCCGATCAGGCGTGCGCCGAAGCCGCCCTCTGGCAGCACCGCCGCCAGCGCACTCAGGGCCGCAATCAACAGGATCGACAGGCTGAGGAAGCTGTGACTGTGCAGGGCGACGATCATGTGCTCCATATACAGACGGCGCTTGAACAGGAACATCAACTTCAGCAACAGGGCGAATACCGGCAAGAGTACGAACAGCACCTGCGGGGCCTTGGCCAGCATCTGGTTGACCAGTCGGTCCGGGTGCTTGCGCGCGGTCTGCAGATTGGTCGCGATCACGCCGACCTGGGTATTGAGCCAACGATTGCCGCCAGCACCCAGCCAGTCGACGCGTAGCGGGTTGGTTTCCGGATGCCAGGGCCGTGAGTTGAAGAACGTGAGATTGTTCGGGTTGGGACCGTTCGGGTCCTCGCCCAATTCGATCTGAATCCCCTTGCCGTCAGTCTCACTGGCGATCGGGGTGAGCACGCCGAGCGCAAAGAAGGCGACCACACTAAGAAAGAAGTAAAGGCGCAGCGGGGTGACATAGCGCACGCGGCGGCCCGCGAAGTACTCGCTGCTCAGCAATCCCGGCTTGAAATACAGTGGCCCCAGAGTGCGTGCAAGCCGCGAATCCAGGTCGAATACGGTGTCGAGAAAATCCGCGAAGATGCCGGAGATCTTGCGGATCCAGCCCTTTTTGGGTTGCCCGCAACGGTAACAATAGGGGCCGAGCAGGACGGTGTCGCAGTTGCCACAGCGGCTGGCGGCAGGGGGCGCGGCCGCAGTCGTGGTCGATTCGGAGGCAGTGGCGAGAGGGTCGTTCATTGCGGCCAAGAATATCGGAGGCGGCCAGCCGTTACGATAGCGTTTTGCATCAGGCAGCAACCATGGCATGGGACATCGGCACCGAGCTGCGCGAGGAGTTTCCTGCGGTGCTTCGGCTGGCGCTGCCGGTGGTGCTCGGGCAGTTGTTCATCATGGGCGTGAATGTCGCCGACACGATGCTGGCCGGGCAGCATTCGCCGCATGCGCTGGGCGTGGTCGCGGTCGCTGGTGCCCTGTGGTCGCTGGTGCTGATGATCGTGCTGGGGTTTCTGTATGCGGTGCCGCCCTTGGTTGCCGCCCACGACGGTGCCGGGCGGCGCGAACGGATCGCCTCGGTGGTCAGCCAGGCACTGTGGCTGGGGCTTGCGATCAGCGCGATCCTGTTCGTTGCGGTGCGCTTCGTTGAACATCTGCTGATCGCGCTCCGGGTCGATGCCGGCCTGATCGATGATGCCGCGCGCTTTCTGCGCACTGTGTCGTACGCGACCCCGGCGCTGTCGCTGTTTTTGGTCCTGCGTTATCTGAGCGAGGGCATCGGCTACACCCGCGCCACCCTGTATTTCTCGGCGCTGGGCGTGGCCCTGTTCGTGCCGATCGGCTGGCTGCTGGTATTCGGCCACTGGGGTCTGCCGGCGCTCGGCGCCCAGGGCTGCGCGATCGCGCTCACCGCCAGTCTGTGGTTGCAGGCGCTGGCCTTCGTGGCTTTCGTGGCCCGCCATCCGGTCTATCACGATCTGCAGCTTGGGCCGCGCTTCGAGGGGCCGCGCTGGTCCGAGATGAAACATCTGCTGGAGCTGGCCCTGCCGATCGCGATGATGGTGGTGATGGAAGGTTCGATGTTCGTGCTGGCGGCTTTGCTGGTGGCGAGCATCGGCACCACCGCGGTGGCCAGCCACCAGATCGCGGTCAGCGTCGGTAGCGTGGCGTTCATGGTGCCGCTCGGCATCGGTGCGGCGACCACGGTGCGGGTTGGACGTGCGCTCGGCGCCGGTGATGGCGCGCGCCTGCGCGCCGCGGCGAAGGCCGGTCTATTGCTGGCGCTGGCCGCGCAGTTTTTGCTGGCATCGAGCATGGCGTTGTGGCGCGGGCCGCTGGCGGCGCTGTACAGCGGCGACGCGGCGGTCGCCGCCTTGGCCACGCAGTTGCTGTTGCTGTGCGCGGTATTCCAGTTTTCCGATGGTCTGCAGGCGGTCGCCGCGGCCGCCCTGCGCGGCCTGCAGGACGTGCGCGTGCCGGCGCTGTTGACCCTGATCGCCTATTGGTTGATTGGCCTCGGCAGCGGCCACTGGTTGGCCTTCGAGCGCGGCCTGGGCGCGCCCGGCATGTGGTGGGGCCTGGCCGCCGGGCTGACCGCGGCGGCCTTGTTCCTGATGCTGCGGCTGCGCTCGACCCTGGCTCGGCACGCCGCGGCCCGCACCGATGCCAGCGGTCGATCGGGACTTCTGGCAGCGGACAAGCCGGCAGCGAATCGGTAACCTAGCGCACCTTCCAGGCTTGGCCCGCTTGTTTCCCGAGGTCTCAGCGACCTCGGTGCTATGTTCGGCCGGCCGCTAATTTGTTGATTTCCCCTCCATGGCGCAGTAGCGCCCCGCACATCGTCAGGCCCATGAGCATTTACCCAAGCCACCCGAACAGCCTTCCCGCCCCGCGTCGTCCGACCCTGCTCTGGCGCCTGATCACCGGCTTCTGGCGGGCGCTGGAGTTTTCCCGGCGGGCCGTCTTCAACCTGCTGTTCCTGTTGTTTTTGCTGCTGTTCGGGATACTGCTGTTCTCGGGAGGTACCGCCAGCCTCGGCAAGCACACCGTGCTGGTCTTCGACCCGCAGGGTGCGGTGGTCGAGCAGTTCTCGCAGAGCCCGCTTGACCGTGCCCTGGCCGAGGCGATGGGTCAGGGCGAGGAGGAAATCCGCTTGCGCGATGTGAGCCGGGTACTGGATGCCGCAGCGACCGACCCGCATATCGACCGTGTTCTGCTGGTCACCGATGGCATCGGCGCCATGGGCCCGGCGAGCGTGCGCGAGTTCGCTGCCGCGTTGGCGCGCTTCAAGCAGAGCGGCAAACCGCTGGAAGCGATCGCCTCCATTTACTACGACCAGAAAACCTACCTGCTCGCCGCCCAGGCCGACCAGGTGTTCCTGGATCCGCAGGGCGCAGTGATGTTCGAAGGCATGGGCCGCTATCGCACTTATTACAAGGACCTGTTCGACAAGCTCGGCGTCGAGGCGCATCTGTTCCGGGTCGGCGAATTCAAGTCCGCGGGCGAGCCCTACATCCGCGCCGACCAATCGCCGGAAGCGGCCGAGGCCGACCGCTACTGGATGGGCGATATCTGGCAGCGGCACCTGGCCGACATCGCCACCGCGCGCAAGCTCAAGCCCGAGCAATTGACCGCGATGATCGACGGCTACGCGCCGGCGGTGACCGCAGTGGCCGGCGACCTGTCGCAACTGGCGATCGACCAGAAGCTGATCGACGCCTTGTTGACCCGTGAGCAACTGCGTCAGCGCATGCTCGATGCCGGCATCCCGGACGAAGCCGAAACCGGTTTCCGCCAGGTCGGATTCCACGACTATCTGGCCCGGCTCAATGCCCGACCGCAATTTCCCGGCAAGAACGAGGTGGCGATCGTGGTCGCCGAAGGCGAAATGATCGACGGCGCGCAGCTGCCCGGCACCATCGGCGGCGAAGCCACCAGCGCGCTGCTGCGCCAGGTGCGCGACGACGACTCGGTCAAGGCGGTGGTGCTGCGGGTGGATTCGCCGGGCGGCAGTGTGTTTCCTGCCGAGCTGATCCGCCGCGAGGTCGAACTGATCCGCGCCAGCGGCAAGCCGGTGGTGGTGTCGATGGGCGATCTGGCTGCCTCCGGCGGCTACTGGATCAGCATGAATGCCGACGAGATCATCGCCGACCCGAGCACGATCACCGGATCGATCGGCATCTACGGCCTGTTCTTCAACGTGCCCGAGGCGATGGCCAAGGTCGGCCTGCACACCGATGGCGTCGGTACCACCTGGCTGGCCGGTGCCTTCGACCCGACCCGGCCGCTCGACCCGCGGCTCGGCGAAATGATCCAGCAGGTTTTGAACAAGGGCTATGCCGACTTCATTGGCAAGGTCGCCGACGCGCGCAAACGGGACGTGGCGAGCATCGACGGCATCGCCCGCGGCCGCGTCTGGACCGGCGCCCAGGCCCGCGAACGTGGTCTGGTTGATGGCCTTGGCTCATTGCAGGACGCGATCGACGCCGCCGCCAAGCGCGCCGGCATGGCCAAACCGGAGGTGCGCTATGTCGAGCGCCCGAGCAGCGCGTTCGAACGCTTCATGGGCAGCTTTGCGCAATCGCGACTCAGTGCCCTGCTGCGCGAATCCGGCTGGACCACGCCACTCGCCTGGCTGCCCAAACCCACCGCCCAGGATCTGCAGCGACTGCAGGGCCTGCTGCAATCGCGCCCACACGGCCTGCCGGTCAACCTGCAGGCGCATTGCGAGTGCGGTTTGCGGTGAGGGGAATGGGGAATGGGGAATGGGGAATGGGGAATGGGGAATGGGGCAGGCGGGTCTGAAGCTCAATGATGGGCACGGCCTTTGGCCCATTGCCCATCCTGCCTGCGGCGTGCCGGGAGCACCGAGCACCAGCTCGGCCGGGGGTGCCAAGCCGCTGGCGTTGGTCCATTCTGTGAGCTTCGGCTTGATCCCCCGGAATGACCAGCTCCGCTGTTGAGAGCCCGCTGCGCTTGTTCCGAGGTGCGCGTTGAAAGGTAGCCTGGATGAAGCGCAGCGGGCTTTCAACAGCGGAGCTGGTCATCCGGGATGTCGGATCGAAAGCGTGGTGCGCCAGATCGCCGCCGGCCAGTTCGGGCCGCGCGCTGTGCTTTATTGTCCCGGAATGACCAGCTCCGCTGGTGAGAGCCGCTGCGCTTCTTCCGGGCTACTTCCGCCAGGTTCTTCCCGGAATCCGCTGCGCTTCTTCCGGGCTACTTCCGCCGGGTTCCCCCGGAATCCGCTGCGCTTCATCCGGGCTACTTTCCGCCAGGTTCTTCCCGGAATCCGCTGCGCTTCTTCCGGGCTACTTCCGCCGGGTTCCCCCGGAATCCGCTGCGCTTCTTCCGGGCTACTTCCGCCGGGT
>JBFXKH010000178.1:0-5163 GCA_050173995.1 Lysobacterales bacterium | reverse complement strand
CAGCAGGTGTGCCAAGGCATCGCGATGGCGCTCCGACAGGAACACAAAGCGCGGGTTCGGGGTGAGCGAGAACGGGGCCTGGTTGAGCCCGTAGTAAGCGAGGTACATGGCTTCATTGTAGGGGAACGGGGAATGGGGAATGGGGAATGGGGAATGGGGAATGGGGAATGGGGAATGGGGAATGGGGATTTGGGATTGGGGATTGGGGAGCTGAAATAGGTTGTGCTGAGCGCAGCGAAGCGCAACGGTGCGGAGTCGGGAACGCGGAAAGGGGAATGGGGAAACCGGAAAGGCGCCGTCGCCCCGGCGCAAGCCGGGGCCCAGTGTTGGGTGCGGTGGCACCCTCGACAGTGCTGGGTCCCGGCTTGCGCCGGGACGACGGCTTGCTCCGACTTTGGTCTTCTCTCCCCCGAACCCCGAGCCGCTATCATGCCCGATGCACCGCGGGCGATACTCGGCACGATGCCGAGGACCGCGGCACCAACCTTTGTCTGCTGTCCCACCCGACCGTCCCGGAATGTCCGACCCACTCCGCCAATCGCTGCCGGCCTCGCCCCTGTCGGTGGCGTTCGAGCCGCCCTGCGCCGGCCTGGCAAAGGCGCCTGGGGTGCTGGCCGTGGTCGGTTTCGGGCCGGGGGCGCCCGCTGAACGCCGATCGGGCATCCGGGTCGGTCTGGATCGGCTGGATGACGGTGCCCTGGTCGAGGTCTGGCGTGGCGACGGGTTGGTCGAGCACGGCCAGGATGGCGAAATCCGTTATGCCGGCAACAACGATTACCTGTTCGGCACGCTCGCCGTGGACGAGCGTGCCCATGGCGACATCCGCGCCGCTGCCGAGTTCGCCTACCGGCAATTGCTGGCGTTTCAGCAACGCGCCGGCAAGCCGCTGCTGCTGCGCCTGTGGAACTATTTTTCAGCGATTACCGATGGTGTCGGCGACCAGCAGCGTTACCGGCAGTTCTGCGTCGGCCGGGTCCAGGCACTGGCCGGGTTTCCGGGCCAGGTTCTGCCGGCGGCGACCGCGATCGGCAGACGCGACACCAGCGGCACCCTGTTGCTGTATTGGCTGGCAGCGCGGCATGCCGGGATTGGCATCGAAAACCCGCGCCAGCTCAGCGCCAGCCGCTACCCCCGCCAGTACGGCCCGGTCGCACCGCGATTCGCGCGCGCCACCCTGACCGCGGCCGGGCAGTTGCTGATTTCCGGCACCGCCAGCATCGTCGGCCATGCCAGCCACCATCTTGGTCAGGTCAGCGCGCAGTTGTCCGAGACCTTGACCAATATTACTGCCTTGCTGCGCGAAGCAAGTCGCCTCGATCATCGCGTTCCCGCGGAATTGAACCAGTCCAGTCGGCTCAAGGTTTATCTTCGGCATCCTGCCGATTTGCCGATGGTGCGTGGCTGGTTGGCCGAGCGCTTGCCGGTCGCCTGCCAGTGCCTGTTCCTGGTGGGCGATATCTGCCGCGACGACCTGCTGGTCGAAATCGAAGGCGTACACGGGCCGGCGGCTTGAACAGCGCCAAACGCCGTACTTCAGAAGTGCCCTCAGCCTGATTACACTGCCAGTCCCGGTCTGCAAGGAAATCCGACCATGCCCGTCGCCGCCCAGCAACTCGCCAACTTCTACCCGCTCGATAAGCTGCGCCCACAATGCCTCGAACAACTGGCCAAAGTGGCAGTGGCCGAAGATGTCGGCAAGGACGTAGTGCTTTTTGCCGCTGGCGATCTCGATGAAGACATGATCTACGTGGTCGACGGCAGCGTCCGTTGCGAGTATCCGGATGGCAAGGTCAAGACCGCTGAGGGTAACTCGTTGCAGGGCCGCTACGCACTTGGCGACCTGCAACCACGGCGCTTTACCGCAAGCGTGGGTTCGCTGGCGGCGCAGGTGATCCGGCTCGATCGGCGCTATACCGAAAAAGTGATCATCTGGGACCAGTTGTCGCGGACCGAGGCATTCCGCCACTTCGATCCGGATCCTGAGGCCAATCGCTGGGTGTTCCGGGTGTTGCAGAACCGCGCCCTGCACAAGCTGCCGACTGGCGCAGTCGAGAGATTGTTCCAGCGCATGGAAGAGATCGCCGTGGTTAAGGACCAACGCATCGTACGCGAAGGCGACCAGGCCGACTATTTCTATGTGATCAAGGAAGGGTCGGCGGCGGTCGCCAAGCAGAGCGGCGAGGGTGAGGCGGTGCTCGCCTACCTGATGCGCGGCGACACCTTCGGTGAGGATGCGCTGCTCACCCGCAGCGTGCGCAACGCCAGCGTGAGCATGATGTCCAATGGCAAGTTGATGCGACTGTCCAGCAAGGATTTCGCCGAGATCCTGACCCCGCCGGTGGTCGACTGGGTCACACCGGCGGCAGCCCGAATACTGGTCCAGGAAGGAGCCCGTCTGCTCGACGTGCGCAGCCGCGAGGAATACGCGGAGCGTGCGCTCAAGGGGGCACTGAATATTCCGCTGCTCGATCTGCGCGACCGCATCGACGAACTCGAGCGCGGCGGCAAACTGGTGGTCTATTGCAACACCGGCGAACGCAGCGCCGCCGCAACCTTTATTCTGAGTAAGGTCGGCTTCGATTCGGTCGCCTTGCAGGGAGGCCTTAGCGCCATGTTCAAGCAGGGCGGGGCGTAGCAGCGCGAGAGTCGGGAGTCGGGAGTCGGGAGGCGGGAGGCGGGAGGCGGGATAGTGAAATAGGTTGTGCTGAGCGCAGCGAAGCGCAACAAAACCAGGGGCTAGAGGCTAGAGGCTAGAGGCTAGGTGCTAAGAGCTAAGAGCGGAGCAGCGCCAAGGTTGTGCTGAGCGCAGCGGCGTTTAACGGCCGCGTCGGTCAGCGCAACATCGGACTAAAACCTACGAACCTAGGAACCAATTTCCCTCAGCCCCGACGAGTCTCGCGTTGCTGGTCGCCGACCAACACGATGTCAGCCGGGCGGCGGGCGAACAGGCCTACCGTCACCACGCCGGCGATTTGGTTGAAATCGGCTTCCATGGCCACCGGGTCGGTGATTTTCAGGTTGTGCACGTCGAGGATCCAGTTGCCGTTGTCGCTGGTCACGCCGTCGCGCCAGACCGGCTGGCCACCACGTTTGACCAGTGCGCGGGCGACGTAGCTGCGCGCCATCGGGATCACTTCGATCGGCAGCGGGTAGCGGCCGAGCAGATCGACTTGCTTGCTGGCATCGATCAAACAGACGAAGCGACGCGAGGCTGCGGCGATGATCTTTTCGCGGGTCAGGGCGGCGCCGCCACCCTTGATCAAGCGATTCCACGGATCGCACTCGTCGGCGCCATCCACATACAGCGGCAGGTCGCCGGTGCTGTTCAGGTCGAGCACCGGTATACCGTGCTGACGCAGCAGGGCGCTGGATCGCTCCGAACTCGACACCGCGCCCTCGATCAAGTGTTTCTTGCGCGCCAGCGCAGCGATGAACCAGGCTACGGTCGAGCCGGTGCCGACGCCGATGACGCTGCCTTCCTCGACAAATTGCAAGGCCGCTTCACCGGCGCGCTGCTTCTGGGTTTCCTGGTCCACGGCACTACTCCCGGCTCAAACGAAGAATGAAATCCCATTGTGCCTTTCCCACCGGCAGGATGGACAGCCGATTGCCGCGCCGGATCAGCGGAAAGCCGTCCAACTGCGCGGCGTGTTGCTGCAATTCACGCAGGCTGACCACGCGCTGCAGGCGGCCTTCGAAGGCAACATCGACGCATACCCATCGTGGCGCTGTCGGCGGGCTCGCAGCATCGAAGTAGTCGCTGCGTGGATCGAACTGGCTCGGATCGGGGCGGGCGGCCGCGACGATTTTCAGAATGCCGACGATGCCCGGTTCGGCGCAGTTGCTGTGATAGAAAAAACCCCGGTCGCCGACGCGCATCGCGTCGCGCAGGAAATTGCGCGCCTGGTAATTGCGCACCCCGGTCCACGGCTCGCTCGCCACCCGAGCCAAGTCGTCGATGGAGAACTCCTCCGGCTCGGATTTGAACAGCCAGTAATTCATCGTGCAGGACGCCGCGGTCGGTCGGCAGCGGAAACGGGGTGGACGACGATCAGTTCGCGATCGCTAACGATCCCGTCGAGCGCCACATCCCATGCCTCGGCCGGCAGTGCTGGCTGCTCCTGCCAGGCGTAGCCCACCCCGAGCAGCCAGGGTCGCGCCGGGCGGTCCTGGCCGCGCAGAAAGGCGAAACAGCGGTCGTAATAGCCGCCGCCGCTGCCCAGTCGTTGGCCATGGCGATCGAAGCCGAGCAGCGGGACCAGCACCAGATCCAGCTCGGTACCGGCGAGCAGGGCGTCCTGCGGTGGTGTCGGCTCGGGAATGCCGAAGCGGTTAGCGACCAGCGCATCGCCCGGCTGCCAGCGCCCAAAACGCAGGCCGCCATCTTCCTGCACGATCGGCAGGTACAGGGTTTTCTGCCGTGCCAGCAGTTCGCGGGTGACCGCGAGCAGTGGCAACTCGCCGGAGACCGACCAGTAAATCGCCACATGCTGCGCGGCGGCGAGCGCCGGCAGCGGAGCCAGCAACAAAGCCACCGTGGCACCGGCCTGGAGTCGGTCGGCTGGCGGCAGTTGCCGGCGGCGTTCGGCCAATGCACGGCGCAAATCACTTCTGGGGCTGGGTGGCTTGCGCATGGTTCAAATAGGGTGGCGCCGACCGCCGCGTTCGTTATGTGGACATCGACCTTGATCCATCAGGATCAGGTGGGAAGGTTCGCCGGCCTTCAGGCTTTCCGCTCGTAACGGACTTGCACACCGGCCGGCACTACCAACCCGGGGTCGAATTATGGGCCAAGGCAAAATAATGGCCACAAGCTCGAACGCAGCAGAAGCGGTGCCGCGACCAGTGTACAGAAGACAGAAGACAGAAGACAGAAGACAGAAGACAGAAGACAGAAGACAGAAGACAGAAGTCTGGAGACCGAGGACCGAAGACCGAAACAGCCGTCGCCCCGGCATAAGCCGGGGCCCAGCGGTGACCGTATCGGCATCCCCGACACTGGGTCCCGGCCTTCGCCGGGACGACGCTTTGCTGTTCCCCGTTCCCGACGTCCGACGCCCGACTCCGCACCGTTGCGCTTCGCTGCGCTCAGCACAACCTATTTCCGTTCCCCGTTCCCCGTTCCCCCGTCCCCGGGACCCGGTGCCCCGTGCCCCGGGCCCC
>JBFXKH010000177.1:0-5179 GCA_050173995.1 Lysobacterales bacterium | reverse complement strand
CGACAAGCTGGTCGAATTCGATATCGACGCTCGCCAGATCGTCTTCGAAATCACCGAATCGCGCGCGGTCAGCAACCTGGAAGCGGCGCGCGCGCTGATCGGCCACCTGCGCGCGCTCGGCTGTCGTTTTGCGCTGGATGACTTCGGCGTCGGCTTCTCGACCTTCTCGCACCTCAAACACCTGGACGTCGATTACCTGAAGATCGACGGTTCGTTCATCCAGGGTCTGCTCGACGACCGGATCGACCAGGCGGTGGTCAAGGCGATCACCGGCATCGCGCATTCGGTCGGCAAACGCACCATCGCCGAGTTCGTCGACCGCCCGCAGATCCTGCCGCTGTTGCGCGAATGCGCGGTCGACTACCTGCAAGGCTATTTCGTCGGCGAACCGCAGGTCGGCCTGGAACGCGCCCTGCCGTTTGCCGGCTACAGCGTCGGCACCGACCAGGCCCAGGTAGCGGCGCATTGAGCTGTGGGGAATGGGGAACGGGGAGCGGGGAGCGCGTAGGGGCGACCCGCTGGGTCGCCCTCCCTCCCCACAGGAAATAGGTTGTGCTGAGCGCAGCGAAGCGCAACGGTCCGGAGACGGAAATAGGTTGTGCTGAGCGCAGCGGTGTTTAACGGCGGAGCCGGTCAGCGCAACGATCTCGCCGTGACGCTTCGTCCTGTTGCGCTTCGCTTCGCTGCGCTACGCTCAGCACAACCTATGCCCCAAAACCCAAAACCTAAAACCTAACACCTAAAACCGCCCCATCAGCGAATCTCCAACCGCCCGCCAAACGCATGCGCGAGCGTTCCGCGATCGATGAACTCGAGTTCGCCGCCGAGCGGCACACCGTGCGCCAGCCGGCTGGCGCGGACGCCGGCCTGCTGGGCCAGTTGCGCCAGATAGTGCGCGGTCGCTTCGCCCTCGACGGTCGGGTTGGTGGCGACGATCAGCTCGCGCACCTGGCCCTCGGCCAGGCGCCGCGCCAACAGTTCCATGCCGAGCTCCTGCGGGCCCAGGCCGTCGAGCGGCGACAGCCGGCCGAGCAGGACAAAATAACGGCCGCGAAAGCCGGTCGCCTGCTCAATGGCAAGCTGATCGACCGGCGATTCGACCACGCACAGCAAGGCATCGTCGCGCGCCGGGCTGGCGCACAGCGCGCACAGCGGATCCTCGCTGAAGGTGCGACAGCGTTGGCAATTGCCGATCCGCTCGACCGCTTCGGCCAGTTTGGCCGCAAGCCGGCGGGCACCCTCGCGGTCCCGTTCGAGCACGTGGAAAGCCATACGCTGTGCCGTCTTGGCGCCGACCCCGGGCAGAACCCGCAGTGCCTCGATCAACTGCGTGAGCAGGAGCGAACCGGCCATCTTAGAACGGCAACTTAAAACCCGGCGGCAATGTCATGCCGCCGGTCACCTCAGCCATGCGCTCCTGACTGCTCGCCGCGACCTTGTTGACCGCGTCATTGCAGGCGGCGACAACCAGGTCTTCGAGCATTTCGACATCGTCGCCGATCAGGGTCTTGTCGATCCGCACGCTCTGTACCTGATGCTTGCCGTTCATGACCACGCGCACCATGCCGGCACCGGCCTCGCCGCTGACCTCGATGCGGGCCAGTTCGTCCTGCGCCTTTTGCAGATTTTCCTGCATGCGCTGTGCTTGTTGCATCAAATTACCCAGTGGTCCGCGCATGTTCACTCCTCGTACTGTTGCGATTCGATCGGTCTGCTGCTGTTGGCCAGAATGCGCGCGCCGAGCCGGGCGATCGCCGCCTGCACGAACGGATCCTGCAGCAGCGACGCATCGGCCAGTGCCTGTTGCTGCTGCAGTTGGGCTTCGGCCCGCGTCGCTGGCGTATCGATGGCGTCTTCGACCAATTCAATGCGCAATGACAGGTCGCGACCGAGCACCCGCAGCAGGGCATCGCGCAGTCCCTTGTGAAAAAAGTCGTTCTGCAATTGCTGGCGGCTGGCCGCCAGCGCCAGCCGCAGCAAGCCGTCTTGGTCTTCGATGAAACCGAGATTGGCGACGAACTCGCGCAGCGGCCCGCGTAAATCGGCCTGCTCGGGAAACCGCGCCCAGCGCTCGCTGTCGAGCGGCCGCGGATCGAGCCGGACAGGCGCTTCCACATCCGGCTCGGCGACCCGCGCCACCGCCAAGGTCGTTGCTGAGGCCGCCAGCGCGGCGCTGTCATCGCGGCCGCGCCCGGCCACCGCCATGGTCCGTGGCGCAGCCTCGCCGCCGCGTCCGCGGCCGCTTGCCGGCGCGGCCTTGTCGGCCGCTTGGTCGGGCGCCGCATCGGGCACCGGCAGTCGCTGCTCCGGCGTTGGTTGCGGCTGAAACGCCAGCAGGCGCAGCAGGCACATCTCGAAACCGATCCGCGCGCTCGGGGCTAGATCCAGATCGCGTCGGCCGGCGGTGACCAGATGATAAAAGAGCTGCACCGCCTCGGGCGCGATGCGCGCGGCCATGGCGGCGGCCCCCGGCCACAGCTCGTCGGTCCGCGTCGCCGGCAGCAACTGCGCCACCTGGACCGCGTGCAGGCATTCGGCCAGGGCGTCGAGCACGGCGCCGAAATCCGGCTGGTATTCGACCACTGCCTGCATGCGCTCGGCGAGGACCGCGGAATCGGCTGTGACCACCGCATCGAGCAAGCCGATCACGCCGCTGCGGTCGAGGGTGCCGAGCATGCCGCGCACCTCGCTCGCCTCCAGCCGTCCAGCGCCGAAGGCAATCGCCTGATCCAGCACGCTCAGCGCGTCGCGCAGGCTGCCATTGCCAGCGTGGGCAATCTCGGCCACCGACTCCGCATCGAATGCGATGTTTTCGGCTTCGAGAATCCGGACGATCTGGGCGCCGATCTCTTCGACCGTGAGCCGCCGCAAATTGAATTGCAGACAGCGCGATAGCACGGTCACCGGCAGCTTTTGCGGGTCGGTGGTGGCGAGCAGA
Source organism: Lysobacterales bacterium (assembly GCA_050173995.1). Lineage (GTDB taxonomy): Bacteria > Pseudomonadota > Gammaproteobacteria > Xanthomonadales > Ahniellaceae > 0-14-3-00-62-12. The sequence goes on along the minus strand of JBFXKH010000177.1, from coordinate 2,241 downwards.
AACTTGACGTGCTCGGGCGGCTCTTCCAAGGTCTTCAGCAGCGCATTGAAGGCGGCCCTGGACAACATGTGTACTTCGTCGATCAGGTACACCTTCATGCGTCCGCGCGCGGGCAGATACTGGGCGTTCTCGATCAGATCGCGCACATCATCGACGCCGGTGTTGCTGGCCGCGTCGATTTCCAGCAGATCGAAAAAGCGTCCGTCAGCGATATCCCGGCAGGCCGAACAGACCCCACACGGGGTGCTGGTGATGCCGGTCTCGCAGTTCAGCGACTTGGCGAAAATGCGCGCGATGGTGGTCTTGCCGACGCCGCGGGTGCCGGTGAACAGGTAGGCATGATGCACGCGGTTGCCGTCCAGCGCATGGCTGAGCGCACGCACCACATGCTGCTGCCCGACCAGCTCGGCGAACACCTTAGGGCGCCATTTGCGCGCCAATACCTGATAAGACATCGAACCACCCCGCTGGCAAGCCGCCATTGTGCCCGCTATCGCGGGCCGATGGGAGCCCGGATGTGCCGCGCTCAGGTTCAGCCCGACCGCGACCCGGCCTCTGGCACCTGGCTTCGCCGCGCTCAGCACAACCAGCTATGCAATCGAATGCATAAGGCCAAGCGTTGCCCGGCGTCGCGCTTTCTTCTAGTCTCGGCCGACCGCAGCCGCCTGCGCTCGCGGACCTTGAGCCTGCCCGTTCACCGCGCCCTGAACCGACCCATTCAACCGCCAACCAGGAGACCGGTGATGCAGCTGGCAAATTTGGACGTGGTGATCGTGCTCGTCTATATGGTCGGTATTTTCGTGCTTGCGCAGTGGGTTTCGCGCGAGAAAGCCGGACACCGCAAAGACGCGCAGGATTACTTCCTGGCCGGCAAGTCCTTGCCGTGGTGGGCGATCGGTGCCTCGCTGATCGCGGCCAATATCTCCGCCGAGCAGATCATCGGCATGTCCGGCTCGGGTTATGCGATGGGCCTCGCGATCGCCTCCTACGAGTGGATGGCGGCGCTGACCCTGCTGTTGGTCGGCAAGTTCTTTTTGCCGATCTTCCTGCGCAATGGCATCTACACCATGCCGCAGTTTCTGGAGCAGCGCTACGGCGGCCGCATCCGCACGTTGATGGCGGTGTTCTGGCTTGGGTTGTACGTGTTCGTCAACCTGACCTCGATCCTGTGGCTGGGTTCGATCGCGGTGGCCAAGGTCACCGGGCTCGACCAGATGGCCGCGCTCGCCCTGCTCGGCGCCTTCGCGCTGATCTATCAGCTCTATGGCGGCCTCAAGGCGGTGGCGCTGACCGACATCGTGCAGGTCTCGCTGTTGGTACTCGGCGGCCTGCTGATCACCGGCATCAGCCTCGATCGGATCAGCGGCGGCACCGGTGTGCTGGCCGGGTTCAAGCAATTGTGGGATTCGCACCCACAACACTTCGACATGATCCTCGACCAGGCCAGCCCGTACTACAAGGATCTGCCCGGCATCAGCGTGCTGATCGGCGGCATGTGGGTCATGAACGTCAGTTACTGGGGCTTCAATCAGTACATCATCCAGCGCGCGCTCGCCGCCAAGAGCTTGAAGGAAGCCCAGAAGGGCGTGCTTTTTGCGGCCTTTCTGAAACTGCTGATGCCGGTGATCGTGGTCCTGCCCGGCATTGCCGCCCTGGCCCTGGTGCCTGGCCTCGACAAGCCGGACCAGGCCTATCCGGCGATGATGCAATTGCTGCCGACGGGCGTGCTCGGCCTGGTGTTCGCCGCCCTGGTCGCGGCGGTGGTGGCCTCGCTCGCGTCCAAGATCAACTCGATCGCGACCATCTTCACCCTGGATTTCTACGCTAAATCCAAAGCGCACCCGGACCAGGCGCATCTGGTCAAGGTTGGCCGGGTCGCCGCCGCCACCGCGGTGGTGCTGGCCATCCTGACCGCGCGCCCGCTGCTCGGCAGTTTCGACCAGGGCTTCCAGTACATCCAGGAATACACCGGCTTCTTCACCCCTGGCATCGTGGTGATCTTCCTGCTCGGCCTGTTCTGGAAGCGCGCCAACGAAGCCGGCGCGCTGGCCGCTGCGATCGGTTCGTTCGGCCTTTCGGTCGTGCTCAAGCTGGCCTGGCCGGCGCTACCATTCATCGACCGCGTCGGCATCGTATTCCTGCTCGCCCTGGCCTTGGCGGTTGGCGTCTCGCTCGCGACCACCGCACAGCCCGGCCGCGATTTCATCCGTACCGACGATGTGCGTTACGGCACAGCACCCG
>JBFXKH010000176.1:1845-5212 GCA_050173995.1 Lysobacterales bacterium | reverse complement strand
TCTTCCCGCGCCTGCCGGAAGCCGACCGCTGGTTTCTGGCCCTGGTCTGGCTCGCCGCCTGCGGACTGGCCGCCGATTGGGCCGGACTGCACTTCATGGTCGGCGCCTTCCTGTCCGGGGTGGTCATGGACGATCGCTGGTTCGACCGCGCCCGCACCGATCTGCTGCGCCACCACCTGCTGCTGGTGCTGATGCCGGTATTTTTCCTGAGCACCGGACTGCGCACGCAATGGAGCATGGGCGGCTGGTCGGTACTCGGCGCCGCCGCCCTGCTGCTGCTCGCCAGCGTCGGCGGCAAACTCGCGGGCGTCCACCTGGCCGGGCGCCTGCTCGGCTGGGCGCGCGGTGAGGCCGGCCTGATCGGCTGGCTGCTGCAAACCAAGGCGCTGATCATGATTATCTTCGCCAACATCCTGCTCGACCGCGCCATCATCAGCAACGCCAGCTTCACCGCGCTGCTGCTGATGGCGGTGGCCAGCACCATGCTGAGCATTCCCATGGCCACGCCGCGGTTGCGCGCGCTGGCCACCGACCACCCTGCCCCGTCCGGCGTTCGGTGATCGGCCCAGTAGCCGGTCGTATCCCCGGATGACCAGCTCCGCTGTTGAAAACGCGCCGCGCTGCATCCGGGCTACTGCGCCTGCCACCGCGCCAAGCGCCGCCGATCCTTCGCTACCCCTTGCACCCGGGCGCAAACGCGCTAAGTTGTCGCTTGCCACCGGTATGCCGGCCTGGGTATTGGCCCGGGCGGGATCAGCACAGCGATAAGGAGTTGCCATGTTGGGTCGATTGATGAACGTGTTCCGTGGGTTCTTCGCCCTGTTCGTGAAGGATCTGGAAAAGAAAAACCCCGAGGGCCTGCTGGAACTGGAGCAGGAGAACCTGCGCCGCCAGATCGGCACCTACAACCAGGGCCTGGCTCAGCACGCCGGCCTGGCCGAGCGGCTGATGGGCCAGGTGCGCAAGCTCGAATCCGAGGAGACCGAGCTGCGCGCGCGCACCACCGCGCATCTGCGCGCCGGCAACAAGGAAGCCGCCGCCCAGCACGCGCTGCGCCTGCAGACGGTGAGCCGCGAACTGGTCGAGAACCGCAAACAGATGGAATCCGCCGAAGCCATGTACCAGAACCTGGTCAAGGCGCGCGATGTCTCGGTCGCCGCCGCCCGCGCCAAGATCGAGGGCCTCAAGGGCGCGATCAACGATATGCGCATGAAGACCGCGGTCGCCGAAATGAACGAAATGGCCTCGGGCATGATCGGCCAGATCGGCGGCTCCGGCGACACCCTGAACCGCCTGCATGAAATGGTCGAGGAAGAACGCAGCAAGGCTGCCGGCCGCGCGCGGGTGGCGAGCGACGCCTTGGACCTGGGCCAGATCAAGGTCAAGGAGGCGGAAATGAACGCACTGGCCGACCAGGCGCTGGCCGACTTCGCCGCTGCCGAGGGCATCAGCCTGGATGGCCAGGCCCTGCCGGCGGCGGCGAACCGCAGCATGGGCGCCGGCAGCGAAGCCGAATCGCAATAAGCCATGGCGCTTTCGGTCGATGCCCCGGCGTGGGCGCGGGAACTGGCGCTGGCCTATGAAAGCGGCGCCCACGGGCAGTTCGTGCTGTACGGCAATGTCGGCGACCGGTTTCCCCACCAGGGCCGGCTGCTCAGCCTGAGCGCCCTGCTCGATGCCGAATTGCTGGCCGGGTTTTCGCTGTTGTTCCAGTACGACCCGGGCAATGGTCTGGTGGTGCGGCGCGCCAGCGAGGCCTTCCAGCAGTGGCCGGGCGCGACCGCGGTGGCCGCGGCCCGCGATCCGCGTGCCGCGGTGGAACTGATCACCCGCTATCTGCGTTATCGCGCCAACCTGAGCACGATCGGTCGTGGCCCGGTCGAATCGGTGGCGGTGATCCTGCGCAGCGCCGACCAGATCCTGCCGGCCAACCGCCAGGGCGATTTCGAGACCGCAAGCCTGGCCAGCCTGGTCCGCGACTGGGCGGCGGAGCCACCGTTCACCGAGCTGCCGTTCGCCAGTTTTCTGATCGCCGACCACCTCCACGATCTGCATCCGCAGATCGCCAACCATCCGCGCGTGGCGCGGGTGCGGGTGCCGCTGCCGGACGCCGAGCTGATCGGGCGGGCGCTGGCGCAACTGCGCCTCGATCACGCCGAGGCTTTCGCCGATCAGGCCGGCGCCGCGCCGGCCGAGCTGCTGGCCGGGGTCAGCGTCAGCGCGCTCAACAGTCTGGTGCGGATCCGCAGCTTTCAGATTCGCCAGAAGCCGGATCGCGCGCCGCTGGCCGCGGCCGACTGGGTCGCCGCCAAGAAGCAGATGGTCGAGAACGAGGCGATGGGCCTGGTCGAGTTCATCGAGTCGTCGAAATCGCTGGAGCACTACCACGCCCCACCGGTCCTCAAGCAGTTCCTGCGCACCGATATCCAGCTATGGCAGGCCAACGACCTGCGCGCGCTGCCGATGGGCTACATCTTCTGCGGCCCGGTCGGCACCGGCAAGACCTACCTGGTCGAGTGCCTGGCCGGCGAAGCCGGGGTGCCGGTGGTCAAGCTGAAGAACTTCCGCGATCGTTGGGTCGGCTCCAGCGAGGGCAATCTGGAGAAAATCTTCCGGCTGATCCGCGCGCTCGGCCGCTGCATCGTATTTATCGACGAGGCCGACCAGACCCTCGGCCGGCGCGCCAGCGGCGACGGCGACAGCGGCCTGTCCGGGCGACTGTATTCGATGATCGCGCAGGAAATGAGCGACACCGGCAATCGCGGGCGCTTGCTGTGGATTCTCGCCTCGTCGCGGCCGGACCTGATCGAGGTCGATCTGAAACGCCCGGGCCGCATCGACGTAAAGATTCCGCTGCTGCCGACCACCAACGTGGCCGAAAGCGCGGCACTGCTGAACGCCCTGCTCAAGCGCCTGGATATCGCCCCTGGGGTAGCGGCAATGCGCGATCTGCCGCTGCCGTTGTTGCTGACCCCGGGCGCGGCCGAGGCGCTGGCGGTCAAGGTCTACCGGCAGGTGGCGACCACCGGCGCAGCGCCGCTCGCTGCCCTGGCGCAGAGCCTGGTCGGCTACCAGCCGCCGGTGGCGCCGGCGATGCTTGAGTTTCAGATGCGCATTGCCATTCGCGAAGCGACCGACATCCAGTTCGTACCGGAATCGCTGCGTGGCCTGATCGACGCCGCGGAGCCGGCGCCGTGAGCGCGCGCTCATACCTGTGGTCGGCGTTCAATGCGCGGCCATTCGGCATGCCGGTCGCGCCGAACTGGGTGGGGCTCGCCGCCTTCGCCCTGCTCGGGGCCTTTCTCAGTCCGGGTTTCTGGCTGCTTGGCGCCGGACTCGAGATCGCCTATCTCGGCTGGCTTGCCGG
>JBFXKH010000176.1:0-1745 GCA_050173995.1 Lysobacterales bacterium | reverse complement strand
CAGCGATGGCGAGGCGCCGACGCCGATCGAACCGAACCCCGGCCTACCGCAACTGGACCAGGCAGCGGCCTACCAGCCGAACGGCAAGATCATCGATGTCGATATCAGCGAATACGCCGGCTACGCCGGCCTGGTCGTCGCCAATGGCGGCCTGCAAGCCAACCCGGACAGCTTCTTCGCCAAGAACTACGGCTTTCAGGTTCGGCTGTCGTTGAGCGAGGAGGAGGGCTGGTCGAAACTCAACAATGGCCGGATCGCAGCCTCAGTCACCACCGCCGACGTGCTGGCCGTGCTCGGCCGCCAATTCGAAGTGGTGGTGCCAGCGCAGATCGGCTTCTCGCGCGGCGCCGACATGGTCGTGGTCGATACCGGCATCGCCTCGATCAACCAGCTCAAGGACAAGGTGCTCGCCGCTTCGCAGTTCAATGAAAGCGAGTTCTTCATCCGTTATCTGGCTTCCGAAGCCGGGGTGCCGGTAACGGTGCTGCGCGATCTGGATGCGCGCCCAGCGGCCGGCGAACTCGGCCTGGTTTTTTACGAGGACGCCTTCATCGCCTGCGACGCTTACGCGCACGAGCTCGCTGCCGGGCAGCAGCGCCTGAACGGCTGCGTCGGCTGGACGCCGCGCACCGAAGAAGTGATCGAAGCCGCCGCAGGCCGGGCCAAGGCGCTGGTCTCGAACCGCAACCTATTGATCGTCGCCGACCTGCTGCTGGTCAACAAGGGCTTCGCCACAGCGCATCCGGACTGGGTGAAGGGTCTGGTCCACGGCCTGCTCGATGGCAACCGGCGCCTGCGCGACCAGCCCGCGCCGAACCTGGCCGTGGTCGCCCAGGCGTTTAAGTGGAGCGAGGACGAAACCCGCGACGAACTGGCCAAGGTACACCTGTCCAACCTGCCGGAAAACCGCGCCTTCTTCGAGGGCAGCATCGATTCGGCCGGTTCCTTCCAGGGCATCTTCCAGTCCTCGGTACTGGCCTATGGACGATTGATCAAGAACCCGGCCGACCCGGCGCGCTTCGTCGACACCGCTGCGTTGGCCGCGCTCGCCGACCGACCGGAGTTCGCCCAGCAGACCATCGCCATCGCCCCGATCAAGACCCGCGGCAACGTTTCGCTGGAAGGCGACGCCCTGCTCAGCAAGGACATTCGCTTCTTCTTCGAGCCGAACTCCGCCACGCTCGATCAAAGCGCCGAACAGAACCAGGCTTACCTGGACACGATCAAGGGATTTCTGCAGGTCAGCCCGGGCTCGGTGGTGCTGCTGCGCGGCCACGTCGACAACGCCCGCATCCACGAGTTCGAACAACAGGGCGGCCAGTCGCTGGTGCGCAGCATGGCGCTGAAGGCGATGGAATTATCGCGCCAGCGCGCCGAAGCGGTGCAAAAGGCCCTGCTGAAAAAATACCCCAGCATCGCCCGCGAACGCCTGGAACTGGTCGGCCGCGGCTGGGAGGAACCAGCCAGCAGCGACAGCGAACAGAACCGCCGGGTCGAGGTGCAGTGGTTTACGCTGGAATAGCGAAGCGCCACGCGCGCCCTGCCGCTGTTCCAAGGCTGGAGCGACACGAACGTAGGCTGGTGGTGAGCGCAGCGAACCCCAGCTTCTGAGACGGTGTCGAACCGCCATGCTGGGGTTCGCTGCGCTCACCACCAGCCTACGCATTGCGCTCACACCAGCCTACGCATTGCGCTCGCCCCAGCCAGCGCAATGCGCTCACCGCGGACTACTTGCCGCTGCGGTA
>JBFXKH010000175.1:0-5231 GCA_050173995.1 Lysobacterales bacterium | reverse complement strand
TCGTTGTTTCGTGCCGACCCACGCGCCGCCGTACACCAGCGCGACGGCTACCAGGCGCTGAACGCGTTGCTGCCGCCGCGCGAGAAGCGCGGCCTGGTGCTGATCGACCCACCGTTCGAAGCGCAGGACGCCGAGTTCCGGCTGATCGAATCCGCGCTCAAGGCATGCACCAGCAAGTGGCCGAACGGGGTGTTCGCGATCTGGTATCCGATCAAGCTGCGCCAGCACATCCTGCCGTTCCATCGCTGGCTGAAGGAAAGCGGCCTGCGCAAGGTGTTAATGGTGGAGTTACTCTTGCACCCGGATAATTCCGGCCTGCGTCTGAACGGCTGCGGGATGGCGATCGTGAACACGCCTTACCGGCTGGACCGGGTGATCGGCGAGTGCCTGCCGGTGCTCGCCCAGCACCTGTCGCAGAGCCGTTTCAGTCAACACAATCTGCAATGGCTGGTCGAGGACTGATGCAATGAACCCATCGCGCTCGCGGCTCCCCGCTACCTCGCTTCGCACCCTGGCCCTGACCGGCGCGCTGCTGCTCGGCGGCTGCGCCACGCCGCTCGCCTTCGACCCGGCCAATGTCGCCACCAAACTCGCACCCTGGCAGGCCGCCGAAGGCCCGGCCCGCTCGGAAACGGTGATCTGGGGCGGCGCGGTGATCGAAGTACGCAACTTCGAAAAACAAACCGAAATCGAGGTGCTCGCCTACCCGCTCGACAGCCGCCAGCGGCCCTTGTCGACCGCGCCCTCTCAGGGCCGCTTCATCGTGGTGCTTGATGGATTCGCCGAGCCCGCCGATTTCCCTGCCGATGCCCTGCTCACCCTCAAAGGCCATCTGTTCGGCACCCGCGAAGGGCGCATCCAGCAGAGCACGTATCGCTTCCCGATCGTCAAGGAAGCCAACATCCACGTCTGGACCCGCGCCGAACTGGAGCCCAGACGTCGCAGCAACTGGTCGTTCGGCGTTGGCGTGGGGTTCTGAGCGGGCGACGGAAGTAGTCCCGAGAAGCGCAGTACACGCCGCGCTGATGGATGTGGCCTCATGCCCATGGCTTACAGGTAGCGACGATCCGTCCTAGGTCTTGTGGCTTCGCTCGGCGCCTTCGCTAGAAACCATCCTTGGTGCAGCGGTCCGGCCCGGCATCCCTGCCGGGCGTTCGGGGCAGCTCGACATGCGTTTCATCGCATGTCGAAAGCGCTGCCCCTCACCCTCCAAACCTGCGCTTACCCGGGCTGCCTTGCTTCGCTCGACACCTTCGCTAGAAACCATCCCTGGTGCAGCGGTCCGGCCCGGCATCCCTGCCGGGCGTTCGGGGCAGCTCGACATGCGTTTCATCGCATGTCGAAAGCGCTGCCCCTCACCCATGCGCGGTCGTTCGGTCATGCACCCGCTGGCTTCGCTTAACACCTGGGCTAGAAACCATCCATGGTGCGGGGCGCCGGCCCGCGCATCCATGCGCGGTCGTTCGGTCATGCACCCGCTGCCTGGGGGCAGCGGGTAAGCGCATGACCTCACCCCCCCATCCGGAACATTTCTATTCTTGAGCGGGCCTGGCGTTCGCTTTCTGCGCGTTGTTCACTGTAGCGGTCGCTGCGCTCCCGCCAGAGCGAACTTAGATTCTGTAGCAGGGATCCGGGCTGGTCGAGCCATGGCCTTAGGTCGGTGCCGGTGCTCGCGAACAGGCAGGTATAAAGCCGGCCGTCGGCGGAGATGCGGGCGCGGTTGCAGTCGCCGCAGAACGGTTCGCTGACCGAACCGACGAAGCCGATTTCGCCGCCGCCATCTTGGTAGGCATAGCGCCGCGCCACCTCGCCTTCCACCGTCGCCGGCAATGCGCAGAGAGGATGCTGGGCGGAGATGACCGTGCGAATTTCAGCAGCGGTCACCACTTGGTCGCGGCGCCAGCCGTTGCAACTACCGACATCCATGTACTCGATGAAGCGCAGCACGATCGGGCTGCCACGAAAATGTTCGGCCAAGGGCAGCACCTGATCTTCGTTACAACCGCGCTGGATCATCGCGTTGACCTTGATCCCGGCAAAACCGGCGGCGCGAGCGGCCTCGATCCCAGCGAGCACGCCGGCGACATCGCCATAGCCACCACTCATGCGCTGGAAACTGGCTGGGTCCAACGCATCCAGACTGACGGTGATCCGTTGCAGGCCGGCAGCACGCAGGGCGGCCGCCTGGTCGGCGAGCAGGGCGCCATTGCTGGTCAGCGCGATGTCTTCGACGCCGTCGATGGCGGACAGTCGCGCAATGATCTCGGGCAGTTCCGGGCGCAGCAGCGGTTCGCCGCCGGTCAGGCGCAGCTTGCGTACGCCGAGCGCGACGAAAGCGCGCGCCAGTTGTTCGATCGCCGCCGGTGCCAGCCAGTCGCGGCGCGGCAGGAACGCTGCGGCACCGCCGAATCGCTCGGCCGGCATGCAGTAAGGGCATCGGAAGTTACAGCGGTCGATCACCGAGATGCGTAGGTCGCGCAGCCCGCGGCCATAGCGATCGAGCGGCGCGGTGCCCGCGCTCGCAGCTACGCCGTCAGCCTTCGGGTCAATGCGCATGACTGCCATCCGACCAGCAACGCGCTGCGGCAAGCTGCGGATCCAGCGGCTCCGGCAGCTCGAATAGCTCGCCGGCCCGCGCAACGGTCAGCCCGGCTGCGGCGATCGCTGCGGCGTCGTCGGTGCTGGCGTAGTGGTAGGCGATCAGACGCCGCTGTTGTTCGGGCTGGTATTCGCGCAGCAGATCGTCGAGGCCACTGTGCGAGGGATTGCCGCGCAGGCCGCAATCATGGGCGATGCGCTCGCCCTGGGCGGCGTGCCGGGCCAGCCGCTCCGGGATCGGGCGGGTATCGCCGCTCCACAGCAGTGCGCCGGGCAGGGCCAGTCCAAACGCGGTATCCGGCAAGTGGTGACGAACCGGAAAGACCTCGAACCAAAAACCCGCGTGCCAGAAACCACGCGAGACCGGAATCAACTGAAAAGCATCCCAGAAATTCGCCCCGCCCTCGGCCAACACGCCGGGGTAATCGGCGACCCGGGCCTGCAGGATCGGCACCAGCGCAGCCGCGCAATACAGGCGCACCCGTCCGCAGCGCTCGCGATCGAAAAGCGTTTGGTAGAGCAGGCGTTCGAGGCCACCGATGTGATCGAAGTGGGCGTGGGTCACAAACAGCGCGTCGGGCCAGCCCTGGTAGTGGGCAAGATAGGCGCAGAGCGCTTGCTGGCCGCAATCGATCATCAAGAGCGGCGCGCCCGCGCACTCGATCACCGCCGACGCCGAACCAAGTTCGACCGCCTGGGCATTGCCAACACCGAGAAAGCGCAGAGCGAGCGGTGGTTTCATCCCGGCATTCTATCGACTGTCGGTGGATGCAGGCTTTCAATCGCGTAGCGCATCGTCCATCCACTGCAGCAAGCGCCGTTGCGCTGGAGTGGGCGTCGGCAGTTCGGCCAGTTGGCGGCGAACCGTGGCCAGGTCGGCGGCCCGATCGACATCGGCCAGCACGTCCAGTTGCAGCCAGGCGCCGGCCGAGTGCATCGCCTGCATCACACGATCGGCGGTGTCGGCGCTGCCGTAGCGGGCCTGGTTCCAGCGCTCTGCGGCCAAAGGCACGTTGCCGGCAAACAACCAGAATCCGCCGTCCTCGGCGCGGCCGATGACCAGGCGCGGGCCGGGCAGGTGCAACCATTCGAGCGCTTGCAAAAGCAATCGTGGACACAGTTGCGGCGAGTCGGCCCCGACCAGCAGTGCCCGGCCATGCCGTTCCAGCATTGCCGCGTACACTCTGGCCAAGCGACTGCCGAGATCACCTTCGCCCTGCGCCAGCACCGGCAGATCGGCCCAGGCGTCGCCGCCGGTTGCCTCGGCTTCGGCGACTGCCCAGTAGCTGGTGAGTTCGGCCGATTGCCGGGTCGCTTCGGCGACCGAGGCGACCGCCTCGGCCGAAGACAGGTAGAACGCCTCGGCGCGCAAGCGGCCCAGGTCGGCGCACAGTTCGCCCTTGAACCGCGACAGCGACGGTGTATTGACGAAGATGCCAAGACCTGCGGCCATCACCGACTCCCAAACCTGTGGCTGAGACCGCGCGACCCCGAATGGGCTTACAGGTTCACGGTGAAATCCAAGCCGAGCACGCGCGGTTCGTTGACGAAGCCGGTCAGGTTGTTGAAGTCGACTGCGCCCAGGGCCTCGGTTTCATTGAACAGGTTGCGGCCATAGGCGGCGAGTTCGTAGCGCCCCTGGTTCCAACGGTAACCGACGCGCAACCCGGCCTCGTTGAGCGGATCGCCAACGAATTCGCGGCTGCGATACAGGAAAAAATTGACCTTGCTGCGCATGGCGAGATCGGCCAACACGAACAGGTCGCCGTCCGCCACCGCGCGCTCCCAGCCCAGGGTCAGATTACCGATCCAGCGCGGCGACTGCGGCAGCGAATTGCCGTCGATCAGCACCGTGCCGGGGGTCGGTCCGGCCGGGTCGAGCACGCTGCAGCCCGACCCGCACGGCGCCACCGCCAGATCGCGGTCGTGCAGTTCGGTGTCGTTGAAGCTGGCCGCGGCGCTCAAGGTCAGGCGCTCGGCGAGCAGCGCCTCGAAGTCGAGTTCCACGCCCTTACCGACGACCTGGTTGGCATTGATCAGGGTATTGAAATTGGTCTGGCCGCCGACCGCGGTCAGTTGCGCGTCGTCCAGCTCATAGCGGAATGCGCTCAGTCCGATCCGGGCACGACGCTGCCAGAACTCGGCCTTGTAGCCCAGCTCGAAGGACAGGATGTCCTCGGAATCGGCCACCGACACAGTGTCGCCGAACAGCAAACGGCCTTGGACCGCGGGCGCGCGGAAACTGCTTGCCACCCGCGCATAGATGCGTGCATCCGGGTTCAGCGCATAGCTCAGGCTGGTATCAAAGCTCAAGTTGGTGTCGGCCAGATGGCGCCGGATGCGCGGCGTGCTGCCGGCGCCGATCGGCGAGACCAGGCGCTCGGCCCAGAAATCCTTGTCGTCATGGGTCAGACGCAGGCCACCGGCCAGGGTCCACTGCGGGTTGAACGCATAGGTCGCCGAGGCATAGCCGGCGATCGCGTCGTTGTTCTGGTGCTGGCGGGCACGGCCGTTTTCGATGCTGCCGGCGAGGGTGTCGTAATTGACGTTATCGATGTCCAGACGCTCATGGAAAAGAAACGCACCGAGCTGCCAGCTCAATGCACGATCGCCGCCTGATTCAAGACGCAGCT
>JBFXKH010000174.1:0-5325 GCA_050173995.1 Lysobacterales bacterium | reverse complement strand
ATGACCACCCCGGACAGGAAGGCGCCGACCATGAAGTGCAGTCCGGCCCAATCGGCGGCCAGTCCGCAGGCGGCGAGCCAGACCAGGGCCAGAAACCAGCGGTCGGCTTCCGGCAGGCGCGGGAAGATCCGGCGCAGTAGCAGGGTGGCCAGCGCGAAGCCGAGCAAAAAGGCCAACTGCCGACCGAGGCGCTCGACATCGAGCAGGATCAAGGCCATCACCGCCCAGATCACCACGTCGTCGAGGCTGGCATAGCGCAATACCCGCTGCCCTAGCGGTCGCCTGAGGATGTCGAGCTTTTCCATGAACAGGATCAGGATCGGCAGGGCGGTGACCGCGCAGGCCATGCCGATCGCCGCGACAAACTGTCCGTTGCTGGCGGCCGCGCCGCGCCAGCTCGCATCGTGGACCAGCAGCAAGGCGCCGACCGCGCCGCCAGCAAGCAGCGGCAGGCCCATCGCCATGCCGGCGGTGATCGCGCTGTCACGGCGCTCGGCCCAGGCCTGGTGCAGATCCAGCTCCAGCCCGGCCACCCACACGAACACCATCACCGCCCAGGTCGCCACGCCGTTCAGCGCCTCGATGCTGTGCGCATTGAACAGGCCCGCATACAGCGCCGGAAAGGCCGCCCCGAGCAGGCCCGGGCCGAGCAGGATGCCGGTCAGAATCTGCACCACCACCAGCGGCGCGTAGTAGTCGGTGCGGCCCAGCCGCCAGATCGCGTAGGGCAGGGCGAGGATCACGATCATCGCCAGCAGAAAGGATTCGGTCGGGCTCAGTGCAGGCATCGGCGATGGCTCTCGGAGACGCATCCAGCATGCAATCATCGCCGGTCGCCAGGGTTTTGAATACGTATGCAGGCATGGCAGAGCCGCGCTCTTGCGCCTACCATCCCGGGTCAGCCCGGCGAGTGCGCCCGGCTTCCATCGCTCTGTATGGCGCAGAGACCGTCCTGGGAGGGATCAATGACCGCCAAACCGCCACTGTCGTTCTGGCAGATCTGGAACATGTGTTTCGGGTTTCTTGGCATCCAGTTCGGCTTTGCCCTGCAAAATGCCAATGTCAGCCGGATCTTCCAGACGCTCGGCGCCGAGCTCGACCAGATCCCCTCGCTGTGGATCGCCGCGCCGCTGACCGGTCTGCTGGTGCAGCCGATCGTCGGCTATTACTCGGACCGCACCTGGAACCGGCTCGGCCGGCGCCGCCCGTACTTTCTGGTCGGCGCGATCCTGACCAGCTGCGCCCTGCTGTTCATGCCGAACTCGCCGGCACTGTGGGTGGCCGCCGGCATGCTGTGGATCATGGATGCCTCGATCAATATCTCGATGGAGCCGTTTCGTGCCTTTGTCGGCGACCAGTTGCCGGCGCGCCAGCGCGCCAGCGGCTATGCCATGCAGAGCTTCTTTATCGGCATTGGCGCGGTGGTCGCGAGCGCGCTGCCGTGGCTGCTGACCAAGGCCGGGGTGGCCAATGTCGCGGCGGCCGGCGTGGTGCCGGATTCGGTCAAATACGCTTTCTATCTGGGTGGCGCGGTGTTGATCGCCGCGGTCGGCTGGACGGTGCTGCGCACCCGCGAATATCCGCCGGAAACCCTGCGCGGCTTCAGCGATGCGCGCAAGGTCGCGGAGCAGCGCGTTGATACCGTGCGGGTGCGCCGCGACGGCCTGGTCTGGCTGCTGCTCGGCCTGGCCGGGATCGCCCTGGTCGCCGTGCAGGGTCTCGATCGCGAGCTGTACCTGCTGGCTGGTGGCTTTGGTGCGTACGGCGCGGCCTTGCTGACTCTGGCCGCCGCCCGCCGCCGCAACATGTTCACCACGATCATGGCCGATCTGCACCATATGCCGCTGACCATGCGGCGGCTAGCGGTGGTGCAGTTCTTTTCCTGGTTCGCGCTGTTCGCGATGTGGATCTACACCACCTCGGCGGTGACCGAAATCCATTTCGGCAGCAGCGATCCGACCTCGACGGCTTACAACGACGGCGCCAACTGGGTGGGCGTGCTGTTCGCTGCCTACAACGGCTTTGCCGCGCTGGCGGCCGTGGTCATTCCGCTGCTGGTGCGTGCGTTCGGACTGCGCCATGCGCATCTGTTCAATCTGGCGCTGGGCGCACTCGGGCTGATCTCCTTCGCTTTCATTCGCGATCCGGACTGGCTGCTGCTGTCGATGCTCGGGGTCGGCTTCGCCTGGGCGTCGATCCTGGCGCTGCCCTACGCGCTGCTCTGCGATGCCCTGCCGGCCGAGAAGATGGGCGTGTACATGGGCATCTTCAATTTCTTCATCGTCATTCCGCAACTGGTCGCGGCCAGCGTGCTCGGCTTCGTGCTCAAGACTTGGCTGGGCGATCGCCCGATTGGCGCCTTGGTGATCGGCGGCATCAGCCTGTTGATCGCCGGTGCCGCCGTGCTGCGGGTCGCCGAACCGGCGCCGGAAACCGAAGCGCAGGCGCTGCCGCTTGGCACCTGAGCCGCTGGTCAGCTGTCGTGTGGTTTCGCAGCTTGACCCGGTCTTTTTACGTAGATACATTATATCCATGCGGATCACCTGCGACCCGGCCAAGCGCGAATGGACATTGCGGGAACGTAGCCTGGACCTACTGCGCGCCAAGGAGGCTTTTGCCGGGCTGCATTTCACCCGTATCGACGATCGACAGGATTACCGCGAGCCGCGTTTCATCACCGCCGGCTGGCTTGACTTCCGCTTGGTCGTATTTGCCTGGACGCCGCGCGGTGCGGCAAGGCGCATCATCAGTATGAGGCACTGCCATGAGCGTGAAGCGAAAAGACTGCTCCCCTATGTCAGTTGACCCAGACACGCCGCCGGAGATTACTGATTCGTGGATCGCCAGCGCGGATCTTCACCTCGGCGACCGGCTGGTACGACGCGGGCGCCCAAAACTGGCGAACCCCCGTCAACTGTTCTCCTTGCGTCTGCCTAGCCAAGTCATCTCCCGCTGGAAGGCCTCCGGTCCAGGATGGCAAACCCGCATGGCGGAAGCGTTGGAAAAGACCGCGCCCAAGGCGCGCACCACCAAAGGCTAAGCAGGCATTGCCGGCTACGCGCCACTCGATTGGCGCACGATCAATTGCACCGGAAACATCGCGCTGCTGACCGGCTTGTGGTCGATCAGTTTGAGCAGGTTGTCGACCAGCAACTGGCCGGCGCGGCTGGTGTCCTGGGCGGCGGTGGTCAGCGCTGGCTGCACGAAGCTGGCCATCGGGATGTCGTCGAAGCCGGCCACCGCGACCTGCTCCGGCACTGCGATGCCGTGTTCCGCCAGCGCCTGCATGGCGCCGATCGCGATCAGGTCGCTGGCCGCGAAGATCGCATCGAAGGCGACGCCGCGATCGAGCAGGATGCAGGCGGCGGCATAGCCGGACGGCTGGGCGCTGACCGCGTCGACCTGCTTGCGCGGATCGACCTTGCAGCGGGCGGCACGCAGGGCGTCAGCGTAGCCGTGGTAACGCTCGGCGAATTCCGGGTACTGCTTGGAGGCGGTGCCGAGGAAGGCAATCCGCCGCCGACCCTGGGCAAGCAGGTGGCGGGTGATGGCGTGGCCGCCTTGGTGGTTGTCGCAACCGATCGACAGACCGGGCTGGTCCGGCTCAACTGCGCCCCAGCGCACGAAGTGGGTGCCCTGCTCGACCAGCTTGACCAGCTTGCTGCGGTAGGTCAGGTAATCGCCGTAGCCGAGCAGGATGATGCCGTCGGCCTTGTTGCTGTCGCGGAAATCGGCGTGCCAGTCGTCGGACAGGTTCTGGAACGAGATCAACAGATCGTAGCCGCGCTGCGCGCTGGCCCGGGTGATCGAGCCCAGCATGGCCAGAAAAAACGGATTGATGTGCGAGTCGTCCGGGCTCGGGTCTTCGAAGAACAGCAGGGCCAGGGTGCCGGAGTGCTGGGTACGCAGACTGGAGGCATTCTTGTCGACCGTATAATGCAGTTCGCGCGCGATCGCCTGGATGCGGCAGCGGGTCTCGGCGCTGACCAGTGGGCTATCCCGCAGCGCCCGCGAAACGGTCGATTGCGACACGCCGGCCCGGTAGGCGATGTCGAATGAGGTGGGTTTTCCCTTCATGCCGGTGTCCTGGGGCGCTGTCGCCGATGGGATTGTACGGCCTCGGCAGCGGTCCGGTGCTCGCCATCGCCGGCCGTCGTCCATTGTCGGCGGCGACGGCAGTCACGGCGGCCGGCCGTGGGGCCGGGCTGTCTGGCCAAGCCATTGATTGTTAACGCAGGTTCTCCAGGGAACTTGGCCCGCTCTTAGCACTCTTAGCCGCGGACTGCTAAACTGGCCGCCGAACCGGAGATACTTTATGAGTACCGCCTTGACCAGCTACAACCTGCCCATCCCGTGCGCACTCGGATCGCTGGACGCCTATATCTCGGCGGTCAACCGGGTGCCGATGCTGACCCCGGAAGAAGAAGTCGAACTCGGCTGCAAGGTCCGCGACGACAACGATATCGACGCCGCCAAACGCCTGATCATGTCGCACCTACGTTTCGTCGTGCATGTCGCGCGTGGCTACCAGGGCTATGGCCTGGGCATCGGCGATCTGATCCAGGAGGGCAACATCGGTCTGATGAAGGCGGTCAAGCGCTTCGATCCCAGCCACGAAGTGCGCCTGGTCAGTTTTGCCGTGCACTGGATCAAGGCCGAGATGCACGAGTTCATCCTCAAGAACTGGCGCATCGTCAAGGTCGCCACCACCAAGGCGCAGCGCAAGCTGTTCTTCAATCTACGCAAGAGCAAGAAACGGCTGGGCTGGATGAAGCACGAGGAAGTGCTGACGGTGGCGCGCGAGCTCAAGGTCGACCCGTCCGACGTGCGCGAAATGGAAGCGCGTCTGAACGGCCGTGACCTGGCCTTCGACGCGCCGACCGACAGCGACGACGATGATCGCCCGTCGCCGGTCGCCTATCTGGTCGACCACAGCATGAGCCCGTTGGATACCCTGGAGAGCGACGACGACGACGAAAACCGTCTGGACGCGCTGCGTGAGGGGCTGGCCCGGCTGGATACGCGCTCGCGCGACATCGTGCAACGCCGTTGGATCGACGAAAACAAGGCGACCCTGCAGGAACTGGCCGATCAGTACGGTGTCTCGGCCGAGCGCATCCGCCAGATCGAAGGCAATGCCTTCAAGAAAATCCGCGCCCTGCTGGTCGCCTGAACGGCGATGGTCGGCTCGCTGATCCGGGCAACCGTCACCGCCGTAGCAGCGACCCGCCGGGTCGCCCAGCCGTAGGTCGGGTCAAACGCCGCAGGCGTGGACCCGACAATCCCAAACGTTGCCGCGCTGCCAAGCATGTCGGCTCCACCGCT
>JBFXKH010000173.1:0-5379 GCA_050173995.1 Lysobacterales bacterium | reverse complement strand
GCGCATCGACAGCAACGATCAACGCTTCCAGGACGGCAGCACCGATGCCGACCTATCTACGTTGGCGCGGGAGCTGCGCGAGGCCTGGCCCCTGCTGGACGCCCTGAACGGGCGCGAGCGCAGCCGTCTCAGCGAGCGCCTGCGTCAGCTCAAGTCCGCAATCGACACCCGCATCGAGCAGGAGCGCGAGAACGCGCGCAGCGCCAAGCAGGCCTTTATCGCCAAGTTGCGCCGACAGCTTGCCAATCTGGACACCGCTGCGGCGATCGCCGCCGCCAGGGACGCCAGTGTCCGCTGGAAATCCCTGACCCGCGCCGATCGCAAGAGCGAACAATTGCTCTGGGAGGAACTGCGCGGCCTGATCGACCCTGTGTTTGCGCAGGCCCGCGGCGAGCAGCACCAGCGCGAAGCCAAGGCCAACGCCGATCGCCGCGAGCAAGACGAAATTTTGGCCGGGTTGGCTGACCTGTTGGCCAGTGCCGATGGTTTGGCGACCCTGGACAGCGAGTCCACCCGACTCAACCAACGCTGGCATGCGCTGGAATCGCCCAGTCGCGACGACCAGCGCCGGTTCGAACAATTGCAGAGCGGGATCGAGCGCCGCCGTGCCGACTTCGTCGCCGCCCAGGCCGACGCCACGCGCAGTCTGGCGGTGGCGCTGCACCATCGGCTGTGCGCGCTGGCCGCCGCGCCCGCCGCTATCGAAGCGACCGCCTTGGCCGACCTGCGCTCGGAAATCGAGACCGCGGCGATCGGCAGCGCGGAACGCGGCGCCCTGCTGCAACACTGCGCCGAACTGGGTCCGGACACCCAGGCAGACCCGGCAACTCTGGCCCGGCAGCTGGCGGTAATCGCGATCCAAGCCGAGTTACTGGCCGGGATCGATTCGCCATCCACCGATGCCGCCCTGCGACGCGAATTGCAGCTGCAACGCCTGGCCGAGAAACTTCAAGGCCGCGGCAGCAGTCCGACCGAATCGGCACGCAGCCTATGGCTGGAATGGCTGGCCCTGGGCGGCCACTGCGCCGAACGTGCGTTGGTGGACCGGCGCATCGAGTCCGCGCTGGCGCAGATCCCCCCGCTGCCCTGAGCCGTCCCTTGCGCAAAAAAAAACGCCGGATCGCTCCGGCGTTTTTTTTGTTGCAAAACGGGACTCAAGCCGGCATCACTTCCTCAGCCTGCATGCCCTTCTGGCCCTGCACTACCTTGAAGCTGACCTTCTGACCCTCCTGCAGCGAGCGGAAGCCGCTCCCCTGGATGGCGCGAAAGTGCACGAACACATCCGCCCCACCCTCACGCGCGATAAAGCCGAAGCCTTTCGCATCATTGAACCACTTGACGGTACCTACCTCACGATCCGACGACATTGATCCATCTCCGAAAAATAGAATCACCCGTACACCCAGATTCTGGATGCCGACCTACTGGGATTGCGGGAACTTCGGAATGACCAGATCAATGGCCCCCGCGGCGCCGATACCGAGGACGGTAAACGGCAGCGGCGTGGACTCCTTGCCCCAAACCAGCGACTCGCAAGCTCAGCGGGGCCGAAATTAGCACGGCCACCGCGGAAAAAAAACCACTATCGTGGGCGAATCGGGAGTCGGGAGCTGTCATCGCGGATCATTTCCGGCGCTGCTTGGGCGTGTCGGCCGGCTTGTCCTTGGCGGTCGGCTCGGCCTGGTCGCCGATCACCGCCTTCAGCGGACAGACAGCGAAAATCACGCACTTCTTGCAACCCACAGCCAGCGCAACGGGACAGACGGTCATGACGATTCTCCACTGAAGAACCGCCAGTCTAACAGCCGGGCTGACGGCTTCGTGTGAGGTTAGTGGCAATGGGCTAGAGGCTAGGAGCGGTGCATAGGTTGTGCTGAGCGCAGCGAAGCGCAACAGTGCGGAGCGGTGCATAGGTTGTGCTGAGCGCAGCGGTGTTTAACGGCGGAGCCGGTCAGCGCAACGATCTCGCCGTGTCGCTTCGGCCTGTTGCGCTTCGCTTCGCTACGCTACGCTCAGCACAACCTATTCGCCGCCCCGCTTTTAGCTCTTAGCCTCTAGCCCCTAGCCTCTAGCCCCTGCTTTGTTGCCGCCATGTCCCTGCCCCGCTTCTCCAATTTCTACGCCGGCCAGGCTCGGGCGCCGGTCGAGCCGCGCTGGCTGCCAGTGTTCGACCCGGCGACCGGAACGCCGTATGCCGAGGTCGCCGACAGCGATTCGGCCGATCTGGAACTCGCCATCGGCGCCGCTGCTGCCGCCCAGAGCCACTGGCAGCGCCTGCCGCTGGCCGAGCGCGCACGCTGGCTTGAGCGCATCGCCCAGGCGATCGAAGACGACCTG
The DNA here is from genome assembly GCA_050173995.1 of Lysobacterales bacterium. GTDB lineage: Bacteria > Pseudomonadota > Gammaproteobacteria > Xanthomonadales > Ahniellaceae > 0-14-3-00-62-12. The sequence goes on along the minus strand of JBFXKH010000173.1, from coordinate 3,042 downwards.
GAGGGTTTTGCCCAGATCGAGTCGCGCGATACCGGCAAACCGCTGTGGCAGACCCGTGATATCGAGATTCCGCGGGCGGTCAGCAATTTCCGTTTCTTTGCCGCCGCCGCCAGCCAGTTCGCCAGCGAATCGCACCACGACGGCGCGCTGCTCAACTACACCCTGCGCCAACCACTCGGCACGGTCGCCTGCATTTCTCCGTGGAATCTGCCGCTGTACCTGTTGAGCTGGAAAATCGCGCCGGCGCTGGCCGCCGGCAATGTGGTGATCGCCAAGCCCTCCGAAATCACCCCGGCCAGTGCCGAACGCCTCGGCCAGTTGCTGCAGCGGATCGGTTTTCCGGCCGGGGTGCTGAACATTCTGCACGGTCGCGGTGCCGGCATCGGCCGGGCGCTGGTCGAGCACCCGGCGGTGCGCGCGGTGAGTTTCACCGGCAGCACTGCGGTCGGTCGCCAGATCGCGGCGCACTGCGGTCCGGCGCTGAAGAAGATGTCGCTGGAACTCGGCGGCAAGAATCCGGTGCTGGTATTTGCCGATGCGCCGCGCGCCGCCCTGGTCGATACGCTGCTGCGTTCGGCCTTCCACAACGCCGGACAGATCTGCCTGTGCGGCTCGCGCCTGTTGATCGAACGCAGCCTCTATCCGGCGCTGCGCGACACCCTGGTCGCGGCCGCCGGCAGACTTGCCGTCGGCGACCCGGAACTGCCCGACACCCGGATCGGCGCGCTCGCCTCCGAACCGCACTTCGACAAAGTTCTGGCCGCGATTACGCAGGCCAAGCAAGCGGGTGGCCGGGTACTTTGCGGCGGCGAGCCACTGCGCCTGCCCGGCCGCTTCGCCGGCGGCTGGTTCATCGCGCCGACCATCATCGAAGGACTGCCGATGGACGCGGCCTGCAATCAACAGGAAATCTTCGGCCCGGTGCTGACCGTGCAAGCGTTCGAGGATGAGGCCGAGGCCTTGCGAATGGCCAATGCCTCGGACTACGGACTGGCGGCGCAGGTGTGGACCGGCGATCTGGATCGCGCCCACCGTTTGGCGGCCACGATCGCCTGCGGTATCGTCTGGATCAACTGCTGGATGCAGCGCGATCTGCGCACCCCATTCGGCGGCATCGGCCAATCCGGGATTGGTCGCGAAGGTGGCTTCGAAGCAATGCGCTTTTTCACCGAAGCCAGAAATGTTTGTGTACAGATCGCACCCGGAACCGACCATGTCTGAGCTGAAATCCCTGCTTGCGCGCAATCACCGCTGGGCCGAGCGGGTGCGCGCCGACGACCCATTGTTCTTCAAGCAACTGTCGCGCCTGCAGGCGCCGCGCTACCTGTGGATCGGCTGCTCGGACAGCCGGGTGCCGGCCAACCAGATACTCGACCTCAATCCCGGCGAGATTTTTGTGCACCGCAATGTCGCCAACGTGGTCGTGCACGCCGACTTGAACTGCCTATCGGTATTGCAGTTTGCGGTCGATGTGCTCAAGGTCGAACAGATCATCGTCTGCGGCCACTACGGCTGCGGCGGGGTGCAGGCGGTGGTCAGCGGCGAGCGTCACGGCCTGGTCGACAACTGGCTGCGGCATGTCGGCGACGTACTCGACAAGCATCGCGAACGGGTCGAGGCCCGCGACCGCGAGTCCCTGCGCCATGCCCATCTGTGCGAACTGAACGTGATCGAACAAGTGCTGAATACTTGCCAGACCACGGTCGTGCAGGACGCCTGGAGCCGTGGCCAGTCGCTCGAAGTGCATGGCCTGATCTATAGCCTGCTGGATGGTCGTCTGCACGATCTCGGCATCAGCCTGGCCAGCAACGATGAGCGCGGTGCCCGCTACCATGCCGCCCTCGAACGCCTGCAGCAACGTGGGCCAGGCCATGACTGAGCGCATCGACAGCCCGAACGCGCCGCCGCCGGTCGGCGCCTATCCGCACGCGCGGCGCTTCGGCAACCTGCTGTTTCTGTCCGGGGTCGGGCCGCGCCGGCCGGGCGACAACCAGATCCCGGGCAATGTCTACGATGACCAGGGCCGGCTGCTCGCCTACGACATCGAACAGCAGTGCCACCAGGTGTTCGCCAATGTGCGCGCGGTATTGGAGGCAAGCGGCGCGCGCTGGCAGGACCTGCTGGATGTGACCGTGTTCCTGACCGATATGGCCGGTGATTTCGCCACTTACAACCGTATCTATGCCGAGTATTTTGACGCCTCCCAGCCGTGCCGCACCACGCTCGGGATCAGCGCTCTGCCGACCCCGATTGCGATCGAACTGAAGTGCATCGCCACCCTGCCAGCGGGAGAATGACGTGACCGAGGCCATCAAGCTGCAGTCGTGGATCGATACCCACCGGCACCTGCTCAAGCCGCCAGTCGGCAACAAGTGCATCGTCGATGGCGATTTCATCGTGATGATCGTCGGCGGCCCCAACCATCGCCACGACTTCCATGTCGAACAAGGACCGGAGTTTTTCCATCAACTGGAAGGCGAGATGGTGTTGCGCATCCAGGAACAAGGCCGGGTCCGCGACATCCCGATCCGGGCCGGCGAAATGTATTACCTGGCCCCGGGCATTCCGCACTCGCCGCAGCGCCGTGCCGGTTCGGTCGGACTGGTGATCGAACGCCGCCGCCTGCCGCAGGAACTGGACGAGCTGCGTTGGTACTGCCCGTCCTGCAATCAGTTGATCTACCAGGAGCAATTCGCGCTGACCGACATCGAAAATCAGTTTCCGGCCGTGTTCGCGCGGTTTTATGACTCGCCCGAACACCGACTCTGCCAGCGCTGCGGCACCTTGCACCCGGAGCAAAAACGCGTGGACTGAGGGCGGAGGCAGGTTTTGTTGCGCTGACCGGCTCCGCCGTTGAACGCCGCTGCGCTCAGCACAACCTATTTCAGGGAACGGGAAGTGGGGAACGGGGAACGGGGAAGCGTCGCCCCGGCGAAAGCCGGGGCCCAGTTCCAAAAACTGCCGCAACCCTCAGCACTGGGCCCCGGCCTGCGCCGAGAACGGACGAGCGACGGGTAGGGAAAGACTGTCTTCGCAAGAGAA
>JBFXKH010000172.1:0-5402 GCA_050173995.1 Lysobacterales bacterium | reverse complement strand
TGCTGGCGTGGAGATCTTCCACGCACTGAAGTTGGTGCTCAAGGGACGCGGACTGACCACCTCGGTGGGCGACGAGGGTGGCTTCGCCCCGGACCTGCGCTCGAACGAAGAAGCGATCGAAACCATTCTCGAAGCCGTACACCGGGCCGGCTACCGCGCCGGCGAAGACGTGTGGCTGGCGCTGGATGCCGCCGCCTCGGAGTTCTACCGCGACGACGGTCGCTACCACCTGACCGGCGAGGGCAAGAAGCTCAACGCCGAACAACTGGTCGAGTTCTACGCCGACTGGTGCGCGCGCTACCCGATCCTCAGCATCGAAGACGGCATGGCGGAGGACGACTGGGACGGCTGGAAGCTGCAATCGCAACGCCTGCGCGACTCGGTGCAACTGGTCGGCGACGATCTGTTCGTGACCAATCCGGCGATCCTGCAACAGGGCATCGATCGCGGTATCGGCAATGCCATTCTGATCAAGGTCAACCAGATCGGCACCCTGTCCGAGACCCTCGACGCGATCGCCCTGGCCGAGGCCAATCGCTACGCATCGATCGTTTCCCACCGCTCCGGGGAAACCGAAGACACCAGCATCGCCGATCTGGCGGTGGCGACCGCGGCCACCCAGATCAAGACCGGATCGCTGTGCCGCACCGACCGCGTGGCCAAATACAACCAGTTGCTGCGCATCGAACAGGCGCTCGGCTCAGGCGCACGCTACGCCGGCCGCAACGCCTTCCCCAGCCTTCCGGGCTTTGCACGCTGATCCGACCATGCCGATCCTGCGCCTCGCCGCGGTCTTGCTATTCCTTCTCGCGCTGGCGTTACAGGCCAAGCTGCATCGTGGCCACGGTGGCCGCGCCGATGTCGAGCAATTGTCCGCCCGGGTCAGCAGCCAGCGACTGGAGAATGCCGAGCTGCGCAAGCGCAATGCGGCACTCGCCGCCGACGTGGCCGACCTGAAATCCGGCAGCGACGCGATCGAAGAGCGCGCGCGCATCGAACTCGGCATGATCAAGCCCGGCGAAGTGTTCTACCAAGTGATCGAACGCGGCGATTCGGCCGGGGCGCCGACGCCATGATCTGGTGCGTGGTCCCGGCCGCCGGCAGCGGCCAGCGCTTTGGCGGCGAACTGCCCAAACAATACGCGCCGCTGCTCGACCAGCCGATGCTGCTGCGCACGCTCGATCGACTGCTCGCGCACCCGCGCATCAAGGGCGCCATGGTCGCGCTGGCCGCCGACGATGGCTACTGGCCGGGAATCACCGAGCTGGAAGGCAAGCCGATACTGACCTGCAGCGGCGGTGCCGAGCGCGCGCAATCGGTGTTGAACGCACTGGACGCGCTGGCGCAGGCGATCGCGCCGCCGTCCTGGTTGCTGGTCCACGACGCCGCCCGCCCATGCGTGCGCCACGACGACATCGATCGCCTGCTCGACCAGGGACTGGTGCACGCCGACGGCGCGATCCTGGCCGCGCCGGTCAGCGATACGATCAAGCGCGGCGACGCCGGCCACGGCATCGTCGAATCGGTGCCGCGGCGCAATCTGTGGCGCGCGCTGACCCCGCAATTGTTCCGCTTCGATGATCTGCGCAGCGCCCTGCGCACGGCGATCGCCGAACCACAAGGCGCCGCCGGCATCACCGACGAGGCCGCGGCGATCGAACGTCGCGGCGGCCGGCCGTTGCTGATCGCCGGCGCCGCCGACAATATCAAGGTCACCACCCTGATCGACCTGGCCCTGGCCGAACTGATCCTGACCCGACCGCAATGAACTTCCGCATCGGCCATGGTTTCGACGTACACGCCTTCGGCGACGGCGATCATGTTTGGCTGGGCGGCGTGCGCATCGCCCATCCACGCGGCATCGTCGCCCACTCCGATGGCGATGTAGTGATCCACGCGCTGTGCGATGCGCTGCTTGGGGCGCTGGCGCTGGGCGATATCGGCCAGCACTTTCCGCCCAGCGACCCGCGCTACCAGGGCGCCGACAGCCGCGAGTTTCTGCGCCAGGTCGCCCGCCTGCTCGCGCAGCACGGCTATCGCCTCGGCAATGCCGATCTCACCGTGATCGCCGAAGCGCCGCGGCTCGGACCGCATCGTGAAGCCATTCGTCAGGCGCTGGCCGAATGCCTGGCCTGCTCGATCGAGCGCATCAGCGTCAAGGCCACCACCACCGAAAAGCTCGGCTTCACCGGTCGCGGCGAGGGCATCGCCGCCGAGGCGGTGGTGCTGATCGAGCGGCTGCCCGACGCGACCGCCAGCGAATGAGCGAGCCGCTGCCCTTTGCCTTCGGCGGCCCGCCACTGCACGCACGGCTGCGGGTCGCGCCGGAAGATTTCGTGGTCGACGAGCAACTGGGCTTCGCCGCCAGCGGCAGCGGCGAACACTGGCTGCTGCACATCGAAAAGCGCAACGCCAACACCGCCTGGGCGGCCGGCCGCCTGGCCCGCTTTGCCGGCGTCGCCGAGCGCGAACTCGGCTACGCCGGACTCAAGGACCGCCACGCGCTCACCCGCCAGTATTTCTCGCTGCCAGCCAAAAAAGGCGCGAACCTCGACTGGTCGGCGTTCGCCGACCCGGACGTTCGCGTGCTCGCCGCCACGCGCCACGCCCGCAAACTGCAACGCGGCGCCCTGATCGGCAATCGCTTCGAACTGATCCTGCGCGAAGTCGCCGGCGATCAGCCCACCGCCGACCGCACCCTGGCGCGGATCGCCGCCGAAGGCGTGCCCAACTACTTCGGCGAACAACGCTTCGGCCGCGGCGGCGGCAACGTCGCCAAGGCCCTTGCCCTGTTCGCCGGGCGCCGCTTCGAACGCAAGGAGCGTTCGCTGTTGATCAGCGCCGCGCGCTCGGAACTGTTCAACGCGCTATTGGCCGCGCGGGTCGAAGCCGGCAACTGGCAGCAGGCGATCGACGGCGACGTCTTCCAGCTCGACCGCAGAAGCGCGATCTTCGGACCGGAAGCGGCCGACCAGCTGCTGCGCACGCGGCTCGCCAACGGCGAAATCCACCCGACCGGCCCGCTCTGGGGCCAGGGCGAATTGCGCAGCCAGGGCCAAGTCGCCAAACTCGAACACGCGGTGGTCGCTCGCTACCCGGAGCTCGCCGCCGGCCTGATCGCCTGCGGCCTCAGCCAGGAACGCCGCGCCCTACGCGTCCGCCCACAAAACCTGAGCTGGCAATGGCCAGCCCCCAACACCCTCGCCATCCACTTCGCCCTACCCGCCGGCGCCTACGCCACCACCGTACTGCGCGAACTGGCCGGCTTTAACGAGTGAGACATGCCGCTCGCAAGCTCGGGCGAGCGCGGAAGTCGGACAGCCTGAGCGCAACAGGTAGGCTGGGGTGAGCGCAGCGAACCCCAGCATTTGCGCCGAATCGGCACACCCGGAATCGCCACACAGCGGCCATCGCGCGCAGTGCCTTGACCGCCCAACGCCAGCCATCAAGTTCTGTTAGCCAATTCCGTGAGCGAATAATAGGCATGGCATGGATCGCAACGATACCTGACACCTTCCTTGGTCTTGAAAGCGTAATCGAGCCCCAGGCCATTCTGTTCCCACCCAGAAGAGAACTCCGGCAGCACGTCCACCCGATAAACCTTGCGACGACAAACGGGACAGGTCTTCGGGCGGAACAGGAAAAACTTCAGCTCTTTCCAATTCTTGATGTCCAGCTCATAGATGAACATGGGGCGATCCAAGACGAGTGCAGCGGGTTAGGACTCGTAGGCTGGGGTGAGCGCAGACTCGTAGGCTGGGGTGAGCGCAGCGAACCCCAGCATCTACACCACTGCCAGGCGCTCGGCGTCGCCACTTGCCGGAGCACCGCCACCGACCGGAGCCGATGGTAACCGATGGAACGTAAGTCCAGCACGGAAGTACCGGCAGCCATTCGCAAGACAAGAGCGGATAAACCACGAAACTGTTGGCGGTGGTCGCAGCGCGGTAATCGGGTGGCATTCGGCTTTGCGGCGGGTCCGCTGGCTTAGACGGAGTACGCGCTGCGCTCATCCGGCCTAACTCCTATCTGCAGATGTTTATTTGTGTCGGCACAGCGCCGGCCACTTGATATCGATGCGCCGATTCTGCGCCAGGCAATCGCGGAGGTACAGGTTGATCAGGCTCTGGTAAGGCACCCCGGCCTCGCTGGCCATGTCCTTGAAATACGCCACCACGTCCGCGGAGAGCCTCATGGTCACCGGCTGCTTCAGCTTCGACGCATACGGATTGCGTCTGGACTTCATCTTCGACAGATCGTATTCCGCCTTCATGCTATGCACCTTGATAAAAACTGCTTTCGCGTCTGGTTGCCCGGCGGGCCGAGATGATGCGGATGACTTCACCTTCCTCCCGCTCACAGTGGCAGACCAACAGCAGCCTCGCGTCCGAGCTCATTCCCAACAACAGGAAGCGGTTTTCAGAACGGGAGACAGGGAAGAGAGACGTCGTCCCGGCGCAAGCCGGGACCCAGTGGTGACCGTGACCGCTGCTTCGAGCACTGGGCCCCGGCTTGCGCCGGGGCGACGGTTTTCTCCGACCCATTCCCTGTTCCCTACCAGGCATCGGCGAAGTCGGCCGAGGGGAAGCGATTGGCGTCGCCGATCAGGTCGGCCAACTCGATGCGCGAGATACGAGCGTCGGCTGGATTGCCTTGCTATGCATACATCAATCGCCCTCGAGGTTCGGGGATTGCCCGACCAAGTTCCCGAGCCGTCTCGACCCATTCCCCAATGATCCGCTGCGCGTTTTCCACAGCCTGTTCATAGGTTTCTCCGTCGGCCATGCAGCCCGGCAGCTCCGGCACCTCCACGATGAACGACTGGTCCTCACTGCTCCAGTAGATGATCAGCTCGTATTTAATCGACATCGGTCTCTCCCAAATTGCCTACACCCTTCCCACAGATTCCAACGTGCATTGCACGGACCTTATGCAATGGTGAAGCCGCACGTCTGGAACTGGACCTTAGCGGGAATCGGCTGGACGGGTGCCGAACATGAGTTCGGCCAGCTTGCGACCACGCTCGATGCCTTCTGGCGTGATCCACACCGACTTGGCTTTGCCCACTGGGTTTTCGATGAAACCCTGGGCATGCAGGCGGTCCATTACGTCGAAGTCGAACCCCTTCCAGGACCGGCCACCGTCGAAGCTGAATGCAGCCAGCAAGGCAAGGACGGCGTCATCGATTCGCGACGGGTCGTAGGTCATGTCGGGAGCCTTGAACAGGTGATGACTCGCTGTACCGCGGCCGGCAGCATAATCGGCCCAACGGTGGCTGGCAATGACGACGACGCCGATGGATGCGACGGGGAACGGGGAACAGGGAACGGGGAAGAGAGACGTCGTCCCGGCGAAAGCCGGGACCCAGTGGTGACCGTGACCGCGGCTTCGAGCACTGGGCC
>JBFXKH010000171.1:0-5493 GCA_050173995.1 Lysobacterales bacterium | reverse complement strand
GTTACTCCCTGCAATTGGGCTTTCGCAGCCTGCGCCGCACTCCGGTGCTGACCATGTTGATGGTGATTACCCTGTCGGTGGGCGTGGCCGCCTGCATGTCCACCTACACCGTGCTGCACATGATGAGCGGCGATCCGATTCCGCACAAAAGCGATCGCCTGTTCGTGCCGCAACTCGACACCGGCGGGATGGTCGGTTACACCGCCGGCGAGGAGCCGGACGATCAACTCAGCTATCCGGACACGCAGCGCCTGCTGGCCAGCGGCCAGGGCCTGCGCCGCACCGCGATCTATGGGATCAATGACACCATTTCGTCGGTGCGTGCCGACCTGTCTCCGCTGCTGGTCAACGGCGGCGCCGCCACCAGCGACTTCTTCGCCATGTTTGAGGTGCCGTTCCGCTTTGGTAATCCCTGGCACGCCGATGACGATGCGCGCAAAGCCGATGTGATCGTGCTGTCGCGGTCGACCAGCGAGAAGTTGTTCGGCGATGTCGATCCGGTCGGCCGTGAACTCAAGCTGGGCGACTCCAGCTACCGCGTGGTCGGCGTGCTCGACGATTGGCGGCCGTTGCCGCGCTTCTATCGCATCATCAATGGCAACGGCGGCGCGTTTGCCGGCAGCGACGACTTCTTCATTCCATTTTCCACCGCAGTACGCCACGAGAAGCGCAACAGCGGCAACAACAGTTGCAGTGGCGATGCCGTGGAGCCTGGTTATGCCGGCTGGATCGCCTCGGATTGCACCTGGATCCAGTTCTGGTTCGAAGGTGCCAGCGCTGACGATCAAGCTACGATCAAGGCATGGCTGGATAACTACGCCGCCGAGCAAAACCGTCTCGGCTGGTTGAAGCGACCGGTCAATACCCGCCTGCGCAACACCATGCAATGGCTGGAGCACTTGGAGGTGGTCGGTCGCGACAGTCGTATCCAGGTCTGGCTGGCGTTTGGCTTTCTGCTGGTGTGTCTGGTCAACACGGTCGGCCTGCTGCTCGCGAAGTTCTCCGCGCGTGCCGGTGAAGTCGGCGTGCGCCGCGCGTTGGGTGCCACCCGCCGCGCGATATTCCAGCAATACCTGATCGAAGCCGCGGTGATCGGACTGGTCGGTGCCGCGTTGGGTCTGGCGCTGAGTTTCGCCGGGCTGTGGCTGATCGGCCAGCAATCCGGCGCAATGGCGGCGGTCGCAAAGATGGACTGGGCCATGCTGCTCGCGACCCTGATGTTGTCGGTGTGCGCCAGTGTGTTTGCCGGCTTTCTGCCCACCTGGCGCGCCTGTCAGGTGCGCCCGGCCCTGCAACTGAAATCCCAATAAGGAGCGCATTCATGGAAATCCGTCCCATCCTCTCTGCGCTGCTGCGCAACAAGACCGGCGCGCTGCTGATCGCGGCGCAGATCGCGCTGACGCTCGCCATCGTCAGCAATGCCGCCTACATCATCCGTGACCGGGTCGCGGTATCGGGCCGGCCAACGGGAATCGACGACGAATCTCGGGTCTTCCGCATCGCCGTCGATTCGGTCACCCGGCCAGACGACGCCGTCGCCATGCAAAAACAAGAGGAGCAAACGCTCGCTGCGATTCCCGGTGTGGAGTCGGTAGCGGCCACCAACCAGATGCCTCTGGGCCAGAGTGGCTGGAACATGGCCCTGTTCCTGGACAAGGCGCAGAGCAATTCCAGCTCCAACATGGCGTTCTATTTCACCCCGGGCCCGTTGCTGAAGACGCTGGGCCTGAAGTTGATCGAAGGGCGGGATTTCAATGAAGCCGACGTTGACGTAATCAACGTACGCGAGAATGAACACCGCCTCGGCCATGTCGCGATCGTCAGTCAGGCACTGGCCAGCAAGCTGTTTCCCGACGACCAGTCGGCGGTCGGAAAACATGTGTTTGTCGGCAATTCCGTGGATGCACCCGAATACGAGATCATCGGTGTGGTCGAGCGCCTGCAAAGCCCGTGGTCGCAACTCGGCGAGGCCGGCGAATTGTCGCTGATTGCGGCGATCCGCCCGATTCAGGGCTACGTCGACTATGTGGTTCGCACCGAACCGGGGCAGACCGAGCGGGTGATGCGCGATGTCGAAGCCGCACTGACCCGCGCCGGCAGCGATCGCTTGGTGATCGAGAAGGACACGATGGCCGATATCCGCGATCGCCGCTACCGCGCCGACCATGCGATGGTTTGGATGTTGTTGACGGTGACCGGATTGCTATTGCTGGTCACCGCCTCGGGCATCGTCGGCATGGCCACGCTGTGGGTCAACCAGCGGCGCAAACAGATCGGCGTGCGGCGGGCGCTGGGCGCACGGCGTTTCGATATCCTGCGCTACTTCCTGATCGAGAACGTATTGGTTAGCGGCGCCGGGATTGGGTTCGGTTGCGTGCTCGCCCTGATCTTGAACCATCTGTTGGTCAGCCGCATGGAGCTACCGCGGCTGCCTTTGGGTTATCTTGGCGGTGGTAGCTTGGCGCTGTGCCTGCTTGGCCTGGTGGCAGTTTACGGGCCGGCCTGGCGCGCGGCGATGATTTCACCGGCCATCGCCACGCGCAGCGCCTGAGGTTGGTCTCTGCCAATCAACCAGGCGTGGCGCGCAACAACACCCCGATCCGGGCTGCTGCCTTGGCGGCGTTGCAGGTGCCGACCGCCAGGGATGCCGGCGGGACCGATTTCATCCGTTGAGACTCGAACATGCCGACCATTCTGGTGATCGATGACAATCCGGCCGTGGCCACCGCGCTGGAAGTGCTGTTTTCGCTTAACGATGTTCAGACCATCCGCGCGGCCAGCCCGGCGCAGGGGTTGGCGTTGCTGGCCGCGCATGACGTCGATCTGGTCGTGCAGGACATGAATTTCAGTGCCGACACCACCTCGGGCGAGGAGGGCGTGATCCTGTTCCGCGCGATCCGCGATCGCCATCCGGACCTGCCGGTGATCCTGCTCACCGCCTGGACCCACCTGGAGAGTGCGGTGGAGCTGGTGCGCATGGGCGCGGCGGATTATCTGGCCAAGCCCTGGGACGATCGCAAGCTGACCGCCACGGTCAACAATCTGCTGGAACTCGGCCAGGCCCAGCGCGCCCTGCAACACAGCCAGCGCCAGGCGCTACGGCGCCGTCAGGCGCTCGACCAGCAGTTCGATCTGTGCGGCATGGTGTTTGCCGACCCGGCCACGGAACGGGTGATTGCGCTGGCCGGACAGGTCGCCCGGGCCGCGGTTCCGGTGCTGATCCGCGGCCCGAACGGTGCCGGCAAGGAGGGTATCGCCCGCATCATCCAGGCCAATTCCAGTGTCGCCGATGGGCCGTTCGTCACCCTGAACTGCGGTGCTTTGCCGGCCGAGCTGATCGAAGCCGAGTTGTTCGGCGCCGAAGCGGGCGCCTATACCGGCGCCAACAAGCCGCGCGAAGGCAAGTTCGAGGCGGCCGATGGCGGCACCCTGTTTCTCGATGAAATCGGCAATCTGCCCCTGGCCGGCCAGATGAAATTGCTGCGCGTGCTCGAAACCGGCCGTTTCGAACGACTGGGCTCGAACCGGGAACGCCAGGTTTCGGTGCGCGTGCTGAGCGCCAGCAACGCCGATATCGCGGCGATGATCCGTGCCGGACAATTCCGCGAAGATCTGTATTACCGTCTCAACCTGATCGAACTGTGGCTGCCGCCGTTGGCCGAGCGGGTTGGCGATATCGAACCGCTGGCCCGGCATTTCCTGACGCCGGGCAAGCGGCTTGGCGATGCCGCGCTGGGTGCATTGCTGCGGCATAGCTGGCCGGGCAATGTGCGCGAGCTCAAGAACGTGATCCAGCGCGCCTGCCTGCTTGGCGCCGGCGACACCATTGGCATCCAGGACCTGGCACTGGCAGCAACTGTGGCGACACCGCCGCCGACCACCGACGGCGAACCCGACCGCGCCAGCATCGAGGCGGCGCTGAGCGCGGCCGCCGGCAATATCAGCCAGGCCGCGAACATGCTCGGCTTCAGCCGGCAGGCGTTGTACCGGCGCATGGAGCGGCTCGGCCTGTCGCGCGGATGAAGCGATGATGCCGCGACCGCGAGCGCGTTTTTCCCTGGCCGGCAAGTTGGCGCTGGCGCTGGCGCTGTGGACCTTGTGCTGGCTGGGTGCCTTGATTCTGTTGTCCTGGCTGTGGCCGGATCACAAGGTGTTGATCCTTGCCGGTCTCGGCCTGCTGATGCTGTGCGCCGTGCTCGCCTTCAGTCGCCGGCTGCTCGACCCGGTGCTGGCCCTGTTCCGCGCCCTGGGCGGAACCGTAGCCAGCTATCGCGACAACGACTTCAGCTTCGGCATCGTCTGGCGTGGCAACGACGAATTGGGCGATCTGGTCGATGCCCACAACGCGCTGGGCGACGCGTTGCGCGAACAACGTCTGGGTCTGGTGCAGCGCGAACTGCTGCTCGACAGCATGGTGCAGAACACGCCGGTGGCGATGTTGTTGATCGAACCCGGCGGCCATATCGTCTACGCCAATCTGGCCGCCCGCAAACTGCTGCATGGCGGGCGCAAGCTCGAAGGCCGGCTGCTCGCCGATCTGGTGGCGGACGCGCCCTTGCCCCTGATCGATGCCCTGGCCAGCGGCCAGGACACCTTGTATTCGGTGGGTCGGGCCGGCGCCGGAGACGATCAGGCCGAAGAAGAAGAAGTCGTCCATCTGGCGCGGCGGCAATTTTCGCTCAACGGACGCCCGCATGAATTGTTGTTGCTGCGACCGATGACCACCGAGCTGCGCCGACAGGAGGTGCAGACCTGGAAGAAGGTGATCCGGGTGATCAGCCACGAGCTGAACAATTCGCTGGCGCCGATCGCTTCGCTGGCGCATTCGGGGGGTGAGCTGATTCGACGCGGTCAGCTCGAGCGGATCGTGTCGATATTTGCCACCATCGAGGAACGTGCGCAGCACCTGCACGGCTTCATCGATGGCTATGCCCGTTTCGCCAAACTACCCACGCCGCGGCTGGAGCCGCAGTGCTGGCCGGCTTTGATCGAGCGGCTGCGCCATCAGATCGCGTTTTCGGTAGTGGATACTCTGCCAGCGGCACCGGTCCGGATCGACGCGGCACAGGTCGAGCAGGCGCTGTTGAATGTGCTGAAAAACGCCCACGAATCGGGGTCCAGTCCGGACCAGGTCGTGTTGTCGGTGCGAATGCAGGGCCGGCTGGCGCGGATCGATATCGCCGATCGCGGCAGCGGCATGAGCGCGGCTGTGCTGGCCAGCGCCCTGGTGCCGTTCTATTCGACCAAGCACAGCGGCACCGGACTTGGCCTGGCCCTGACCCGTGAAATCATCGAGGCGCACGGCGGCAGTATCGCACTCGCCAATCGACCGGGCGGTGGGCTGGTGGTCAGCCTGATGCTGCCGGGCTAGTGTTTAATTGCGTAGGTTAACGATAGTATTACGTAGCTGCGCACCGCGTACCTCGCGCTTGCGCCAGACAAAGGGCGCCGCATTCGCGTTGTAGGCCTCGGTGAAAGCATGGATCGCATCAC
>JBFXKH010000170.1:0-5526 GCA_050173995.1 Lysobacterales bacterium | reverse complement strand
CGGCGAGCCTGTCCGGATTATAGACATGATTCGGTATCGGGTTCACTCAACGGCCAATGCCGGCTCGGTCCGCGCCTGACAGAGCGTCGCCCGGAAGTTGCACCCAGCGACCTGCGTAGCGAGCATTCACGATACGCCTGCGCCAGGCTGAGCGCGCAGCGTCGGCGCCCGCTGCGATGTTCTGTGCGGGTCGATGGGCTGTGGCTTCGGCGACGCCTCGCCTGCAACCGGTCGCGGCATCGAGAGGTCGGACGGATACTGTCAACTATTGTTTTGTCGCCTGCTTCGAGGCAAAAAAAACCACCGCACGCCGGGCAGCCATGCGGTGGTTGGTGACCAGTTTCGACTTTGACCGATCAGTCGATCACTTTTTCTTGGCAGGCGCTTTCTTGGCAGCGGCTTTCTTCGCTGGCGCTTTCTTGGCAGCAGCTTTCTTGGCTGGGGCCTTCTTGGCGGCAGCTTTCTTCGCTGGCGCTTTCTTCGCGGCTACTTTCTTGGCCGGGGCCTTTTTGGCTACGGCTTTCTTGGTGGCCGGCTTCTTGGCTGCTGGCTTGGCGGCCTTCTTGGCGGCCGGCTTGGCGGCTGCCTTGACCGTGGCTTTCTTCTTGCTTACCGCTTTCTTCGGTGCTGCTTTCTTGGTGGTTGCTGCTTTCATGGTTATGTACTCCTGTTGTGGTTGGCAGTGAATTGCCCGGTAAAAACCGGTGTCGCACGAACCGCCTGCTTACTGCCAGAGAGCCGGCGTTGTTGACCTGAATCGACCGACGTTGTGACCAGCAGCGTCGGGCCCTGCAAAAAAAACCTGGTGCGGATGGTGCGTGGAAATTCAATTCTGGTTCGTCATGGCGGCGGAATTTTTCCGTTCGATCGAACCGATTTGCGACGCCTTGACGCTCACTGCGATTATGTGACTGTCACGTTCGGCGCAAAGCTAATTCGTGCAACGTTGACTGTCAACAGATTTGTTGATCTATCCGCGAAAAAGTTTTGGCGCGCTTCGGGCGCATTCATGCCGCGAGTCGAGTTCGAACCGCTGCGACCAATCGTTCGATGTCGTCGGCGCTTCGCGATTCGGTGGCGCACAGCAGCAAGGCATCGCCAAGTTCGGGATAGTCGGTGGTCAATGCGACGCCGGCCAGGAAGCCGTCTTCGATCAGGTGCTCGATCAGCTTGCACGCGGGAATGGGCAAGGACACCGCGAACTCATGGAAGCCATTGGCAGAGAACAGTGGGGTCACGCCGGAGATCGTGCACAGTGCGTCCCGCAGCGCACGGGCATTGGCCAAGCAACGCCGCGCCACCCGCTGCAAGCCTTCCGCTCCGACCACCGCCAGATAGATCGTCGCGGCGGTCACCAGCAGTCCCTGGTTGGTGCAGATGTTCGAGGTCGCCTTGGCGCGACGGATGTGCTGCTCGCGTGCCTGCAGGGTGAGCGTGTAACCGAGCCGGCCATCCAGGTCGGTGGTGCGACCGACGATGCGGCCGGGTAGATTGCGCAGCAGTTCCTGCTGGCAACACAGAAAACCGAAGTAGGGTCCGCCCGAGGACATCGGTATGCCGAGCGGCTGGCCGTCGCCGCAGACGATGTCGGCACCGCGCGCGCCCCAGTTGCCCGGTGGCTTGAGCACCGCGAGCGTCATCGGGTTGACCACGGCGATCACCAGAGCGCCCTGTGCATGCGCCCAGTCGGTCAGCGCATCGACGTCTTCGAGCACGCCAAAATAGTTCGGCTGCGGAATCACCAAGGCGGTGAACTCGGTGAGGCCGAGGTCGGCCAGTTGCGCCGCATCGACCCGACCGCTGGCGCGAACGAAATCGACTTCGATCAGTTCGATCTGCTGCAGGCCGACCAGCGCGCGCAGCACCTTGCGATAGCTTGGGTGCACCGAAGTCGGCACCAGCACGCGGCGGGTGCCGCCCTTCTTGCGCGAGCGCTCGGCCATCAGCACCGCTTCGGCCAGGGCGCTGGCGCCGTCGTACATCGAGGCATTGGATACCGCCATGCCGGTCAGCCGGGTCATCGCGGTCTGGTATTCGTAGATCAGTTGCAGGGTGCCCTGGCTGGCTTCGGCCTGGTACGGGGTATAGGCCGAGTAGAACTCGCCACGAGTGGTGATTGCCCACACCGCCGCCGGGATGTGGTGGTCGTAGGCACCAGCACCGGCGAAACAGATTGGCGTGCCATCGCTGGCGGCACGCAGGCGCATCAGCCGGCTGACTTCCATCTCGCTCAAAGCGTCCGGTATGCCAGCCAGTTCACCGATTCGCAGTTGCGCCGGAATTTCATCGAACAACTGGTCGATACTGGCGACGCCGATCGCGCGCAGCATGTCGGCGATGTCGGTCTCGGTATGCGGTACGAACGGCATGACAGTCTCCCGCGGCCGCGGCGACCGCTTCGTGCAAGGCGCTTACAGAGGGGCAGCGGCGGCGCGGCATGGCGCAGCCGGCGGCGGTCAGTGGTCTTCGCTTTCCATCTGCTCGGCGTAGTCGTCCGGCGTCAGCAGTTCGTCGAGTTCATGCACTGCGCTCGGTTTGACCACGTAGATCCAGCCTTCGCCCCAGGCGTCTTCGTTGATCGTCTCGGGTTTGTCGGACAGGGCCTCGTTGACCTTGGTCACGGTGCCGGACACCGGGCTGTAGACGTCCGAGGCGGCTTTGACCGACTCGACCACGGCGGCGGCGGCGCCGGCATCCAGATGATCGCCGACCGCGGGCAGTTCGACATAGACCAGATCACCGAGCTGGGCCTGGGCATGGTCGGAGATGCCGACGGTGACCGAGCCATCGTCTTCGAGACGCGCCCACTCGTGGGATTTCAGAAACTTCAGATCGCCGGGAATCTCGCTCATGGCTGGCTCGCTGTCGGGAAGGATGGAAGGATAGTTCGACCGGCGGCAATTGTAGCCGAGCGCCGGTCGGCTGGGCGCGGGATCAGATACCGGCGGCGACCTTGCCGTCGCGCACGAACGGAAAGCGCACCACGCGCACCGGCACTTCGCGGCCCCGCAGATCGACACGAAGTTCGCCGCCGGCTGCGCTCGGGACGCGGGCGAAAGCGATCGATTTGCCAATGGTCGGCGAAAACGTGCCGGACAGGATCTCGCCCGTGCCCGCCGCACTCAGTACCGTCTGGCCATGGCGCAATACGCCCTTGTCGTCCAGCACCAAACCGAGCATCTGTCGCGGTACGCCAGTCGCCTGCTGCCGGCGCAGCGCCTCGGCGCCGATGAAGTCGCGACCGGCAGCTAGCACTACGGTCCAGGCCAGCCCGGCTTCGAACGGACTCACGTCCTCGTCCATATCCTGACCATACAGATTCATGCCGGCCTCCAGCCGCAAGGTGTCGCGTGCGCCGAGGCCGGCCGGTTTGACCCCGGCCGCCAACAGCGCATCCCAGAATGCGATGGCGCGATCGTTCGGGACCATGATCTCGAAGCCGTCCTCGCCGGTATAGCCGGTGCGGGCAATGAACAAGCCGTCGATTTCAGCGCCGACGAACTTGCCGAGGCGGTCGGCGGCGTCGGCGCCGGCGCTGCTCAGCAGGCCACGCACCCGCGAGCGTGCGCTCGGTCCCTGCACCGCGATCATGGCCAGGTCGTCGCGCTCGCGGAGCGTGACGCCAAAGCCACTGCCGTGCGTGGCCAGCCAGTCCAGGTCCTTGTCGCGGGTGGCGGCGTTGACCACCATGCGGAAGAAATCCTCGGCCAGGAAATACACGATCAGGTCGTCGATCACCCCGCCGCTTTCATTCAGCATGCAGCTGTACAGAGCCTTGCCCGGCACTTTCAATTTGCCGATGTCATTGGCCAGCAGATGTGCCAGGAACTCGCGGCTGCGGCTGCCGTGGATATCGACCACGGTCATGTGCGACACGTCGAACATGCCGGCGTCGCGGCGCACCTGATGATGTTCGTCGATCTGCGAGCCGTAGTGGATCGGCATATCCCAGCCGCCGAAGTCGACCATGCGCGCGCCCAGGGCGCGGTGTGAGGCGTTGAGCAGCGTCTGCTTGGGCATGGCGGGCGGGTCCTGTCGATGGCTTGGGTTATCGCAGCCAGCATAGCGGCGCCTGCGCCGTGGCGAAAGCAAAGCAGCCACTCGGCCGGTCGCCTGTGCTGTTCTCAGGAGCGAACTATGGCGATAGCAAAAACTCAGCAGGCGGCCGATCGCAGCCTGCCGCGGCGCCTGCTGACTGATACCGACTGGCGCTTCGCCGGGCTACGCATCGGCGTGCTGACCGCCATCGGCTGGCTGTTGCTCAAGGCGACCGCCACGCCCATGCCGGCGCCGGACACGCTCGAACGGTTATGGCCGGAAACCGACTTTTCGCGCCGTTCGGTCGAGTTGCACGAACTGGATCCGGGTGGGCCGGCGCGCGATGGCATCCCGGCGCTGGTTGATCCGCCCATGCAGGCCGCCGCCCGGATCGATTGGCTGGCCGACGACGCACCGGTGATCGCGGTCGCGGTCGGCGGCGAGAGCCGTGCCTATCCGATCGAGATACTGGTCTGGCACGAGATCGTCAACGACAATCTGGGTGGAGTTCCGGTCGCGGTGACCTTCTGTCCGCTGTGCAACGCCGCCCTGGTATTCGATCGCCGCGTCGACGGACAGGTGCTCGAATTCGGCACCACCGGCTGGCTGCGCAAAAGCGATCTGCTGATGTACGACCGCAGCAGTTTCAGTTGGTGGCAGCAATTGACCGGCAGCGCAATCATCGGCGCCTTCACCGGCCAGCGCCTGGACGAACTGCCGGCGCAGATCGTCGGCTTCGGCAGCTTCCGCAGCCGCCATCCCGAGGGGCTGGTGTTGTCGCGGCGGACCGGCTATTGGCGCGACTACGGGAAGAATCCCTACGTCGGCTACGACAGCATCCAAGGCAATCCGCTACTGCCCGGCAAGGACGACCCGCGCCTGCGACCGATGCAACGGGTGCTGGTGGTGCGCAATGATCGCTGGGCACGGCTGTATCCGCTGGACGCTATCGGCAAGCAGGATCCGATCAATGATCGCGCGCACGGCCTGGATATCCTGGTGGTTGCGACCGGGTCGGTGCGCTCGGTGCTGGATCGCGAAAGGATCGAGCGATCGCGGCGCCACCCAGCCGCCGCCGCATTCGAGCGGCGGCTGGATGGCCGCGAGCTCAACTTCACCCGTATTGAAGACCAGATTCGCGATCGCGAAACCGGCAGCAATTGGGACTTGTTCGGCTGCGCCGAATCCGGGCCACTGGCCGGCCGTTGCCTACGGCCTTTGCCCGGCGGCGTACACTTCGCCTTCGCCTGGCTCGCGTTCCACCCCGACAGCGAAATCTGGGTAGCCAGAAAAGATGGACCGAATCCAGGCAAACAACCGCCGTCGTCCCGGCGAACGCCGGGGCCCAGTGTCGGGCGTGCGGCAATTTTGAACACTGGGTCCCAGCGTTCGCCGGGACGACGTCGCCTTCGGTCCTTGGTCCAGCGCTTAGACCTACCCGCAACAAAGTCCCCACGGTATGCCGGATCGCCAGGTAATTATCGGCGA
>JBFXKH010000169.1:0-5600 GCA_050173995.1 Lysobacterales bacterium | reverse complement strand
CGCACTGCTCGCGCCCGGCGCCGGCGAAAAACTTTCCAACTGGATGGCGAGCCGCCAGCTCGACGATGTACTGCGCGAGTTTCCGGCCGACTGGACCGCGGCCGACCTGGTTGCCGCGCTGCGACCACTGGCGCCGCGGCTGTATTCGATCGCCTCCAGCCGCAAGGCGGTCGGCGAGGAAGCGCATCTGACCGTCGCCGTGTTCGAGCAGCCGGGTGTCGAAGCGACACAGCGCGGGGTGGCTTCGGGCTTCCTGGCCGCAGCCGTCGAGGGCGCCACGGTGCCGGTCTATCTGCACCGCAATGAACGCTTTCGTCTGCCCGCCGATGACAGCCGCGACCTGATCATGATTGGCCCGGGGACCGGGCTCGCACCCTTTCGCGGCTTCGTGCAGGAACGCGCAGCAGAGGCCGCGCGCGGTCGCAACTGGCTGTTGTTCGGCGCCCGCCATCAACGCTCGCAGTTTCTCTATCAACTGGAATGGCAGGCGGCACTGCGCGCGGGCGAGTTGCACCGGCTCGATCTGGCTTTCTCGCGCGACCAGGCCGAACGCATCCACGTCACCCAACGCCTGCGCGAACACGGCCGCGAGGTCTACGCCTGGCTGGAAGGCGGCGCGCACCTCTACGTGTGCGGGGCGATCGCCATGGGCCGCTCGGTGCACGCCGCCCTGCGCGATCTGCTGATCGAGCATGGCGGTCGCGATGACGAAGCTGCCGATGCCTACCTGGCCGGGCTGCAACAAGCCGGCCGCTATGCCCGGGATGTGTACTGATGGACGCCCCACTATCGGCGGTCGAACGCATCAAACTGGACAGCCATGGCCTGCGCGGCACGCTGCGCGAGAGCCTCGCCGACCAGCTCACCGGCGCGCTGCGCGAGAGCGACACCACGGTGCTGAAGTTCCACGGCAGCTACCAACAGGACGACCGCGACCTGCGCGAGGAACGCCGCCTGCAAAAGCTCGAACCGGCGTACAGCTTCATGATCCGCACCCGCCTGCCGGGTGGCGTGGTCACCCCGGCGCAGTGGCTGGCCCTGGACGCGCTGGCCACACGCTACGGCAATGGCAGCCTGCGCCTGACCTCGCGCCAGGCGGTGCAGATCCACGGCATCATCAAGCGCGATCTGAAACCAACCATTGCCGCGATCAACCAGACCCTGGTCGATACCATCGCCGCCTGCGGCGATGTCAACCGCAACGTCATGGTCGCGGCCAATCCACTCGAGTCGGCACTGCACGCGCGCGTGGTTGACGATGCCCGCGCCCTGTCCGAGCGGCTGCTGCCCAACACCCGCGCCTACCATGAGATCTGGCTCGACGAAAAACCCGTGATCGGTGTCGCGACCAGCGAACCGGTGTATGGCCCGAGCTATCTGCCGCGCAAGTTCAAGATCGGCTTCGCCCTGCCGCCGATCAACGATGTCGATGTGTTCAGCCAGGACCTGGGCTTCATCGCGATCGTCGAAGACGGCGAACTGCAAGGCTACAACCTGCTCGCTGGCGGCGGCATGGGCACCACCCACAACGACCCGCGCACCTATCCGCGCCTGGCCGACGTGCTCGGCTTCATCACCCCGGACCAGCTGATCCCGGCCGCGCTCGCGGTGCTGACCGCGCAGCGCGATCTTGGCGACCGCAGCGAACGCAAGCTGTCGCGGCTCAAATACACCATCGACCGGATCGGCCGCGATGCCTTCCAGGACGAGGTGCAGTCGCGGCTCGGCGCGGTGCTGGCCCCGGCGCGCGATTTCGTTTTCGAACACAGCGGCGATCGCTTCGGCTGGACCGAAGGTTCGGACGGACGCTGGCATTACACCTTGAAGATCGAAGCCGGCCGCCTGCTCGACCGCGGCGAATGGCGCGCGCTTAGCGGTCTGCGCGCGCTCGCGGCCACACACTGCGGCGACTTCCGCCTGAGCCCGAACCAGAACCTGATCATCGCTGGCGTCGCACCCGAAGACCGCGCCGCGGTGATGGCCGTGCTGACCGCGCACGGGCTAGCTCGGCAGCTCGAAGGCAGCGCGCTGCGCCGCCAGGCGATCGCCTGCGTGGCCCTGCCGACCTGCCCACTGGCGATGGCCGAGGCCGAACGCTATCTGCCGGAACTGCTGCCGGCGCTCGAAACCCTGCTCGCGCGCCACGGGCTGACTGAGGCGCCGATCCTGTTCCGCATTTCCGGCTGCCCGAACGGCTGCTCGCGCCCTTATCTGGGCGAAATCGCCCTGGTCGGTAAAGCGCCCGGACGTTACAACCTGCACCTCGGCGCCGACTTTCAAGGGCGCCGGTTGAACCGGCTGGTGCGCGAGAACATCGCCCAGGCCGAGATCCTTGCGGTCCTGGATCCCCTGCTCGTGCGCTATGCCGGCGAACGCCAGCCGCAAGAATATTTCGGCGACTTCCTGCTGCGCTCTGGCGCCCTGGCCGGATTTTCCGCCGCGGCCGCGGAGACCAGCGCATGAGCGCGGGCGCGATCCAAACCTGGGTCGCGCAGGCGGCCGAGGGCGACCGCGCGGCGCTCGCCGCGCTCAATCGCCATTTGGCCGCGCTGGACGCCGAACAGCGCGTCGCCCTGGCCCTGGCCGAACTGCCCGGCGTACACGCGCTGTCCTCCAGTTTCGGCGCGCAGGCGGCGGTATCCCTGCACCTGCTGACCCGGCAACGGCCAGAGCTGCCGGTGATCCTGATCGACACCGGTTACCTGTTTGCGGAAACCCTCGACTTCGCCGACCAACTGCGCCAGCGCCTGGCGCTGAATCTGCACATATTCCGCGCCGAACAGAGCCCGGCGCAGATGGAGGCCCGCCATGGCCAGCTGTGGCTGCAGGGCCGCGCCGGCATCGAACACTACAACCGGCTGCGCAAGGTCGAACCGATGCAGCGCGCCCTGGCCGAACTCGGCGTCGGCACCTGGTTCGCCGGCATCCGCCGGCAGCAGGCCGACAGCCGCCGCCAGATCGAATTCCTGGAACGCCGCGACGGCCGCTTCAAACTGCACCCGCTCGCCGACTGGAGCAACCGCGACATCTGGCGCTATCTGCAAACCCACCGCCTGCCCTACCACCCGCTCTGGGAGCAGGGCTACGTCAGCATCGGCGACCGCCACAGCACCAGCCGCTGGTCCGCCGGCATGCGCGAACAGGACACCCGCTTCGCCGGCCTGGTCCGCGAATGCGGCCTGCACGCCTGAGCACCTGCGAGCGCCGCACCTGGGAGCGCCGAGCACCAGCTCGGCATCAGAATCATAGGTTGTGCTGAGCGCAGCGAAGCGCAACGGCGCGGAGCGCTGCGCTCAGCACAACCTTCTATGCATCGCCCCGCTCCTAGCCTCTAGCCCCTAGTCTCTAGCCCCTAGCTCCGCGGCGCTCGGCACAACCTATGCGCCCGAAATCCTCGTGCTCAAATCTGGAAATCCCCCACCGGCGAATGCAGATGCAGGTCCGCGCGCTCGATCCAGGGTCCCGGGTCCAGCACCAGCCGCAGCTCCTCTCTCAGTGCACGGCGCACATCGCCGCCATCGACCGCCGGAATCAGCAAGGCGATCAAGGCATCGGTGTATTCGCGCAGCACCCGATCGCGGCGCAGCAGCAGCCAGGTGGTGCAGGTCGGCAGCAAGCCGACTGTGGACAGCGCGAGCAGATCGCGATCGCCGGGTTCGATCGCCATTTCCGCCAGGATGCCGACCCCGAGCCCGTTGCGCACATAGGTCTTGATCAGATCGGCACCGGCCGCGGTGATGCTGATCTCGGGACTAAGCCCGGCTTCGGCAAAGGCACGCTGCAGCGAAGAACCGGGGTCGCGGCTGGTCTCGTAACTGATCAGCGGAAAGCCAGCCAGGTCGGCCAGGGTCGGAGGGCGCTTCAGCGCCGCTAGCGGATGCGAGCGCGGTACCAGCGCGACACGTTCCCAGCGATACACCGGCAGGGCCAGATCCGCAGGCGGCGGCGCCAGCGCCGAACTGACCAGGGTCACGTCGGCCTCGCCATGGGTGTAATGCGCCAGCGCCTCGGCATCGCTGCCCGGCAGCACCTTGACCGCGACCTGGGGAAAACGCTGCTTGAGCAGCGCGATCAGCCGCGGCAGGACGTAGCGGGCCTGGGTGTGGGTGGTCGCGATTTCCAGCACACCGTCGGATTCGCCGCGCAGATTGGCGGCCAGGGCGCGGATATTGGCGGCTTCGGCCAGGATGACCCGGGCGTGCTGCAACACCTTTTCGCCAGCGTCGGTGATCGCCGCAATGCTGCGGGCACGGCGGGTGAACAGTTGCAGGCCGAGCTCGTCTTCAAGCTGCTTGAGCTGTTTCGACAGGCCCGGCTGGGTGGCATGCACCCGCGCGGCGGCGTGGGTGATATTGAGATTGGCGTCGGCTATGGCGACGATGAAGCGCAACTGGGTGAGATTCATGGCGGCAGTTCTCGCAGCGGATACGGGTCGGGACAAGGCTCCGGTTGGGCTGACGACAACAGCAGCGGCGCATGAACATCTCTCCATCGGCATAAAGCGATGGGTCGAGCCTAGCGCGCCGGCACCGACAGGTAAAGGACAGCGAAGCAGGGCAGCGAAGCACGCTTATGCCGGGCGGCTATATCGGCATCGGATTCGATTATTTCCGTGTACATCGGCGTCGCCATAGGGTTGCCGCATGAACCTGTCGGGGCCGAATCCATGAACCAGCGCCTGCTGCCACTGTTCCTCGATTTGCGTGGACGCCGGGTACTGGTGGTCGGAGCAGGCAGTGTGGCGGCGCGCAAGATCGCCGCGCTCATCGATACCGGTGCCGGGATCGTGGTCGGCGCGCGCCGCGTCGGAGCCGAAGTTCAGGCGCTGGCCGATGCCGGCTCGCTGCAACTTCGTCTGGGCGATTTCGAGGATGCCTGGCTGGAAGACGCCTGGCTGGTGGTCGCTGCGACCAACGACCCGAAAACCAATGCACGCATTGTGGCGGCAGCGGCAGCGCGGCGTCTGTTCGTCAACGCGGTCGACGACCGCGCCGCTTCCAGCGCGCAGTTTCCGGCGGTGGTGCAACGCGGGCTGCTGCAGATCGCTATCTCTACCGCCGGCGCCGCACCGATGCTGGGAAGGGCAGCGCGCGAACGGATCGAAGCGTTGTTCGACGAATCCTGGGCGGGGCTGGCACGCTGGTTCGAGCGCCACCGCGACCGCATCCGCGCCGCCTGGCCGGCACCCGCGGCGCGCCGACAATGGTTCGAAGCTTGTTTGCGCGGCGCGACCCCTGGCCTGTTGCGCGCCGGCCACGAGGCCGAAGCCGATCGCCTGCTCGACGCTGCGATGACCGAACCCGCGACTTCCACCGGCGCGCCCGGTTCGGTCGTGCTGGTCGGTGCCGGCCCTGGCGATCCGGGACTTATGACCCTGCGCGGCCTGCGCGAACTGAACTGCGCCGATGTGATCGTGCACGACCAGTTGGTCAGTGCCGAGGTTCTGGCGCTGGCGCGACGCGACGCGCGGCGCATCGATGTCGGCAAGCGCGCCGGTCAGCATGGCAGCACCCAGGCTGACATCAACGCCCTGCTGATCGCCCTGGCCCAGGGCGGCGAACGGGTGCTGCGGCTGAAGGGCGGCGATCCGTTCGTGTTCG
>JBFXKH010000168.1:0-5665 GCA_050173995.1 Lysobacterales bacterium | reverse complement strand
CATCAGGCCGATGCCGAGTCCGCTACGTTCCGCAGAACTGTCGGCCGATGCGCCGGGCCGGACCGGGCCGGCGCCATGGTCCATGATGCTGATCCACAAACGCTGGCCACGGACCTCCAGTTGCACTTGAATCTCGGCTGCCTGACCGGCAGCCAGGGCGGCATCTGCGGCGTTGTTCAGCAGATTGATAATCGCCTGTGGCAGGGTGGGATCCACGCGCAGATGCGCGTTGCTGACGGCGCCCGCCAAACTCACATCGACGCCTGGCCGGAGCAGGGCCAGGCGGTCCAGGCAGGACTCGACAAAGCCGTCGGCGGCCATCACCACGGTCTCGTCGGTGGCGCCGCGCCGGGCCAGATCGGCGAGCGCGCGCACATGCTCGCGACAGCGCCGCAGTTGCTCGCGCAGCGTGCCGAAGTCCTCTGCCTGCGGTCGTTGCCCGCTCGCCTCCCATTCGTCGATCAACAGCCCGAGCGTGGTCAGCGGTGTGTTCAGCTCGTGGGCGGTGCCGGCGGCCAGCGCACCCAGCGCCAACAGCGATTCATCACGCAAGGTCCGTTCGCGGATTTCAGAGAGCCGTCGCCGCTCGGCCTTGAGCAGCACCATGAACCGCCCGAGCACCGCCACCATGATCACCGCACTGAGCAGGAAGTTGATCCACATTCCCGAAACATGCAGGGCGAAATCGCCGCCGTGCGCATGCGGCAGCGGCTGGTAGTGGCTCATCAGCCAGGTGTACAGCACGGCACTGAGCACAGTCAGCGCCAGCACCGGGCCGAACTCCAGTGCGGTGGCGGCGATCGCGATCGGCACCAGGTACAGCGACACAAACGGGTTACCGGAACCACCACTGAAGTAAAACAAACCGGTCAGCGCCAGCAGATCGACGACCAATTGCCCGAACAGGGCGCCGCGCCCGTTCAGCGCCGACCCGAACCGGTGCACGCCATGGATAAGCAGATTGAACAGCAACAGCAGCACGCTGATCGTAACCAGCGGCTGGATCGGAATCGCCAACTGCAGGCGCTCCCTGACCCACCAGACGGTCAGCAATTGCAGCGCAACCGCGAGATAGCGCAGATGGATAAGAAGCAGGACCACGAACGTGACTACCCCAGGCCGGACCATGCATTATGCCAGCCGCCACCGCCGCCCCCACTGCGGCACACTGCCGCAGTCGCGACCGGGAGCGCGGCGCAGGGCGCCCCCCTGCCTCGCAGCCCTTTCCAGTCGCACCGTCAAGCACCTGCCCAGCCCGGCGCCGACAGGCTCGCAATAGCTGCGTCGGTTACCGACCGTAGCGCTTGTCCAAGTGCATTCCACACCAACCGGCGCTCCGTAGGCGGACCGCGCAATCTACAATCCGCTGCCCGCACGACGTTCTCGTCGCCTGTCTTGTGTGTCTTGCAGCTTGATCCCGATGTCCACCGACCCATCCCAGCACACCCCGTTGATGCGCCAGTACTTCGCCGCCAAGGCCGAGTACCCGGAGCTGTTGCTGCTGTTTCGCATGGGCGATTTCTATGAGCTGTTCTACGACGATGCGCGCAAGGCCGCGCGGCTGCTCGATGTCACCCTGACCCAGCGCGGACAGTCTGCCGGACAACCGATCCCGATGGCCGGAGTGCCGGTCCACGCGGTCGAGAATTATCTGGCGCGGCTGGTGCGGCTCGGCGAGTCGGTGGCGATCTGCGAACAGATCGGCGACCCCAGCCAGGCCAAGGGCCTGGTCGAGCGCAAGGTGGTGCGGGTGCTGACCCCGGGCACGCTGACCGACGAGGCCCTGCTCGAAGACCGCCGCGACAATCTGCTGGTGTCGATCGCCGCGCAGGCCGGTCGCTTCGGGCTGGCCTATGCCGATCTCGCCGGCGGTCGCTTCGTGCTGCTCGAATGCGCCGGCGAGGACGCGCTCGCCGCCGAGCTGGCGCGATTGCAGCCGGCCGAGACCCTGGTCGATGAATCGATCCAACTGCCGGCCGCGGTCGCCGCCCTGCCCGGCTTGCGCCGCCGTCCGCCCTGGCACTACGACGCCGACAGCGCGCGGCGCGAGTTGTGCGGCTTCTTTGCTACCCGCGACCTCGCCGGTTTCGGCTGCGCCGACCAGACCCTGGCGATCGCCGCGGCCGGCGCCCTGCTCGCCTATCTCAAGGACACCCAGAAAGCCGCGCTACCGCACTTGTCCGGCCTCAGCGTCGAGGAAGCCAGCGAGACCGTGGCCATGGACGCCGCCACCCGCCGCAATCTGGAATTGGACAGCCACGCCGGAGGGCGCAGCGAACACACCCTGTTCGCGGTGCTCGATCGCTCGGTCACGCCGATGGGTTCGCGCCTGCTGCGGCGCTGGCTGCATCGCCCGCTGCGCCAGCATCAGGTGCTCGGCCTGCGCCACCAGGCGGTCGCCAGCCTGATCGACCATGCGCTGCTATCGCCCTTGCACGAGCTATTGCGCGCGGTCGGCGACTGCGAGCGCATCAACGCCCGCATCGCGCTCGCCTCAGCGCGCCCGCGCGATCTCGCCACCGTGCGCGATGCCCTGCGCCTGCTGCCGCAGTTGCGGGCCTTGCTCGCCCCCATCGACAGTCCCAGGCTCGCGGCCTTGTGCGCCGACCTGGACGGCCAGCAGGCGCTGGCCGACCATCTCGGCGCCGTGCTGGTCGATACGCCGCCGCTGCTGGCCCGCGATGGCGGCGTGATCCGCACCGGCTTCGATCAGGAACTCGATGAACTGCGCCAGTTGGCCAGCCATGCCGACCAGTTCCTGCTCGATCTGGAAGCCCGCGAACGCGAGGCCAGCGGCATCGCCACGCTCAAGGTCGGCTACAACCGCGTACACGGCTATTACATCGAAATCGGCCACGCCCACCAGGACCGGGTGCCGCTGCATTTCACCCGGCGCCAGACCATCAAGGGCGCCGAGCGCTATATCACCGAGGAACTCAAAACCTTCGAAGACCGCGTGCTATCGGCGCGCGAGCGCTCGCTGATGCGCGAGAAACTGTTGTACGAACAATTGCTGCAACGGCTGGCCGGCGAACTGGTGCCGCTCAAGCGGGTCGCCGCCGCACTGGCCGAACTCGACGTACTGGCGGCACTGGCGGCCCGCGCGCTGGCATCGCAGTGGGTCGCGCCGATCCTCGATTCAGCGCCCGGCATCGAGATCCTGCGCGGCCGCCATCCGGTGGTCGAAGTAGTGCGCGACGAACCGTTCGAACCGAACGACACCGAGCTGTCGCCGGAGCGGCGCGTCCTGCTGATCACCGGCCCGAACATGGGCGGCAAATCCACCTACATGCGCCAGACCGCGCTGATCGTGCTGCTCGCCCACATCGGCAGTTTCGTGCCCGCCGACCGCGCCCGGATCGGCCCGATCGACCGCATCTTCACCCGGATCGGATCCGGCGACGACCTGGCCGCCGGGCAATCCACCTTCATGGTCGAAATGACCGAGACCGCCAGCATCCTGCACAACGCCGGGCCGGAAAGCCTGGTGCTGATGGACGAAGTCGGCCGCGGTACCTCGACCTACGATGGCCTGGCGCTGGCCCACGCTGCGGCCCTGCACCTGGCCGCGCACAACCGCGCCTACACCCTGTTTGCCACCCACTATTTCGAACTGACCGCGCTCGCCGGCAGCGTCGACGGCGTGGTCAACGTCCACCTGGACGCAGTCGAACACGGCGAACAACTGATCTTCCTGCACGCAGTCAAGGACGGCCCGGCCGACCGCAGCTTCGGCCTGCAGGTCGCCGCCCTGGCCGGCGTACCGCGCCGCGTCATCGACGCCGCGCGCGCGCATCTGGCCCTGCTGGAATCCGAACGCGACCGCCGCGCCGAACGCCCGGCCAGCACCGCCATCGGCAACAGCCAGGCCGCAGCCGAGCCCGCCCCACAACAGTTCAGCCTGTTCGACCACGAACCCGCGCTCGCACGCGCACTACGCGAACTCGACCTGGACCAACTCAGCCCACGCGCCGCGCTGGATACCCTGTATCGCCTCAAGGGCCTGCTCTGATCGAACGGCCCGCGCGGCCCACCGGCTCAGCCAAACCGCGCAGCGCAGGGGCGACCCGCCGGGTCGTCCTGGTCGGTATGCCATAGGGCTGACCCAACGGGCCACTGCAACGTAGGCTGGCGGTGAGCGTCATGCGCAGGCTGGCGGTGAGCGTCGTACGTAGGCTGGCGGTGAGCGCAGCGGTTTTCAACGGCGGAGCCGGTCACCCCAGCGCCGTAGCCACATCGAAATCGAACCTGCCAGGGCAACCGGCTCCGCCGTTGAAAACCGCTACGCCCACCCCAGCCTATCCCACTGACCAGAGATCAGTCCGCGCCAGCACCAAACATCATCGGTCTGCAGCGCCCGCAAGCAGAGGCGCACGGCTGACCGTCATCCAGCCACTGACAGGGAAAGCCGGCTTGCAGCGCATACCCCAGCGAACGCAACGGCCATCGCCCCCACGTGACCAACCCGCAGCGCATTGCCCAGCCGCCGCGTCCCCAGAATCCCCACCCATTTGTTTTCAGTGGATGCTGCGCGCGCCCACCACCGGGTTCGTCCAACTAACTGTTCACATCGTGGCTGCGCACGATCTAACCTTATGCGTTAGCCAGGATTTTTACGATTTACTTTTAATGCCTCTCGTAAGTTTTGCCAAGCGACAACGTTCAGAGGTAAGAAGCTCCGGTTAGTGTTCAGGAACGTTTCTATCTCTCCACAATCAAGACAGATGACGTGACGCTGTGTTGATGGGCAGACATACCCCGCAGGGCAAAATAGATAGAATTCATGCGGAAATTTATAGTAGTCCCTTGGATCAAGAGTGACGTTGCCGCTCTTTACTTGAGCGTAGGTCGGTAGTCCGGTCTTCGGATCAACCAACTGATATTCATGCGAGAGCGTTGTATTTTGCCTTGATCGTGAGCTGGGAACGAATAAGAGGCCTTTCTCTCGCTGGAGATAAAGGCCAATAACGTCTTCCAAATCAACGTCTGAAAGAAGACTGAAGATATCAATGCTTGGCGGTGAGGGAAGAGGAAGATTGGCATTGGTCAGTCGGTTAAAGACAGACAGTGAGAACAACTCAGCAGTTTCATCGTGGATTTCCTGTACTGTCGCGGATGGCCTAAAACAATTGATTATCTTTCCAGCGATACTGGTCCCGACACGATGAAGCTTGCAAGGACGAACATTGACAATGTCAGCCTTTAGGTTCTCTGGCGCGTCGCGGTATTCCCAATCTCCAGATATTCTGCCAAGGTAATATGCACCGAAAAAATCTCGTACCCAGACGAGGTCGTCGGTAGCCATTCTCCATCCTATGGCATTGGCAGCTCGGGACCAGCCCGTATTGCCGTATTCCTTTTCCCCAAGTGACCAATAGTCATCAAGATCAGCAGGTCTTGTAGAAACACGCCAACCAATTCCAACCACCTCTTGACGAATGCAGACCTCAACAGGGTCAATGTCATCTGAATCCGGACGTAAATGGACACGCCAAATGGCCATATGATCTCCTCCTAAGGCCTAACGAATAAGGTTAGATGTCGGGTCCCGGATGCTTACGAACGTTTTTGACAAATAGTTCTGGGTGTCTTTCGAACCAGTCGCGGATGGCGTCGAACGGGGTTTTGTGGTCCAGGGCTTTTTGCGGGATGTGCTGATTGTAAA
>JBFXKH010000167.1:0-5727 GCA_050173995.1 Lysobacterales bacterium | reverse complement strand
GCCGTAGGTCGGCTCAAACCGCGCAGCGGTGGAGCCGACATGCTCGGCAGCGCGGCAATGTTGGAGATTGTCGGGTCCACGCCTGCGGCGTTTGACCCGACCTACGTCTCGCAGGTTCAGCAGCGCCATAGGTCGGCTCAATCCGCGCAGCGGTGGAGCCGACATGCTCGGCAGTGCGGCAATGTTGGAGATTGTCGGGTCCACGCCTGCGGCGTTTGACCCGACCTACGTCTCGCAGGTTCAGCAGCGCCGTAGGTCGGCTCAAACCGCGCAGCGGTGGAGCCGACATGCCCGGCAGCGCGGCAATGTTGGAGATTGTCGGGTCCACGCCTGCGGCGTTTGACCCGACCTACGTCTCGCAGGTTCAGCAGACGTAGGTCGGCTCAAACCGCGCAGCGGTGGAGCCGACAAGTTCGGCGGTGCGGTAAGACGGCAGATGGCCGAGCCGACCTGCGCATCTTTCGAGCGACAGCCAGACAGCCGACCCAGGTTCCTGCTCCAGATGTACGCTTAACTTGACATTGGCGCCGAAAGATGTACTGTATGCCTTACATTACGTCCGTTGGAGATTACTATGCGTTGGCCGAATTGGGGTTTGGCGGTTTTGGTGGCATTGGCGGGTATCGCCCTCTGGCTGCTGCTGGCAGGGCCGGATCGTTTGCTTGGGCTCGATTCGGGCAATCTGGGCGTGGCCTTGGCCGCCACCGTGGCCTGGGGCTCGATCTATGGCGTGTCGGTGGCACCCCGGGGCGCGCTCGAAGAGTCCGTCTCCCCTGGCGAGTGGGACGCCTGGATCGGTCTTGGTTTCACCGTGCTGGTGGCGGTCTTTTTGCTGGCCAAGGCCGATGTGATTGCCGCCGCGGCGGATCGT
This sequence comes from Lysobacterales bacterium, assembly GCA_050173995.1. Classification (GTDB taxonomy): domain Bacteria; phylum Pseudomonadota; class Gammaproteobacteria; order Xanthomonadales; family Ahniellaceae; genus 0-14-3-00-62-12. The sequence goes on along the minus strand of JBFXKH010000167.1, from coordinate 4,856 downwards.
CGCGATCTCGGTGCGATTGGACGCAGCATCGTCATGCTGTTGATCGCCTGGGGCATCCTGTCCTGGACCCTGGCATCGCGCTGGAGGCAACAGGTGACCGAGGACGAGCGCGACCGTGAAATCACTGTGCGTGCGGCCGGCTGGGGCCGCGGCGCACTGGTGTTCGGCGTCATCGGTCTGATCGTCCTGTTTGGGTTCTCACCGGCGGACCGACTGAGTTGGGCCACACCGCTGGTGGTCGCGCATTTGTTGATCTTGGTGTTGGTGGCAGGCTCGATCGTCGAGTATGCGGTGATCGGCGCATCGTATTGGCGCGATCGCAGGCCATGAGTGCCACCCCGCTGGTCAATCAGATCCGCCGGCTGCGCTTCGATCATGGCGAAATGACCCAGGAAGCCCTGGCCAAATCCGTGGGCGTCACCCGCCAGACCATCATCGCACTGGAGGCGGGTCGCTATGCGCCATCACTGGAATTGGCTTTCCGCATCGCGCGCACATTCGATGTTGGTGTCGAAGCGGTGTTTCAGTGGCCGACGTAACGGCGCGCGCTTCGCGGGCGATGCCGGTTTGGCTGGCGCATGTGTCGATGTAAGGCAGACCAAGGCCATCGACCGACCCGATGCTTCGCGTGTCGCCTGACCTTCTGCCTTCACGCCAGCGTCGGCCGGAGCGCCGGTCGCGCTCAGTCGATCATGCGCGAAAGGCGACGGGCACCGAGCAGGAACGCCACCGCGCCGAGCAACACCATGCCCGTGACCGGCCAGAGATAATCCGACCATTGGTAGCCGCGCCAGATCGCGCCTTCCAGGCTGCGCAGCGACCAGCTCACCGGACTGAAGGCGGAAACCGTGGCCATCCAGGCGGGCATCGCGATCAACGGGATCATGCCGCCACCGACCATCATCATTGGCATCAATGCCGCCCAGCCGGCGCTGGACACCCCTTGCACGGTGCGGCCGGCGCTGGAGATCAGCAGCATCAGGCCAGTGAATGCCACTGCGCTCGCCGCCACCACCAGCACCAGCGCCGGCAGGGATTCCACGGTCAGCCCGAACACCAGCCGCGCCAGCAGCAACAGCACCAGTTGCACCACCACCAGCGCGATCATCGCGGCCAACGCCTTGCCGGCCATCAATCGGCGGGTGCCCAGTGGGCCGGTGCGCAAGCGCAACCAGGTGCCCTTTTCGCGCTCCTGCGCAAAGCCGCTGGCGAAACCCATCAGGCAGCCGACCAGCCCCCACAACATGCCTTGCGGGAAGGTGATCGCAAACGGGTTGCGCGGCCCGCGGCGGTCGCTCTGCAAGGATTGCGTCTGCACCTTCAGCGGCTGCCAGGCCGGCGTGGCGTCGTTGCCGGCCGCATCGGCCGGCGCATCCTGCGGCAGGTTTTCGAGCGCATTGAACAGGGCATCGAAGCGCTGGCGTTGGTCATCGTCCAGGTCTGCCGTATCGCGGCGCGCGGTTTGTAGCCACGACGAATCCTGGTTTATCTGCGTCATCTTGCGACTCATGTCCTGCGACGCCACCTGCATCAACAAGCCTTCCAGCATGCCGATCTCGGCCTTTCGACTGGGGTCGATCAGTACGTCCACGGTGGCGGGATCGCCGTAGAACAAGCGCTCGCTGGCCGCTCCGAAACCGGCGGGAATGGCGATCAAGGCAACCGCGCGGCCACGCTTCACCTGCGCGGTGGCGGCGCTGCGCTCGGCGCGCTCCATGCTGACCGAATCCAGCGCCAGCAGGCCGGCAACGAATGCCTGCGATGCCGCGCTGCGATCCTGGTCATCGATCAGCACGCGCATTTTGGCGCGCTCGCCCTCGCCGCCAAACATCAGGCCGAAGCCGATCGCCATCAGCAGCGGCCAGACGAAGGTAAAAAACAAGGTGGCCCGATTGCGCAGCAACAGGCGCAAATCCTTGGTCGCAATCGCGAAGATGGCATTCATCAGGCTTCGTCCCGCAGTTGCCGGCCAGTGAGCGAAAGAAACACTTGTTCCAGCGTCGGCCGGCGCAACTGGAAGGCATCGAGCGGGCCCTTGGCCAGCTCGGCGGCAAGCAATTGCAGCGGATCATCGCCGTGCAGGGTCTCGTTGTGGCCGCCGCGTTCGACGCTTAGCCGGGCCTCGCCGCCATGCTCGCGCAGCAAGCCATCGAGCGTGCCCAAGGCCAGCACGCGGCCTTGATCGACGATGGCGATGCGGTCGCACAGGCGCTCGGCCTCTTCCATGTAATGGGTGGTGTAGAGCACGGTGTGGCCGGCCTGTTTGAGCGCCAGCACGTTGTCGAAGATCGCGTTGCGCGATTGCGGATCCACCCCGACCGTGGGCTCGTCGAGCAACACCAAGGCCGGTTCGTGCACGATCGCGGCCGCGATGTTCAAACGCCGCTGCATTCCGCCGGAATACGTGGAAACCCGATCGTGCTGGCGATCTTCCAGGGCCACGAAGCGCAACGCCGCCGCAACCCGTTCGCGCCGATGCGCGCCGCGAAGGCCAAAGGTCTGCGCGAAAAAATCCAGGTTTTCGCGCCCGCTCAAATCCTCGTACAGCGACAACTTCTGGGGCGCGATACCACAACGCTGGCGCACCGTCGGATCGCGCGGATCGCCGCCCAGCACGCAGAGCGAACCGCTGTCGGCGGCAAGCAAGCCGGCGACGATATGCATGGTGGTGGTCTTGCCGGCACCGTTCGGCCCGAGCAGGCCGAACACCTCGCCGCGCCGCACCTGCAAGTTCAATTCCGCCAGTGCGACGCGCTCGCCATAGCGCTTGCCGACACCGGTCAACGTAATCGCCGCTGCGTTGGCGTCCATGGGCGTCCCGTCTGTTGGGGGAAGCATTCTGTCAAACCGCCAAGCGAGTGGATAGTGACTAAGGTCATCTCACACCGGGCCTCCCGCAAAGCCGTAGGTCGGCTCAAACCGCGCAGCGGTGGAGGCCGTAGGTCGGCTCAAGCCGCGCAGCGGTGGAGCCGACATGCCCGGCAGCGCGGCAATGTTGGAGATTGTCGGGTCCACGCCTGCGGCGTTTGACCCGACCTACGCCAATTCCGCTCCATCTGCGCAACGCTGGCGCTGAATAGCCAGCAACGGCCGCGCCGAATAGACTGTGGTTTGCGCGATTTCGGGCACGGGTGACTATGCAAGGCGGCTGGCAGTTCTGGATCGACCGTGGCGGTACCTTCACCGATATCGTCGGGCGGGCGCCGGACGGCGCGCTGTCGGTGCGCAAGCTGCTGTCGGAAAACCCGGGGCACTACGCCGATGCCGCGGTCGCCGGCATCCGCGCGATTCTGGGCGATGCGGCGGGCGATGCGGCGGCGCTGATCGATGCGGTGAAGATGGGCACCACGGTGGCGACCAATGCGCTGCTGGAACGCCGCGGCGAGCCGGTGTTGCTGGCGATTACCAAGGGCTTCGGCGATGCGCTCAGGATCGGCAATCAGGCGCGGCCGAAGTTGTTTGCGCGGCGGATCGAGTTGCCCTCGCCACTCTATGCCGAAGCGATCGAAATCGACGAGCGGCTGACGGCGGAAGGTGAGGTACTGCGTGCGATCGACACGCCAGCGGTGCGTGCGGCCTTGGTCGAAGCTTTCGATCGCGGACTGCGCGCGATCGCGATCGTGCTGATGCACGCCGACCGGTTTCCGGACCACGAGGCGCAACTGGCGGCGATCGCGCGCGAGGTCGGTTTCACGCAGATTTCGTTGAGCCACGACATGGCCCGGCTGATCAAGCTGATCCCGCGCGGCGATACCGCCGTGGTCGATGCCTATCTGTCGCCGGTATTGCGCCGCTATGTCGATCGGGTGCAGGGCGCGCTTGGCCAGACGCGGTTGTTGTTCATGCAGTCGAACGGTGGCCTGGTCGCGGCCGACGCATTTCGCGGCAAGGACGCGGTGCTGTCCGGGCCGGCCGGCGGCATCGTCGGCATGGTGAAAACCGCCGAGGCTGCGGGCTACCGCCGTCTGGTCGGATTCGACATGGGCGGCACTTCGACCGATGTGTCCTGGTACGCCGGCAGTTATGAGCGGCGGGACGAAGCCGAGGTCGCGGGCGTTCGCCTGCGCACACCGATGCTGGCGATTCATACCGTCGCCGCCGGTGGCGGATCGATCTGCAGCTTCGATGGCGCGCGACTGCGGGTCGGGCCGGCATCGGCGGGCGCGCTGCCGGGGCCGGCCTGCTATCGCCGTGGCGGGCCGCTGACGGTGACCGATTGCCATGTACAGCTCGGGCGCCTGCGCCCGGAATTCTTTCCCAAGCTGTTCGGGCCGGAGGGCGATCAAGTCATCGATGTCGATGCCGTGCAGGCGCGCTTTGCCGATCTCGCGCAGGCCACCGGGATGACGGCCACGGCGCTGGCCGAAGGCTTCGTGGCGATTGCGGTGGATGCCATGGCGCGCGCGATCAAGCGGGTGTCGGTCGAGCGCGGCCATGATCTCGCCGATAGCACCCTGGTCTGCTTCGGCGGCGCCGCCGGCCAGCATGCCTGCCGGGTCGCCGATGCGCTGGAGATCGGGCGGGTGATGATCCACCCGCTGGCCGGCGTGCTCTCGGCCTATGGCATGGGCCTGGCCGAGCTGCGGGTCACGCGCCAGGATGGCGTCGGCAGCGATGTCGCCGTCGGCGGCTGGGCGGAATGTGCAGCGCGCGCCGCCGAAGTTGCGCGCGCCGCGTTGGCGGCGCAGGACGTGCCGCTCGCCGCTATCAGCGTCGAGCAGCGGGCGCGACTGAAATACGCCGGCACCGATGCCGCGTTGGAACTGCCGCTGGACGTGGACATGCGCGCGGCCTTCGATGCGCTGCATCGGCGCCGCTTCGGTTTCAGTGATCCGGCGCGGGCGGTCACGCTCGAC
>JBFXKH010000166.1:0-5749 GCA_050173995.1 Lysobacterales bacterium | reverse complement strand
GACCCAGTCGAGACGACGGAGGACCGAAGTCAAAAGATAAAACAACGTCGCCCCGGCGGAAGCCGGGGCCCAGTTTTGAACTTTGCGGTCACTGTCAGCACTGGGCCCCGGCGTGCGCCGGGGCGACGGCTGTAGGGCGCTGATTGCGGGATTCACTGCGCGCCCTCGCCTGCTGCCACCCGCGCCAGGTATTCGCCGTAGCCGCTTTTTTTCAGCGGCTCGGCCAGACGCAGCAATTGCGCGGCGTCGATCCAACCGTTCTGGAAGGCGATCTCCTCCGGGCAGCATACGCGCAGGCCCTGACGCGCCTCGATGGTGGCGATGTAATTGCCGGCTTGCTGCATCGATTCGTGGGTACCGGTATCCAGCCAGGCGTAACCGCGGCCGAGTTTCTCGACGCGCAGACTGCCGTCTTGCAGATAGCGCCGGTTGAGGTCGGTGATTTCGAGTTCGCCGCGCGCCGAGGGTTTCAGCTCGCGGGCGAAATCGCTGGCGCGGCCGTCATAGAAATACAGCCCGGTGACCGCGTAATGCGAACGCGGCGCGGCCGGCTTTTCCTCCAGGCTGAGCACCCGCCCGGCGGCATCGAACTCGGCCACGCCGTAGCGTTCCGGGTCGTTCACCCAATAGCCGAACACGGTCGCGCCGTGGGTGTGTGCGGCGGCCCGGCGCAGCACCTCGGTCAGGCCGTGGCCGTAGAAGATATTGTCGCCGAGCACCAGACAGGACGGCTGGCCGGCGACGAACTCGCGGCCGATCAGATAGGCCTGGGCCAGCCCATCGGGGCTCGGCTGCGGCGCGTAGCGGATGTCCATGCCCCAGGCCGAACCGTCACCGAGCAGTCGCTGGAACAGCGCCTGCTCGTGCGGGGTATTGATGATCAACACCTCGCGGATACCGGCCAGCATCAGCACCGACAGCGGGTAATAGATCATCGGCTTGTCGTACACCGGCAGCAGTTGCTTGCTCACCGACAGGGTCAGCGGATGCAGCCGGCTGCCGGCGCCGCCAGCGAGGATGATGCCTTTTTGCGTAGCCATCGACACGATTCACCAGGTTCCGGCCGCCCAGTATCGCCGGAAACCGCCGAGCTTTCGACCCGGACGCTGCCCGGCCGGCGGCGGCGGGCGTCTCAGACGCCGGCGCCGAGCCGCTCACCACGATAGGCGCCATTGCGAACGCGCTCGCACCAGTCCTGGTGTTGCAGGTACCAGTCGATGGTTTCGGCGAGACCGGATTCGAAGGTCCGCGCCGGTCGCCAGCCGAGCTCGCCGCGAATCTTGCTGGCGTCGATCGCATAGCGGCGGTCGTGGCCGGGACGGTCGGCGACGTAGCGGATCAACGCCTCGCGGCTGGACCCATCGGGCAGCGGACGACGCTGGTCGATCAGCGCCAGGATCGCGCGCACCACGGCGATGTTCTCGCGCTCGGCTTCGCCGCCGATGTTGTACACCTCGCCCACCCGGCCGCCTTGCAGCACCGCGTGGATAGCGCCGACGTGGTCGCCGACATGCAGCCAGTCGCGGACATTGCGGCCGTCGCCGTAGACCGGCAGCGGTTCGCCGGCCAGCGCCTTGGCGATCATCAGCGGGATGAGCTTTTCCGGAAACTGCAACGGCCCGTAATTGTTCGAGCAATTGGTGGTCAGCACCGGCAGCCCGTAGGTGTGGTGGAAGGCGCGGACCAGATGGTCGCTGGCCGCCTTGCTCGCCGAGTACGGCGAGTTCGGCGCATACGCACTGGTTTCGCTGAAACTCCCCTGGCTGCCCAGCGAGCCATACACTTCGTCGGTCGAAACATGCAGGAAGCGAAACCCGGCGCGCTCAGCCTCGGGCAACGCGCGGTAATGGGCGAGCGCGCATTCCAGCAGGTTGAGGGTGCCGAGCACATTGGTCGCGACGAACGCCGCCGGCCCATCGATCGAGCGATCGACATGGCTTTCGGCGGCGAAATGAATGATCGCCTCGGGCCGGTACGCATCGAGCAGGCCGCGCACCCGCTCGCCATCGCGGATATCGCCGTGCACGAACACATGCCCCGGATCGCCGGCCAGCGCCGCCAGGTTGTCCGGGTTGCCGGCATAGGTCAGCGCATCCAGATTGACGATGCGCGCCGACTTGCCGGCGTGCGCCAGCACAAAGTTGCTGCCAATGAATCCGGCACCGCCGGTAACCAGCCAGGTTTTCATCCGAACTCCGAATGCTGCGCGCCAGACCCGACCGGGTGGGCACAGGCACTGCGCAAAGCGGCCAATGATAACCCGGGAGGCGGGAGGCGCGGGATGGGAATTGTGGGAGCGACGGAACGTCGCGACTGTCGCTTCGAAAGGCAAGTCGCGACGTTTCGTCGCTCCCACAACCCCGTCGCTCCCACCACCCCGTCGATCCCTCAATTCCGTCGCCCCCGCACCACCGCCACGGTCTGGCAGGATCGGCCAGGCGCAGCGGACCCGGCTTCGTTGCTAGAATCCGGACTCTGTCTTGGCTGCGGTGCATTGTGATCCAGATTCCGGGCTATCTGATCAAACGCGAGATCGGCATTGGCGGCATGGCCAAGGTCTATCTGGCCGTGCAGACTTCGCTGGAACGCGAGGTCGCGCTCAAGGTGATGAACCCGGCGATGGTCTCCGACCCCAGCTTCTCGCGCCGCTTCACCCAGGAGGCGCGCACCCTGGCCTCGCTGGCGCATCCCAATATCGTCGCGGTGTACGACGTCGGAATCACCGAGGAGAAGCTGCACTATTTTTCGATGCAGCACCTGCCGAACGGCGACTTTCTGAAACGCATTCGGAATGGCGTGCCGGAAGCCGAGGTGGTGCGGGTGCTGTCCGGCGTCGCCCGCGCGCTCGGTTTCGCCCACCAGCGCGGCATCGTGCACCGCGATGTCGCGCCCGGCAATGTGCTGTTCGATCCGAACGACAACCCGGTGCTGACCGATTTCGGCATCGCCCGCGCGGTCACCAAGACCTCGCGCATCACCAATGCCGGGGTCAGCGTCGGCACCAGTCATTACATGAGCCCGGAGCAGGCCCGCGGCAGCGATGTCGATGGCCGCTCCGACGTGTATTCGCTGGGCGCGCTGGCGTTCGAGGCGCTGACCGGCAACCCGCCCTACGACGGCGAGGACGGCTTTGCGATTGCCTACGCGCACGTATTCGAACCGGTGCCGACCCTGCCCGAGCACCGCCGCCACTGGCAGCCCTTGATCGACCGCGCGATGGCCAAGGATCCGGCCGAGCGATTTCAAGGCACCGAAGAGTTTTTGGCCGCCTTGACCCGCATCACCGCGCTGGCCGAACCGACCCATGCCAGCAAGCCAGCACGGGCGCCGGATGCGCCGACCGTGCCGATGCCGGCCTTACCTAAGCTGTTTGCCTCGGCCGCGGCGATGGCCAGCAACCTGGTCAATCGCAAGCCGAACGCGGCACCCGAAGCCGATGCCGACGCGCCGGCACCAGCGGCCAGAGTACCGGCAGCCACAGGGCCAACACACCCCGACACAGCACAACCGAAGCCGCCGGTGGCTCCGCCCAGGCCGGTGCGCGCAGAGTCGGTGCCGACAGCGGATGCGCCGACGCGTCCAGCGCCACTGCCAGTGCTGACCACGGCGGAGAGCGGCCCGGCCGGTGAATCGGCCACCCTGCGCACGGCGGCAGCGGCAGCGCACTCGCCATCGGCACCGGCAGCGCCTTCGACAGGCTCGGCGCGACCGATGCCGCCGACACCGGTGATTGCCGCTACCGAAAAACCACCCAGCACAGCGGCTCTGCATGATCAAGTCACGCCGATCGTAAACCGCATTCCGGTCACCGAATCCGAGACGCCGAGCGTCAATTACACCCCGCATCGGACCGCGCCGGACAATGCCGCAACAGCGCAGGCCACGACACGGAGCGCGCCGCTGCCCGCGCCCGCGGCACGGCATGACGCCCCGACCCCAACCCCGCCCAGCCGCAGGCGCGAGCCCCCCGTCGATCCCGCTCGGACCCGTGCCGCCCCCAGCGGCACGCCCCGGCCACGCTGGCAGATGCCGGCGGCCATCGCCGCTCTGGTCGCGGCACTGGTCATCGGGGCACTGGTTTGGTCCGGGAAGTCGGATTCGCCAGGGACTTTGCCGGCGGTTGCCACCGATCCCGGCACGACGCAAAGCAGTTCATCCGCTCCCGACCCGCTCGCGGCCGATGGCACCGATCTTCTGGAATCTACTGGCACCGATCAGACCGGCTTGAACCTCGACGACAGCGCCTGGCTGGTTCCTGCCGATCCCAGCCTGCAAAGCGAGGCGGACCGCGCTTACTATCAAGTGGCAGTGGCGACCACGGTGATCGACCCGGTCGCTACCCTGCTGCGTCTGGCCCGCGCCGACCTGGCCGCGCAGCGCCTGACCCAGCCCCCCGGTCGCAATGCCGGCGAGCGCTATGCATTGGCGCTGAAAATCGAGCCAAAAAACGCCGAGGCCAAAGCCGGTCTGCTGGAGACTGGACGCGCCTACGCGAAGATGGCGGCGACCGCCCTGGCCGCCGGGCAGCTCGCCGAGTGGCAGGATTATTCCGAGCGCGCGATCGCGGTCGCCGGGGAATTCGACAGTGCCGGGGAGTTGCGCCAGAACTACCAGGATCAGCGCAATCAATTGCTGAACGCGGCGCTGGACGAAGGCCGATCGGCGCTCGCCCGCTGGGACGAAGCGGCTGCGACCAGCGCGTTCCAGCGTGCCTTGGCGCTGACCCCGGGTCAGGCCGAAGCCAGCGCCGGCATCAAGAGTGCCCGTGGCATCGGCAAGCCAGGTTACGTTTTCAGTGACGTTATCGGCAAAGGCAAAGGCCCCGAGCTGATCATCAAACAAATCGCCGGCAAGCGACTGGCGGTGGCGCGGACCGAAGTCACGGTCGATCAGTTCCGTCAGTTCTGGGCCGCCGGTGGCGCCACGAGCCGCGCACAGCGCCCAAGCTGCCGAGACCGCGAAAGCGGTTTCCGCAGTTCGCGCTCGCGCACTTGGCAGTCTCCGGGCTTTGCACAGACCGGCGCGCACCCGGTGGTCTGCGTCGATTGGGAAGATGCCCAGGCCTACGCCGCCTGGTTGGGCAAGGCGAGCGGGCAGCGCTACCGGCTGGCCTCCGCCGCGGAATGGGAGGCGTTGGCCAGTCAGGGCGGCAAGCTTGAGGATTGCGGCGCCAATATCGGCGACCGCCAGTTCAACGCCCGCTACCGCGACCGTTCGGCGCTGGCCTGCGATGACGGCGCCGCCGAGACCGCCGCAGTGCGCCGCTTTGCCGCCACTGGTGGCGTCTTCGACCTGGTCGGCAATGTCCGCGAATGGGTCTCCGACTGCGCCGGCAACTGCCGCAAACATCTGGCCATGGGCAGTTCCTGGGCCAGCGTTGCGGGTGAACTGGAAGTCGCCCAGCGCGAGGATTTCGATGCCGACACCGGCTACAACACGGTCGGCCTGCGCGTGGTTCGCGAAATCGACTGATGCTGGCTCGGTTCCATCCACGGCTCGGCCCCGGCTTCCGCCGATCAGAAGACGAAGGTCAGAATACGCAGGACAGATAGCCGTCGTCCCGGCGAACGCCGGGACCCATTTTCTAATGTGCCGCTACGGTCACCACTGGGCCCCGGCTTCCGCCCATAAGCGCTAACCTAATATCTCGATCAAGCGATCGGTTTGGCGCTGGCGTTTTCGTGGTGGTTCGGCGAGTTGGTGTCGAATCGCTGGCCAGCGTATGAGTGATTGTCGCAACGACAAGGTC
>JBFXKH010000165.1:0-5936 GCA_050173995.1 Lysobacterales bacterium | reverse complement strand
CCAGCCTAGCTCTATTGACAAATTCAAGTATTCGGGTAAGTGGACGTATTAAACTGCTTGGTTCTCGATTTACTTCTTATTGGGCCGAGATCGAGTTGCTCAAGCCACCCTCTGTTGGCTACTGGCTGAGCGAAGTTCGTCAACGAGACTCTGGCGAGGCGTACAACGGAACCCAGGACGATAAAGCCCGGTAAAGCCATTCCATTAAACACAACGTGAGTAATGTATCGTAACATGCTGATCCGATAACGAATCATGGATACAGATGAGCTGGGTAGCCGAGGAGTTTGCGAACTTGGATCTGGGTGATAAGCGCCTGAACCGGCGGATGAGTTCGCTCGACAGCCGATGACGCGCATTCCCGGCGCCTGTGGCGATTGGGCTGACACGCAAGCGGCGTATCGGTTTTTTGCCCCCAAAGACATCGGTTGGCGAGACATCCTGTCGCCGCATTGGGAGTCCGCCCAGCGGCGCATGGCCGCGCATTCGGTGGTGTTGTGCCTGCAAGACACCACCGAGTTGGACTTCAACGGCCAAGGGATCGTTGGTCTGGGCGGAAACCCAGGACACCCAACTTCTAACCGGAAACCCAGAACACTCTTCAATCAACTTTGATTGTATTTATCAGGAGACAGCGTGAACCGAACAGCAAGTTTTATCCTCTGCCTGGCCCTCGCCGCCTGTTCCAGCGTCGATCAGCGCGGGGTGGTGCCGACATCGACGTTTGTGGCGGCCGGAGCAGAGACCGCTGAGGCGGCGCCGGTGTTGGCGGAGGATGCCATCGATCGTATCGATCTTGCCGGCGATGTCATTCCGGCCGGGACGACCCTGCGGTTTGTCGTGCTCGATGCGGTGGGATCGGCGACGGCGAAGATCGGCGACACCTTCCGGCTGGAATCCCGGACGCGGGTTCTGTTGAATGGCGTGGAGGTGCTGCCCAGCGGTGTCGCTGCCCACGGCGAGGTGATCCACGCCGATCGGCGCGGCATGCTCGGCAAACCGGGCGAGCTGCTGCTCAAATTGCGCACCATGCAGTGGCAGGGCCGCCAGGTCAGGCTGCGCAACAGTGCTGCCAGCCTCGCCGACGACAAGACCAACAAGGCGATGACGGTCAGCCTACTTTTTGGCGTTGCCGGTTTCTTTGTGGGCGGCGACAATGTCGAGATTCCCGTTGGCAGCCTTATCCTTGGCGACCTGGCGGAGCCGATTCCGCTTGCACCACCACCAGCAGCAGCACCTACCCTTCTTCCACAACCAGCAGGTAAACCATGAGCAAGCATTGGATATTCGCGGCACTGACCGCTTTGGCCATCGTTACGGCGTCGCCGGTGGCTGTAGCAAAGAAGCCATCCCAACCCAACACCATCGAACTGGCCGCGCCGGCCGAAGGCAAGGCCCAGATCGTTTTCTTTCGCCCGAAGAAATTTGCTGGGAGCGCGGTGGGTTTCATCGTTCGCGAAGGCGAGGCCGAGTTGGGCAAGCTGCGCAACGGCAATTACTTCGTCGCCAGCGTCGAGCCGGGCAAGCACGTCTATACCGTACATTCCGAGGCCAAGGACGAGCTGAATGTCGAACTCGAGAGCGGCGAGACCTTGTTCGCCAAGGGAACGATCAACATGGGCATCCTGGCCGGCCGGCCCAACCTTTCCCCGTCCAGCGAAGCCGAGTTCCGGGCGGCAAAGTTGAAACCATCGAAACCGCTCAAGAAGAAGCGGTCTTCGTAAGTTCTGGCCGGGGCCGGTTGGCCGAAAATCGGTAAAGCCCGGTGGTGCTCGACCTGCGCAAGGGCGACAACCCGTTCGCCGGCAAGAAAAACGTACTGACCGAAGGCCAGCAGGCCAAGCGCCGGCGGCTGATGCGGCACGTCAAGAGGCGCTGAGCGATACCCCGGATGGCAAAAGACGAAGGGCGCCGTCGTTGGCGCCCTTCGTGTGTTCGGCGTTGGGCTGCGCTTATTCGAAGCCGTTCGAGAACAGGGTGACTCCCTGACAGCTACCCGGCGTCGAAGCATTGCTCACCTGCACGTCATCCAGGTAAAAGCCTTCCTCTTCCGCACCACTGTCGCTGGTAAAACGCCAGCGAATTTGCACGGTTTGCCCAGCGAAGGCCGAGAGGTTGCGGCTGCGGTTGACGAACACGCCGCCACTGCTGCCGGTGAAGGCGCCCTGCGAAGGCGGATAGCCGCAGCCATTGCCCTGGGTTTGCGACAGGGTGTTCGGGTAGCCGCCATCCGGGGGCAGGTCGGTCCAGGTGCCGCCGCCGTTGTTGGAAATCTCCATCACCACGCCATCCCATTGCAGTTCGATGTCGTAGCGGGCCTTGAAGCTCAGCGCCGGGCTGCCCGCCTGCAGGGTGATCGGTGGCGTCTGGATGGTCGCGCAGGTGTCCGCGGTATAGGTGCCGGCGCCGTCCAGGGCGCTGCGATAACTGAGCACGCCGGTCGCGGCGCGATCGTTGCTGATGCTCCAGACATTGTCTTGCAGCATGAACGAGGGCGAATCGGCGCCGTCGCTGAAGGTACCCGGCACCGTGGTGGCGGCGGCCGGGGTGACCTTGCGGCGGAATACCTCCGGGGTCTCGTTGCCACCGTTCGGCCCGTTGTTGCCGGTGGTGTTGTCTTCGGCCTTGACCGCGTAGTAATAGGTGGTCAGCGAATCGACCAGGGCATCGTGGAAACTGGTGCCACTGATGCCGGTGGCGATGCGATTGGCGGCGCCCGGGGTAAAGAACGGATCGGTCGAACGATAGACGTTATAAACCACATTGCTCGCCGCCGGACAGGCCGAAGCGGCCGCCGTCCAGCTCAGGTCCACGCCGCAACTGCCTGCGCTCGGGGCACTGGTGGGTACCAGCGACTGCGGATTGAATTCTGGCAACAGCGTGCATTGCGCCGCCGAAACGATGTCCTGGCAGACGCTAAGCGGGCCTTCGCCGCAGCCATCGACAAACCGCACCTTGTAGGCATAGCCGATACCGCCCTGGGCCGTGGTATCGAGCAGGCTGCCGCTCGCCGCTGGTCCGATCAACTGGAAATCGCCGGCATTGGCGCTGGCGCAACTGCCCTCGGCGCGGTAGGCCTGGAAGGTGCTGGCGCTGGCGTGGGTCGGGCTCAGTGTCACGCCCGTGCCACCCGTCGTCAGGACCAGGGCGCTGGCCGGAGTGCTGACCGCCGAGGCGCACTGCGCGCTGGAAACCGCCAGGGCGTAGCCCTGCTGATCGGAATAGCGATCGCCATTGCCAGGCACTGCGCTGCCCTTGACGCGCAGGGTATACAGACCGGCCACCGGTGCCGTGAAGCGCACCTGCTCGACCGGATTCAGGATATCGGCGCTGCCACCGGTGACCGACACCGCCGTCGCGCCGCTGCCGGTGATCACATTGCCCTTGTAGATAGTGGCGCCCTGCTGCACTTCCAGATCGAGGTTATTGACCAGGGCCGCGCCGGTGCCCAGCGCCGGTGGCGGGTCGTACCAGGCGAGGGTGGCGCGGAACTCCTGCCCGGCATCGACCTGAACCTGGTAACTGTGCGTCTGTCCGGTCTGGATACCGGTATCCCCGCTCACGGCGAAATTGCGCAGGTCGCGCAGATCGGTGGCGCCGCCGGCGAAGTACAGGTTGTTGTCCAGCCAGATCCGCCCCCATCCGTAGATGTTGTCGGGCGTGCTGCTGACAAAGCTGGTGCCGTTCATCAGGGTCGCCTTGAGCTCGGCACCCAGGGGATTGCGCGCATCGGCGGCGGTCTTGACCCCGCTCGGGTAGTAGCCATCGACGAAATACTGGCGCATCAGAGCGGCGCCGCCGGCCACAGTCGGCGCCGACATCGAAGTGCCGCTCAGCGGCTTGGTCGCGGCACCGCCATTGGCGGAAGCATCCTCGTCATTGCCGCTGGCGGAAATGATCGAGGTACCCGGCGCCTGGATATCCGGCTTGCGCCGGCCGTCGCTGGCCGGACCGCGGCTGGAGAAACTGACTACGGTCGGGCTATTCCCATGCTGCAGCGCGCCGACCGTCAACACGTTCTTGGCGTGGCCGGGGTGGCCGATGGTGCTCGCGCCAGGGCCATCATTGCCGGCCGAGAATACGATCAGCAGGTCTTGGTTGTCCCAAGTGGCCTGGTCGACATCCAGATCGCCGCCGGAATAGGCGCCGCTGAAATTGGAACCATAGCTGTTGCTGTGGACGAAGGCGCCAGCGGCTCGGGATTGCTCCCACATCGGCTGACCGCCCACGCCGCTCAGACAGCCGGTGCTGTCATTGCCAATGTCCTGGAACAGCAACTGCGCATTCGGCGCCATGCCGTCGCCCGCGGTCCAGCCACCCGAACTGGGCGTGGCGGTGACCCCGGCATCGCCGGCGACGGTACCGCTGGTATGGGTGCCATGAAAGCTGGTCGGGCCGCCACCACAATCCTGGTTATCGTCATAGGGCGACGCACCCGGCATCACGAAATAGCCGAACACCTTGTTGTTTGGGTGGGTGGTGCCGAGTGCCGGCGGGCTGACATTGACCGCATCGGTTACCGCGGTCACCACCCCGCTGCCTTTATTAAGGTTGATAAAAAATTCTTGGTTGCGGTCCAGACCGGAATCGGCGACGCCGACGATCTGGCCGGCGCCGGTCAGACCCTTGGTCCAGATCGACGCCTGGTCCGGGGTCGGACCGGTGGCCGTGGTTGCCTGGTTGCTCTGGATCGGACCGATCGAATCGCGGTTGTGCAGGTGGGGAAGTTCGAAGCGCGCCATCCAGCTCACCTCTTCGATCATCGCCGCTTCGCCCAGAAACGCATCAAGGCTGGCCGCCGCGACCCGGAACCAAGCATGCGGCAGCTTACCTTGGGGCTCGCCACCGGCCAGTTCGGCCGAGCCTACCGAAGCCGCCAAGCGAGCCAGAAACTTCGCCTGATCCTCACCACGAAAGCCATAGACATCGACGATCAGACTGCCCACCGCACCGACATTCTGCAGGTCCGGCGCGATCTTCCAGGCCGGCTGCCAGGGACCGACAAAGCGCACATCCGGATGTTGACGTAGACCGGCATCGGCCGGGTTGTGCAGGCGTACCAGGTAGGCATTGTGCGGCACGTAGTCCAGCACCTCGGCGCCGAGTGCGCGCAACTGCGCCGCGCTCAATCGCCTGCCCTCGGCAAACTGCACCACGGCGTAACGGCTGTTGGCGACCGCGCTCAGGCCAAAGCGTTCGCTGACCAACTGCTCACTTACCGGATCGAATATGCCCGCCTGCAGTACCAGCAGGCGGTTATCGCGGGCCGCGGCCACCTGTTCTGGTGTCGGCGAGGCCGACGGACGGCTACTGATCGAGAGACCGGCCGGGCGGGCGATACCGTCCCCCTGGGCCGACAACAGCAACGAAAGGGCTACCACCAGCGGTTTTTTGCGCAACGCCATGATCCACTCCCCGCGGACTTGCGCCCGCTCAAACGAAAAGACACGCCGCGATGGCTGGCGCACCAGCGCACCCACGCAACGCGGATGGATGGGTGCGCCGTCACCGGCTGGCACCCGTCCGCCGATCATAACCCAAGCCACCGCAGAAGTAAGGCGAGCGGCGCTCCGCGCCGCTTTGAATGCCGCCCGCAGTCCGTAGGTCGGGTCAAGCGCCGCAGGCGTGGACCCGACATCGTGAATCCTGCCCGCAGCGCTGAACAGAGCTTATGGCGTGCGGCGCTTTGGATGCCGTAGGTCACAGCCAGCGCGTAGCCCGGAAGAAGCGCAGCGGGCTTTCAACAGCGAAGCTTGTCATACCGGTAGATCTATCTGTGAAACGACATCCCCGGATCACCAGCTCCGCTCTTGAAAACCCGCTGCGCTGCATCCGGGCTACGCGCTGGCGACGTTCCACTGCAAACAAGGCGGAGGAACAATTGGTTGGCCATAAGCTACCATTGCGCAGAGCACCGACGCACTGGTCTTCAACGA
>JBFXKH010000164.1:0-6115 GCA_050173995.1 Lysobacterales bacterium | reverse complement strand
ACGCCCCGGCGACCGCCGGGGCCCAGTGCTTAAAGTTGCGGCAGTCTTGGGCACTGGGTCCCGGATTACGCCGGGACGACGCTTTCAGAGGACGGAGGACAGAGGACCGAAGACCGAGGCCAGTGGACTGAGGACAGAAAGAGCCGTCGCCCCGGCGAACGCCGGGGCCCAGTGCTGAAAGTTGCGGCGTTCTTGGGCACTGGGTCCCGGCTTTCGCCGGGACGACGCCGTTTTTGATCCTTCGCTTCCCGCCTCCCCACTCCCCACCCCCATTCCCCGTTCCCCCATTCCCCCATGACCACAGCAAAGTCCCACCCTCTCGATGCCCTGTGGCAGGCGCCGGCGATTGTTTCGGTGGTGCTGGCTGGCGAGGGGCTGGCGCTGGTGCTGGCGCTGTCGCCGGGTCTGATCGGGGATCGTTGGGTGTATTTCGGGCTGGTTTCGCTGGCGATCCAGTGGGTGATCCTGCTGACGCTGGGCGGGCTTTATCTGCTGCGTCGGGGCCTGGCGGCGTGGAGCGCCTGGCGGCTGGCCTGGCTAACGCTTGCGCTGTTGTTGCTGGGCACGCTGGCGGTGATGGCGACCAGTTATCTGCTACTGCGCGAGATCTGGTTTTGGCCGAACGGGGCCTGGCGCAATCTGTTAGTGCAGATGTTTGGGATTGCCTTGGTGGTCGGACTGTTTGCTCTGGTCGCGTTCCAGAATTACTGGCGCGGCCGGCAGTTGCTGGTGCAGAGCAAGCAGGCCGAGCTGGAGGCGGTGCAGGCGCGGATCCGCCCACATTTCCTGTTCAACACGCTGAATACCGCGGCGGCCCTGGTGCACCAGCGCCCGCAGGCGGCCGAACAGGTGTTGCTCGATCTGTCCGAGTTGTTCCGGGCGGCACTGTCGCGCCCGGAGAGCATCCCGCTCGCGGAGGAGATCGAACTGGCCCGGCAGTACCTGGCGATCGAGGCGTTGCGCCTGGGCGAGCGGCTGCAGGTGGACTGGCAGTTGCCGTCACCCTTGCCGGCCACCCGGGTGCCTTGCCTGTCGCTGCAGCCCCTGGTCGAAAATGCCGTGCAACATGGCATTGAGCCACTCACGGCCGGAGGCCGGGTGAGTATCGTGGTTAGCGTGCAGGACGATCGCCTGATCATCCGCGTGGCCAACGATTGCGCCAGCCATCCGGCCCGGCCAGTGCACCACGGTCATCACCTGGGACAACGCTCGATCCGGGCGCGTTTGCAGGCGCTGGTTGGAGATTCGGCCCGTCTGGATACGCGCGTCGAAGGCGGCCGCTATCTGGCCGAGATCAGCCTGCCGATATAGCCCGGCGGGTGGAGGACGGATGCCAAGCCGGCGCGCGCGGTTGTGGGAGCGACGGAACGTCGCGACTGTCGGCCGCTGCGACAGTCGCGCCGTGCCGTCGCTCCCACAGTTTCGCGACTCTCGCTTGGATCGGCCAGTCGCGACGTGCCGTCGCTCCCACAATTTTGCGACTGTCGCTTCGATTACCGAGTCGCGACTTGCCGTCGCTCCCACAATTTCACCCTTGCCGCAGACTACGGGCTGATGCGCAGCAGGCGGATGCGGCTGCCGGATTCGCTGGGTTCGGTCCAGGCGAGCACGGCGATGGCGCCGATGCTGGCCAGCCGCGGGAAGCCGATGCTGCGGCCGCGTGGCAGTTCGATCACGGTGGTTTGTTCCTGCAGGCCGCGTTCGCTGTCGAGTACCGCCAGCTTGAGTGCGCTCTGTTCGGGGTGTTCGGCCGCGGCGCCCAGCCAGGCGATCAGGAAGCCGCGGGCGCCGAAGGCGCTGGCATCGACCCGGCCGAGCACGCCCTCACCGGCTTCGATCTCCTGCATGGCGCCGAAGCCCTGGCCGTCGCCGAAGGCCGCGCGCACCCGCATCGGTCCGTCCGGCATGGTGCTCCACAGCGCCAGCAAGCGGCCCTGGTTGTCGGCCAGCGCCGGTCCATTGACCGGGCAGGCAGGCATCCGCCATTGGTCGGCATGGACCAAGGCCGGCGCGCTCCAGCGGCCATCCGCCTCGCGCCGGCTGAACCGGGTATCGCGGATTTCGTCTTCGCTGCGGTCGCGGTAGACGAGCGCAGCGTGCCCGCCGCTTTGCACCGCGTCGGTGCTGCAGCAATCGCAGGTACGGGCGTCGATCTCGCTTTCCTGACTGAACCGTCCGCGCGCATCGATCACGGCACTGCGTAGGCTCATCGCCCCGGAAGGCGCCGCGGCTTGGTCGCCCGCCGCCTTGGTGCTTGGCGATGCGGCTGCGCTGTGCCGACCATCCAGCCAGATGGCCAACACCTTGTCGCCGCCGGCCGGCAGCAGCGAGACAAAACCATGTTCGCTCTGGGTGCCGTCGCGGTTGAGCCGCAGGGGCTTGCTCCAGTGCCGGCCCTGGTCGTGCGAGCGGGTCAGGTGGATATCGTAGGCATAACTGCCGACCCCGGATTTCTGCAGGAAGAAACTCACCCAGTCGCCGTTGTCGAGCACGCTCAGGCTCGGGAAGTCCGCCCAGTTGACGAACCAGGTCTGGCCTGGAGCGCTGGCGGCGATTCGGCCACGGTCGAGGATCGTGCCTTTGGCATCCAGATGCAGGAAGCGCAGCTCGGCACCGTCCTTGCGGCGTTCGGTGTAGGTGACAACGAAACCACCGGCACCATCGTCGGTCAGCGCCGGGGCGACCGCGGCGGTCTGGCCGGCGAACTCGATCGGCGTCAGGGAGAGCGCCCGCGCCGGTGCCGGCAGCGACAGCGGCAGTGCGATCAAGCACGCACAGCACAGCCGTTCAGCAGCGCCCATAGCGATCCTCCAGACGTTCGATATCGTCTTCGCCGAAATAGTCGCCGCATTGGGTTTCGATCAGGGCGATGTCCTGGTCGGTGGGATTTTCCAGGCGGTGCAGGGTATGCATCGGGATGTATACCGACTGGTTGCGCTCGACCAGCATTTCCTCGTCGCCGATGCGCACCTTGGCGGTGCCCTTGACCACCGTCCAGTGTTCGCTGCGGCGGTGGTGCAGTTGCAGCGACAACACCTGGCCGGGCTTGACGACCAGCCGCTTGACCTTGCAGTCGGGGGCGTCTTCGAGCACGGTGTAGCTGCCCCAGGGGCGCTGCACGGTGGCGTGCAGTTCGCTCGCCGCGTGGCCGCGCGCGCGCAGGGTATCGACCACCTGCTTGACGGCTTGCGCCTGTTCGCGGTGCGCGATCAACAGTGCGTCTTCGGTATCGACGATCAGCAGATCGCTGACGCCGACCGTGGTGATCAGCCGCCGCCCGCCCTGCACATAGGTGCGTTCGGTGGCGATCAGCACATGCTCGCCGAGCGCGCGGTTGCCGTCGGCATCGGCCGCGACCAGATCGCTGAGCGCGGTCCAGGCGCCGATGTCGCTCCAGTCGAACGCGGCCGGCACCACCGCGCGCCGGCTGGCGCGTTCCATGATCGCGTAATCGATCGATATCGATTCCAGCGCGGCGAAACGCTCGCCATCGAGCACCCGGCTGGTCCCAGCGGGGGTCGCCGCCAGGCAGTCGCGCAGCCCGGCCAGCAATTCGCCGCAGACCGCATCGGCGGCCGCGAGCAGGCTACCGACCTGCAAGCAGAACATGCCGGAGTTCCAATAGAAACGACCGCTGGCGAGGTATTCGGCGGCGCGCCCGGCATCGGGCTTCTCGACGAAGCGCGCGATCGCAAAGCCGTCCGCGCCCAGCGCCTCACCACTTTCGATGTAGCCGTAACCGGTTTCGGGATGGGTCGGCGGTACGCCGAAGGTGGTCAGGAATCCTGCGGCCGCGAGCCGTTGGGCCTTGGCCACCGAACGCGCAAAGGCGTCCAGGTCGGCGATCAGATGATCGGCCGGCAGCACCAGCATCACGGCTCGATCGCCGAACCGTGCAGCGATATCCAGCGCCGCGGCGAGCAGGGCCGGTGCGGTATTGCGCGCGACCGGCTCGAACAGGAAGTGCTGGCGCGCGGCATCGAAGCCGGCGACCTCGGCGTACGCGTCGCGGGTCAGGAAGGCGTGATCGCGGCTGGTCACGGTGTACACCGGCGCCGATGCGCCGGCCACCGCCAGGGCGCGTTGGACGGTCTTCCCGATCAGTGTTTCGCCATCCGGCAGGCGCATGAACGGCTTGGGATGCAGGCGCCGGGAGACCGGCCAGAGCCGGGTGCCAGCGCCGCCAGACAGGATCACCGGAATCAATAGCGGCGCGTTCATGGTCGATCTCCGACGCTGCAAACCGGCAGCGACTGCGCGCGCGCATCGGCTAGCGCGCTGATGGTTTGCACCAGCCCCTGCCGCCAATCCGGCAATTCGATGCCGAAGGTGCCGCGCAGTTTGCCGGTATCGAGCACCGAATACGCCGGCCGCCGGGCCGGCGTCGGGAACTCGCTGCTGGCGATTGCCTGCAGCTCGGGCGCACGCGCGATCAATCCGGCGGTGGCGGCCAGGCGCAGGATCTCGCCGGCAAACGCATGCCAGGAGGTCGCTCCGGCCGCGGTCAGGTGGTAGCAGCCAAAGCGCGGATCCCCGGCATCGGCCGCGGCCAGTTGTTGCAACAGGATCGCGCTCACGCCGGCGACCAGGGCGGCCGGGGTCGGCGTACCGATCTGGTCGGCAACCACGCGCAGTTGCTCGCGTTCGCCGGCCAGCCGCAGCATGCTGCGCAGGAAGTTCTGGCCGCGCGGCCCGTACACCCAGGCGATGCGCAGCAACAGATGATCGACGCCGGTGGCGGCAAGCAGCCGCTCGCCCAGCCATTTACTGTGGCCGTAGGCATTGATCGGCGCCGGCGCATCGGTCTCGCGCCAGGGCGTAAGCGACTGGCCGGAAAACACGTAATCGGTGGAGAAATGCAGCACCCGCGCGCCGACTTCGCGGGCGGATTCGCCGATCGCGGTGAGCGCCTGGCCATTGATCTGCCCGGCCAGCGTCGGTTCGCTCTCGGCGCGATCGACTGCCGTGTAGGCGGCGGCATTGATCAGCCAATCCGGTCGCTCGGCGCGGATCAGGGCGCGCAGCGCATCCGGATCGGAAAGATCGGCGCGCCGGCATTCGATGCCGCCGGGCAATACGCCGCGGCGGGTGGCGGCGGCGAGCGGGCCGAGCGTGGACAGGCTTTGGTAGAGAGCGAAGCCGAGCTGGCCGTCGGCGCCGAGCAAGAGCATCTTCATGGTGAATACACCGGCAGTCGGTCTGGATCGATCTCGGCGAGCAGCGGCGCGCGCGCATCCTTGTCCGAGAGTTGCGGCTGGCGCAGTGGCCAGTCGATCGCCAATGCCGGATCGTCCCAGCGCAGGCCGGCATCGGCGGCGCGATCGTAGGGCGCTGTGCATAAATAGTGGAACAGCGCGCTCTCGCTGGTGACCACGAAGCCGTGCGCGAAGCCTTCAGGAATCCACAACTGACGGCGATTGCCGGCCGACAGCACCGCCCCGGTCCAGCGCCCGAACTGCGGCGAACCGCGGCGGATATCGACCGCCACATCGAACACCTCGCCTTCGAGCACGCTGACCAATTTGCCCTGCGGATTCGGCCACTGGTAGTGCAGGCCGCGCAGCACGCCATGCGCCGAGCGCGAGACATTGACCTGCACACAGGCGAATTCGATGCCAGCGTCGGCGTAGGCGGCCTGGTTCCAGCCCTCGAAGAAACTGCCGCGCGGATCGGCGAACAGCCGCGGCTCGATCAGCCGGACGCCGGGCAACGGGGTGTCGATCAGGCGCATGGCGGTTGGGTCTGGGGGTTGGGGATTAGGGAACAGGGGATTGGGGAACAGGGGATTGGGGAACAGGGGATTGGGGAACAGGGGATTGGGGAACCGGGATTGGGGAACAGGGAAGCGGAAGGCGGAAAGCGGAGCATCGCCGTCGCCCCGGCGTAAGCCGGGACCCAGTCGAGACGACGGAGGACCGAAGTCAAAAGATAGAACAACGTCGCCCCGGCGGAAGCCGGGGCCCAGTTTTGAACTTTGCGGTCACTGTCAGCACTGGGCCCCGGCGTGCGCCGGGGCGACGGCTGCAGGGGGATTGGGGAACGGGGACTGGGGAACGGGGAAGCAGAGAGCGGAAAGCGGCACATCGCCGTCGCCCCGGCGTAAGCCGGGACCCAG
>JBFXKH010000163.1:0-6290 GCA_050173995.1 Lysobacterales bacterium | reverse complement strand
TTCGATCCCTGCTGCTCCATATCTTCGCGCATACCGGCACCTCCCCAGTTCTTGCCAAGTATCGCCTGGCAAGGCTGAGGAAGCAAATATTAGGTTAGCGCTTATGGGCGAACGCCGGGACCCAGTGCCGGGCGACTGCGGCAAAGTCGGGACTGGGCCCCGGCTTCCGCCGGGGCGACGGCTCTCTCTGACCTCGACCCTTTGAACCTCGACTCCCGCTTCCCGTCTCCCGACTCCCGCTTCCCGTCTCCCGACTCCCAACTCCCGACTTCAGCAAACCGCCGTTCCGGTTCCCTGTCTCCTGCCGGCCGCTATAAGCTACCCTTGCGCTCCGCCAGAACGGCGACGGTTCTTTTCAACGGAGTCAGCATGCAGCACGGTGGTCTCAATATCGCAATTGCGGCGGCGCGCCGCGCCGGGCGTTTGATCGTGCGACAACTGCCCAAGCGCGACTCCATTCCGGTGACCGAGAAGGCAAACATGGATTTCGCCACCGAAGTCGACCGCAGCGTGGAACTGGAAATTCGCCGTGATTTGCGTCGCGCCTTTCCCGACCACGCCTTCCTCGGCGAGGAAACCGGCGCGACCGGACAATCCCGTTATCAGTGGGTGGTCGATCCACTCGACGGCACCAGCAACTTCATCCATGGCATCGGTCATTTCGCGGTATCGATCGCCCTGCTCGACCGCGACGAACCGATCACCGGCGTGATCTTCGACCCGCTGCGCGACGAATTGTTCGTCGCCGAAAAAGGCCGCGGCGCCTTGCTCAACGATCGGCGCCTGCGCGTCAGCGGTCGCCGCGAGCTGGCCGGCGCCATGCTCGCCACCGGTTTCGCGCCGCGGGTACGCAAGCAATTGGGCCGTCAGTTGGCGATCACTGGTGGCCTGCTGGCCGAGGCCGAGGACATCCGCCGTACCGGCTCGGCAGCGCTCGACCTGGCCTACGTCGCCTGCGGCCGCTTCGACGCCTACTACGAGTCCGGCGTCAAGCCCTGGGATATCGCCGCTGGCGTGGTACTGGTGCGCGAAGCCGGCGGTCACGTCGGCGATTACCGCGGTGGCCAGAACTTCGTCGACAGCGGCGAGATCGTCGCCGGCAACCTGCACCTGGTCACCGCCATGCAGAAGGTGGTGGCGGGGCTGGAGGCTAGGGGCTAGGGACTAGCGAGAGCATAGATTGTGCCGAGCGCAGTGAAGCGCAACAAGCCGAAGCCAGAAACATAGGTTGTGCTGAGCGCAGCGCAGCGTAGCGAAGCGCAACATGCCGAAGCGACACGGCGAGATCGTTGCGCTGACCGGCTCCGCCGTTAAACCAACCTATGCTCCTGGGGGCAGGGCGACCCACCGGGTCGCCCCTACGAGATTGCGCTTCCCCGCTTCCCCGCTTCCCCGCTTTCCCGTTCCCCGCTTCCCCGTTCCCCGTTCCCGCTAACCGCAGTCCGCACCGGTGACCACCTGATAACAGGGCTGATAGCGCTCGCCGCCGGGCAGTTTCATGCGATTCTGGGCGACGAAACTGGCTAGCAGGGTGTCAAGCGCCTGCATGATGTCGGACTCGCCACAGACCTGGAAGGGACCGTTCTGCTCGATCGCCTGCATACCCTCCTCCTTGACGTTGCCGGCGACGATGCCGGAAAACGCGCGACGTAGTTGCGCGGCCAGGGCAAAGGGCTGCAAGTCGCGGCGGATAATCAGCGATGCCATGTTTGCGTGGGTCGGGGCGAACGGCAGTTGCAGCGACTGCTCGATACGGATCGCCCAATTGAAGAAAAACGCATCTTTGCTATTGATCCGGTGCTCGCGCACCTTGTTGATGCCGCGCGACATGCTGCTCGCCACCGCGGCCGGATCATCGACGATGATCTGGTAATACCTGGACACATCGGCACCGAACACAAGCTGCAGGAAGGCATCGATCTGCCGGAAGTACTCGGCCGATTCCTTCGGACCGGTCATGATGAACGGGAATGGGATGCCAGCATTGTCCGGATGCAACAGGATGCCGAGCAGATAGAGGATTTCCTCGGCGGTACCGACCCCACCCGGGAACACGATGATGCCGTGGGTCAGGCGCACGAACGACTCCAGCCGCTTCTCGATATCCGGCATGATGATCAGCTGATTGACGATCGGATTGGGCGACTCGGCGGCGATGATGCCGGGCTCGGTGATGCCGATATAGCGGTTATTTTTGCGTTGCTGCTTGGCGTGACCGATGGTGGCGCCTTTCATCGGCCCCTTCATCGCCCCAGGGCCGCAGCCGGTGCAGATATCCAAACCGCGCAGACCCAGGTGATAGCCGACGGCCTTGGTGTACTCGTACTCATGGCGCGGAATCGAGTGTCCGCCCCAGCAGGTCACCACGTTTGGATCGAGGTTGGGCGTAAGCACACCAGCGTTGCGCAAAATCTCGAACACCGCATTGGTCAGCCCTTCGGAATCTTCCAGGTTGAAGCGTCCCGACTGGATGTCATTGGCGACATAGACAATATCGCGCACCACCGCGAACAACTGTTCATTGACGCCGCGGATGATGCGGCCCTCAACGAAAGCTTCGGCTGGCGCGTTGTGCAGGGAAAGCTTCACCCCGCGGTCTTGCTGCAACACCTCGATGTGGAAATCCGGATAGCGCTCGGCCATCGCTCGTGGGTCGTCGCTCTGCGATCCGCTGTTCAGCACGGCAAGCGCGCAGCGGCGCATCAGATTGTGCAGGCCGCCAGCGCTGGCGTCGCGCAGACGACCGACTTCCTGGCGCGAAAGCACTTCCATTCCACCACGGGGCGAAATCAGCGCATTCACCGTTTTTCTGGCCGGTGTGTTCATCAATACTCCTGGATAATTTGAATTTTAAGAAACCACGTCAAGCGTCAGCCGGCAAGGCATCACCGCGCTGCGCGTAGATCGAATTCGCCTGCAACGGACGAACCACGTCTGACCGGTACAAGTCCGGACCCGTGCCAAGCGCAACCAGCAGCCAACTGCGGGTTCGGCAGGCGCCGGGACGGTCAGTTGGATTCAGTGAACAGACTGGCATCGACGCCGCCCGCAATCAGATGGGCGTCGAAGCCACGTTCGCACAACAGATAGGTGGCCGACGCACTGCGCCGACCGCTATCGCAGTAGACCACGCAAGGCCGCGAACAATCCAGCCCTGCCGCCAGTTCGCGCAATCGCGCCAGCGGCATATTCACCGCCCCTGGCAGGTGTCCGGCACGGTACTCGTCCACCAGTCGCACGTCCAGCAATTGCACGTCGGCGCCAACTTCTTCCAAAGTGATTTCGCGCAACAACGGGGCCTTCAACAAGCGGTCGAAATCGCGGCTTTCGATTCGCATCAACTGGACATCGGTCAGCGCCTTGACCGAGGCATTGCGCGGGGCGCCGGACAGCAGCGCTTCCTCGCCAAAACCACTGCCGACGCCCAGTTCGCCGAGCATCTCTGCCTGAACATCGCCCACTGCTTCGCGCAACACCTGGACTCGACCCTGGGTGATAAGAAAGTAAGCATCGCCGACGCCATCCTGGCGGATGATGTACTTTCCTTCCGCGACCGTCCGCGGCTGCATGCAGGAGAACAACTGGGCGATGTTCGCGGCCGGAATACGATGAAACGCCGGGTGCTGGAGCAGGGCGGTCATCCAATCGTCGGATTCGCCCGTGCCAGAGCCGGTCGCGGACCCGAACTCGGACACCTCGATGCCCCCGGTCTGCGACCAGGTCAACACCAGATCCATCTGCTCGCGATCGATTAGCAGAATCTGCGAATCGACCCGGCAGGTGGCGGTCGCCTGGCGCAGCGAACCCTGACTGAGCGGGTGCAGCGCCTGCGTGGACCCGGCGCGCACCAAGCGCGCCTCGCGGCCATCGAACAGTTCCACTTCACCGGCCAGCAGGTAGGGCACGGTTCGCGCCGTCTCGCCGCGGGTGAATGGGCACTGTCCGGACGCGTAGCTGCCCACCCGCGCGCGCTTGGCGAGCTCCGCCCGGTCGGTGGGCAGCAGTGCCGCCAGCGGCACCAGATTGCGCAAAACACTCAGATTGACCATCACTCACAGTTCCGTCGCGTACCGACATCATTCCACCGCCGTCGATGGCTTATACAGCATTCCCGCATTCGCGTCGGGGGTCAAGACCGATGGATGCGGCGAGGATTGGGGATTGGGGATTGGGGATTGGGGATTGGGGATTGGGGATTGGGGAATAGGGAATAGGGAATAGAGAACGGCAAAGGCCGTCGTCCCGGCGCACGCCGGGACCCAGTGCTGGGAGATGCCGGTAAGGTCTGGACTGGGCCCCGGCTTCCGCCGGGGCGACGGCTCTTGCTGTCCTCTGTCCTCTGTCCTCTGTCCTCTGAAACCGGCGCACGCCGGGACCCAGTGCTGGGAGATGCCGGTAAGGTCTGGACTGGGCCCCGGCTTGCGCCGGGGCGACGGCTCTTGCTGTCCTCTGTCCTCTGTCCTCTGTCCTCCGTCCTCCGTCCTCCGTCCTCCGTCCTCTGTCCTCCGAAAAGCAGAAGGGCGGCCCAGGGGCCGCCCTTCTGGTCAAACGGTGTAACGTGAATCAGAACTCGTAACGGAAGCCAATCTGTGCCGACCAGCGCGACTCGCCGGCGACGTCGCGACGCCCCGCTGAGGGCAGCGACTCGGCGCCGGTGCCCTCGTTGACGAAGTTAGACACGTCGAACACAAACTGGCCGGTGGCCTGATCGACGCCGGCGAAACGGGCAGTGGTAAGCCGGTTCGGGAAGGCAACTTCGTTGATGTGGCCCCAGTCCTTGTCGATCAGATTGCCGATGTTCTGGATGTCGAGGAAGAACTGCGCCTTATTGCCCCAACCGCCGGGGATATCCTGGGTGATGCGCAGGTCGAGCTGGCTGACCCAGCCATCGCGGTCTGTATTGCGGCCGGCCACTTCGCCCTGGTGCTCGCGCAGGTAGCTGTTGTTCTCGATAAAGCTACGGAACGCAGCGATATCCGCGGCCGAGGAAGCGGTGGTGAACTTGACCTGGCCTTCAAGCGGGATGAACAGCAGGTCATTACCGTTGATGCCGTCTCCGTTGGCGTCGCCGTTGAAGGTGTAACTGCGCGGACGACCGCTGCGGCCTTCATAGAACAGGCCGAAGGTTGTGCCCCATTCTTCCGCCCAGGGAATCCGATAGGTAACCACACCGGTGATGCGGTCGCGGGTCTCGGAGCGGGCAGTAGCGTTGATTTCCTCGTTCGGATTGAACGTGGCGTTGTTCAACCAGTTCGAAAATGCAACCGAGGAGGTAGCCGGGCTGACTTCATTCGAATCGCCGTAGGTATAGGCGATCTTGGCACCCCAGTTGTTCTCGAATGGCTTCTCCAGCGACAGGGTGACGTTGTTGGCCTCGCCCTTGCTGGTATTGCCGAGCAGGATCACGTTGTTGAACGAGCGGTTACGGCCGCTGCGGCTCTGGTTACCGCCGGTGGTGCCATTGGAATTAAAACCACCCGGATCGAGCCGCGACCAGAACGCCTGACGGCCGTCGGGCAGGACACCAGTCGGATCGCCCAGATTGAGGTTGGTGAAGGTGACCGCCTGGTTGACCTTGTTATGCAGGTACTCGAGTCCACCGATCAGGCCGTACCAGGGCAGTTCGCGCTCGAACGCCAGATTGGCCTTCCATACCGTCGGCTGCTGGAAGCCCGGGTCGAGGAAATCGACATTGGCCGCGGGCGGGGTCGCCGAGGGCGTGATCTGGTTGTCCGGATCGGCGCTGAAGCCATTGCCGTTCTGGCCCGGGAAAATCGTGCTCAAGACGCCCGGGTTGGAGAAGATGTTCGACACCCACACGCCCGGCGCCGAACCCTGGAACAAGCCGAAACCACCGCGCAACTGGGTCTGGCGCTCGGTGTCGAAGGTGTAGTTGAAGCCGAACCGCGGCTGCACCGTGGTATCGCCGTCATTGGTCGCGGTATTGTCCAGACCGAACGCGGCCTGCGCCGCCGGATTCGCCTGCGGCTGGTTATCGACGATGGTGCGGTCGATACGGATGCCATACATCAGGTTCAGGTTCTGGTTAAGGGTCCAGGTGTCCTGTACAAACAGGCCCAGGTTACCGAACTCGAAGTTGGCGGCGGCATCACGCACATCGCCCGAGTTGGAGCGCTGCAGGGTGAAGAAGCGCCAGTTCTGTGCGGCAAAATCGTCGATGCTGTTGAAAGTGAAGTTGCCAAACACGTCCTGCAGGAACAGGTTAAACACGTCGCTCTTTTCGTAGTCGCCACCGAAGCGGAACACATGATCGCCGGTGTAGTAATCGC
>JBFXKH010000162.1:0-6506 GCA_050173995.1 Lysobacterales bacterium | reverse complement strand
CGGTCTGTGGTCGCGGCTGCGGCGCCTGTTGCTGTGGCTGCTGGCCGTGTTCGTCGGCGGCAGCTTGCTTTTGGTCCTGCTGCTGCGCTGGCTGCCGCCGCCGACCAGCGCCTTTATGCTGGCCCGGCATTGGCAAGCCTGGGGCGAAGGCCAGTCCGGCTTCGTGCTGCATCAGAGTTGGCGACCCCTATCGCGCATCTCGGC
Source organism: Lysobacterales bacterium (assembly GCA_050173995.1). Classification (GTDB taxonomy): domain Bacteria; phylum Pseudomonadota; class Gammaproteobacteria; order Xanthomonadales; family Ahniellaceae; genus 0-14-3-00-62-12. The sequence goes on along the minus strand of JBFXKH010000162.1, from coordinate 6,302 downwards.
GCACTTGCCTTTGGCGGTGGTCGCCGCCGAGGACCAGCGCTTCCCCGAGCACCACGGCTTCGATTTGACCGAGATCGGCAAGGCCATGCAGCAGGCCGGCAAGCGTCCGCGCGGCGCCAGCACGCTCACCCAGCAACTCGCCAAGAACCTGTTTCTGTGGTCCGGGCGCAGCTATCTGCGCAAAGGCCTGGAAGCCTGGTTCACGGTATTGATCGAAGCGACCTGGCCTAAGCGCCGGATCATCGAGGTGTATTTGAACGTCGTCGAATTCGGCGATGGCATCTACGGCGCCGAGGCCGCCGCGCAGCATTTCTTCCGGCGCTCGGCGGCCAGCCTGGGCGCCGACCAGGCAGCGCGGCTGGCGGCAGTATTGCCCAACCCCAAGTATTACCACGCCGACCGCCCCGGCCCGTATCTGATCCAGCGCCAGGCTTTCATCCTGCGGCAAATGCGCCAACTCGGCGGCACCGCCTGGGTGGCCGACTGGACCCAGCCAAACTAAACGCCAGCGCCGACGCCGCGCATCGACGCCGCCGCGTCCCGGGACTACACTCGGCGCATCGGGCGGTGAGGAGGGGCGATCATGACCACGATCAAGCATCTGCTGCGCAACAAGGGCGGCGCCGTTCACTCGATCGACGCCGAGGCCCCGGTACTGGCCGCGATCGAATCGATGGCCGCGCACGGCATCGGCGCGCTCACGGTGATGCGCGGCAACCAACTGGTCGGCGTGGTCTCGGAGCGCGACTACGCGCGCAAGGTCATCCTGATGGGCCGGTCATCGGCCGAAACCCCGGTCTGGGCGATCATGTCCTCGCCGGTGGTCACGGTCGGCCCGGACGAAACCGTCAACACCTGCATGCTGCTGATGACCGAGCGCAAGTTCCGCCACCTGCCGGTGGTCGATCACGGCGAAGTGGTCGGCATGCTCTCGATCGGCGACCTGGTCAAATGCGTGATCGACGAACAGGCCGAACAGATCGCTCAACTGCAGAACTACATCGCCAGTTGACCGAAGCCAGCAAAAAACAACCGTCGCCCCGGCGAACGCCGGGGCCCAGTGGTGACCGTATCGGCATCTTTGACACTGGGTCCCGGCGTTCGCCGGGACGACAGTAGGGTGGATAAGCGCAGCGCATCCACCATCCCAAAACCTGCTCAGATGCCCGAATGCTGCTTGCCATAACCGCAACGACAGAGTAATTTCGGCAGCGCCAGTCCGTTTCCAGCCGCCCCGACCCGGGAGGACGCCATGAACCGCATCGCCTCAGCCATTGCCGCCGCCCTGATCCTGTGCCCCGCCGTCGCGGTGCGGGCCGACGCCACCCTGGCCGAACTGCAGGGCGATGTGCGGGTCAACCAGGGCAGCGAATTCGTCGCCGCCAGCGACCAGATGGTGCTCAAACCCGGCGATCGGGTGATGACGCTCGACAACAGCAGCGCGGTGATCAAGTTCGACGATGGCTGCGACATCAACGCCAGCCCCAATTCCCTGATTACCCTGCCCGAAGTCTCCAGTTGTGCCGGCGGCCTGGTGCTCACCCAGAACGTCGCACCCGGCAGTGTCGGTGCGATCGGTGCCGGCGCCGGGGCATCCTCGTTCAACTGGGGTCGGGCCTTGCTGGTGGTGGTGCCGGCCGCGACCGCCGCGATCCTCATCGCCGACCATAACAACAACGGTCGTCCGACGGTCAGTCCCTGAATCCGCCGCGCCCGATGGCGGGGGCCGATCGGCGTGACGCTGGCGCGGGCTCCGCGCCCACCTGGTTTTTTCTGCTGGCCGCGAGCGTTTTGCTTGCTGCGCTGATTTTTGGCGGCAGCAGCCGCGGCGGCAACGGCGACCTGCTGGTGCGCTTGTTGGCCTTGTTGCTGCTGTGCGCGCAGATCCTGCTGCCGCGACCGGCGCCGGCACTGCTTCCCTGGCTGCTGCTGCCACCCCTGTTGCTGGCCGCCGTCCCCTTGCTGCAATTGCTGCCCTGGCCCATCGCCTGGTGGCCGGCCGGCACCTTGCGCCAGCAATTGCAGCAGGATCTGGCCGCGGCCGGGGCCGGCCTCGCGCCGCAGCTGAGCCTGTTGCCACTGTCGGCCGAGCGTGCGCTGTGGTTCCTGCTGCCGGCCGCGGCGCTGTGGACCGCGGTGCTGCGACTGGGGCAGCGCCAGCAGGGTCGTCTGGTGCTGCTGTTGCTGCTGGCCGCGGCCGGCAATGCCGTGCTCGGCCTGGCGCAACTGGCCGATGGCCAGCAGAGTCCGCTCAGGCTGTATTCCCCGACCAATGTCTCCGATGCGGTCGGCCTGTTCGCCAACCGCAACCATCTGGCGGCATTGCTGGTCGCGGTCCTGCCGTTCGCGCTGGCGGCGGCGGTGCTGGCGTTCCAACGGCGCGGCGTGGTGCACTCCAATCACAGCCTGCGCGGGATCGGCCTGATCGGACTGGCGGTGTTGCTGCTGCTTGGTATTGCGCTCACCCGTTCGCGTGCCGGGGTCGCGCTCGGCATGCTGGCCTTGATTCTCTGCCTGCCGCTGCTGCTGCGGCTGCGCGAGCGCCACCGCGCCGGCTGGTCGCTGACCGCGGTGCTGCTGATTGCCGGCGTGTGTATCGTGCAATTCGCGCTGTTCGGCTTGTGGCAGCGGCTGGACCGGGATCCGCTCGACGACGGTCGCGTCGAATACGCGCGCGTGCTCGCGGTCGCAGCCACGGCCAGCGCGCCGCTCGGCAGCGGACTCGGCAGCTTCCCGCGGGTCTACCCGCAGTACGAGGCCGAAACCGGGGCGGGGCCGCACGATGTGGTGATCAACCACGCCCACAACGACTATCTGGAACTGTGGCTGGAAGCGCGCTGGCTATTCGCCGCGGTGTTGCTGGTGTTTCTGGCCGGACTGGTCGGCATCGGTTGGCGGCTCTGGCGCGGCCTTGGCTTCGCCACGCCGGAAAGATTGTTGACCTCGCGCCTGGCCTATGTGTCGGTGCTGATGCTGCTGCTGCACGCCGCCGTCGATTATCCGCTGCGCACTACTGCGCTCAGCGCGGTATTCGCCGTCCTGCTCGCCCTTGCCGCGCGCGGCCCAGCGCACCGATGACATCGCCATGCGCTGCGCTGTGTGTGGGAGCGACGGGCACGTCGCGACGGTCGATGCGGGCAAAAGTCGCGACCTACCCGTCGCTCCCACAATTCCCGCATTCACACTCCCGCAACCCGATTCCCGCACCGCCCGCGCAGCCCTTGATCGGCGCCGCGCCATCGGTTAGGTTCAGCACATGAACGAATCCGCCGATATCGCCCCCAGCGCCTGGTTTGCCGTGCTCTGCAAACCGCGCGCCGAAACCATCGCGCGCACGCATCTCGAACGCCAGCACTTTTCCTGCCTGCTGCCGCTGGTCAGCCGGCAATGCCGTACGGTGCGCGGTATGCGGCAACAGATCGAACCCTTGTTTCCCCGCTACCTGTTCATCGAGACCGACGCCGACGGACGCACCCTGGCGCCGGTGCGATCCACCCGCGGCGTGTGCGGCCTGGTGCGCTTCGGCGAACGCGCCGCGCGCGTGCCCGGATCGGTGATCGCCGGCCTGCGCGCACGCATGCAGCAGAACGACATCGTCAGCTTGAGCGTGCCCGAATTCAAACCCGGGCAAAGCGTACGCGTCGCCCAGGGCCCGTTCGCCGGCGTCCAGGCGATCTTCCAATCCAATTCCGGCGCCGAGCGAGTGCGCCTGCTGATGGCGGTGTTGGGCGATCGGGTCAGCGTGGTCGTGCCGCGTCTGCATCTGGCGAACCAATACGGTTTTTAAGTTTTAGGTTTTAGGTTTTAGGAATCGCGATGGCTTATCGGTCGTTCGAGCAACTGGAGGTTTGGAAGCGAGCCTGTCAGTTGTCGGTCGAAATTTATGCCGAGTTGCGCGAATGCCGGGATTTTGTGTTCTAGGATCAAATGACACGTGCCGCCCTTTCCATCGCGTCGAACATTGCCGAAGGCGCCGAGCGAAATTCGGCTCCCGACTTCATCCGATTCCTGCACATCGCCAAGGGGTCAGCCGCTGAACTGCGAACCCAGGTCTACATTGCCCAGCGCGTTGGGATCATCTCGCCAGAACGGCAACAGGTACTGACCAATGAATTGAAGATCATCTCGGCCAGCCTCCAATCGCTGGCCAGGAGCCTAAAACCTAAAACCTAAAACTGAAAACCGCTCCACCCATGCCCCGCAAGCCACCACGAACCCAACCCCGGCCATGCGACCCGCCCTGCGTCGATGGGCGGTAGCGTGCTCTGAGCGATGATCGACGACGCCATCCGTCTGCGCCTGCTGCGTCTGCTCAACGACGACCCGGCGCTATCGCAGCGCGAACTGGCCGAGCGCCTGGGCCTGTCGCTCGGCAAGACCAACTACTGCCTGCGCGCCCTGATCGAAAAGGGCTGGATCAAGGTCGGCAACTTCGCCCACAGCCGCCACAAGTTTTCCTACGCCTACGTGCTGACCCCGGCTGGACTGCGCGGCAAAGCCCGCGTCACGGTTGCCTTCCTTCGCCGCAAACAGGCCGAGTACGTGGCACTGGAACAGGAAATCGCCGAGCTGCGCCGCGAAGTGGCAGGCCGGTGAACGGACGTGCGGGTGTTCTGTCCTCGAAAGCCAAGGTGGGTGGTGAAAGCGTACAATCCCTGTCGCAGTGGAGAGCAATATGACGCGTCAGTTCGATGTGATTATCGAGAAGGATTCGGCCGGGTACTTCGTCGCCTCGGTGCCGGCACTGCCAGGCTGCCACACCCAGGCCAGGTCGCTGGATACCCTGATGGAGCGCATTCGCGAAGCAGCTGAACTTTGCCTGGAAGTCCAAGGCCAGGTTAGCGATCCGTTAGATTTCATCGGCGTGCAGCGCATCTCTGTTGCTGCATGACCACACGTCCTGGTCTCACCGGCAAGCAGTTGATTGCAGGAAGTAGCCTGGATGAAGCGCAGCGGAATCCGGGATCTTCGGCCGATGCAATATCGGCCCTCCGCTCGAACCCCCGGAATCCGCTGCGCTTCTTCCGGGCTGCTTCCGCTTGAATCCCCGGAATCCGCTGCGCTTCTTCCGGGCTACTTCCGCTTGAACCCCCGGAATCCGCTGCGCTTCTTCCGGGCTACTTCCGCTTGATTTCCCGGAATCCGCTGCGCTCCTTCCGGGCTATTTCCGCTTGAACCCCCGGAATCCGCTGCGCTCCTTCCGGGCTACTTCCGCTTGACCTAAAACCTAAAACCATGCCCGCCCCCCCATCCCCCCATCTCGCCGTCGTCGGCCTCGGTTATGTCGGCCTGCCGCTGGCGGTGGCGTTGGCCCGGCATTACCCGGTTTCCGGTTTCGACATCGATCCGCTGCGCATCGCACAATTGCAAGCGGGCGTCGATGCCAGCGGCGAACTGGACGCGGCCGAGCAAGCCGTGCTGTCCGGCATCCACTTCACCGATGACCCGCAGGCGCTCGGCGACTGCAATGTCTACATCATCGCCGTGCCGACCCCGGTCGACGCCAACAAGCTACCCGATCTCGGCCCGCTGCGCCGCGCCAGCAGCGCGATCGGACTGCTTTTGAAACGCGGCGACCTGGTGATTTACGAATCCACCGTTTACCCAGGCGCGACCGAAGAAGTCTGCATACCGGTGCTGGAATGCGCCTCCGGGCTCACGCTGAACGACGGCTTCCTGTGCGGCTACTCGCCGGAACGCATCAACCCAGGCGACCGCAGCCGGCGTATCGGCGACATCGTCAAAGTCACCTCGGGATCGAATGCCGAAGCCGCACAGAAAGTCGATGCCCTGTATCGCTCGATCATTCCGGCCGGCACCCACCTCGCCCCGAGCATCCGCGTGGCCGAGGCGGCCAAGGCGGTCGAGAACACCCAGCGCGACATCAACATCGCCTTCGCCAACGAACTGGCGATGATGTTCAACCGCATCGGCATCGACAGCGAAGCCGTACTCGCCGCCGCCGCCACCAAGTGGAACTTCATGCCGGTGCGTCCCGGACTGGTCGGTGGCCACTGCATCGGAGTCGATCCGTATTACCTGATCCACAAGGCCGAAGCCGTCGGCGCCGCGCCGCGATTGATCCGCGCCGCCCGCGAGATCAACGAAGGCATGAGCGCCTACGTCACCGATCAATTGTTGCTGCTGCTGGCCGAGCGCGACATCAACGTGATCGGCGCGCGCATCCTGGTGCTCGGCCGCGCCTTCAAGGAAAACTGCGCCGCCCTGCGCACCACCCGGGGCATCGGAAGCGTCCGCGGGCGGCGGGGCTGCCAGGCGGAAGGCGGGGGCCCCGCCCCCTG
>JBFXKH010000161.1:0-6596 GCA_050173995.1 Lysobacterales bacterium | reverse complement strand
TCGGGAGACAGCGTCCAGGAACTTTGGTTGTGCTGAGCGCAGCGAAGCGCAACGTTTCGGAGCTATTTCACATAAAGCGCCTTTTGCGCTCCGCTGCGCACAGCACAACCTATATCTCCCACGCCCCCATTCCCCATTCCATTACAATGTCAGCCCCATGGAGGGCGGACCACATGACGCCAGCAGGAAACCCCAAGCACGCTGCCCCGAAGCTCAGATCCGGGCTCGATGGCAGTCTGACCGAGATCGGCGCTGGGCTGACCGTCGGGCGCGAGCCAGACTGCGGCCTGTGCATTCCGAAAAGCGTGGTGTCGCGGTTGCATGCGCGTATCGCCTGGCGCGACGGCAGCCTGTGGATCGAAGACCCGGGTTCGACCAATGGCACCTTTGTCAATGGCCAGCGCATCGCGGCGGCGACCGAACTGCACGAGGGCGACCAGATCGCCTTCGATACCCTGACCTACGAGTTGATCGATCTGCTCGCGCCGCCGACCGACCCGGAGCGCACCGCGATCGGCATGCGCGCCTTGCAGCCGGACGCCACGCCGCCAGCGGAACCGGCCAAACAGCCCGCCCCGCCAGCGCCGCCACCGCCACCCACCCAGCCGACCCCAGCGCCCGCTGCGCCTTCGCCGCCGCCACCCACAGCGGCGCCACAACTACCCAAGCCGACCCCGCCACCGCCAAGCCGGGACAGCGCGGCCGCCGCCGGGATTCCGGCCAGTTGGGCGGAATCCGGTCAGCTTGAAAGCGCTTCGCACACGATGATGATGCCGGCGCAATTGCTGAATGCACTCGCGCAGTCCAAGGTCTCCACGCAGGCGGTGATCGCGGCGGTGCGCGCCGAGAGCGGGCGCAGCCAGCCGGTGCTGATCGGCCTGACCAGCGGCGTCGCCGGCCAGGTTTTTCTGCTCGACCCAGCCAAGCAGCCGGGGCAATGGGAGATCGGACGCAATCGCGAGGCCGATATCTGCATCAATGACGGCAGCGTGTCCGGCCGCCATGCGCAGATCCTCGCCGAGAACGGTCGCTGGAAGCTGGTCAATCTGATGTCGATCAATGGCAGTTTCGTCAATGAACGCAAGGTGTTGAGTGCGCACCTCAACACCGGCGACAAGATTCGCCTGGGCAATGTCGAATTGGCCTTCGATGCCGGTGGCGCATTGCCGCGCGGCCGCGAGCGCGGGGCCGACAGCCGCGTCGGCATCGGCACCCGGCTGGGCGCGCTGTGGGAGTGGTTGCGCGCGCGCCTGCGGCGTTAACGCAAGCGCTGGAGTGGCCTAAGCCACCGGAACCAGGGTGGATAAGCGCAGCGCATCCACCATTCCCGACTTCAAGCTCAGCGCCAAAACAGCGCAAGCAGCGCGGCTGCCCCGGCGCTCTGGCGCTGGTCTTTGATGGCGGCGGTCGGATGCACGGTGGATGCGCTGCGCTTATCCACCCTACTTCCGTCGCCCTTCTCCCGCAGAGCTATCGACGCAACCTGGCGAGCAGATGGCCAGCGAGTTCGGCGAAGCGCGCGGCGTTGAAGTGGTTTTCGTCTTCGACGCTCTTGAACCAGCGATCCAGGCGCGAGCGCAGGGCGTCTTGGTCGCCGAGTTCGATCGACACCGTTTCGACCGCCAGAAACGCCTGTTCGGCGGCGGCGAAATCGCGGAAGCGACCCTGCTCGGCGCGGCCGAGCAGGGTCAGGCGCAATTTCGCGAGGTCAGCGCGCGCTAGCGGGCGGACGCGGACTTCGCTCTGCAAGGCCTCCAACTGCGTGGCCAGTGCCGCGGCCTGGCGATGCAGTTCGGCCGGCCCGCGCTGGCTGCCCAGATGCAGGGCATTGCCGGCCTGCAGAAGCCGCTGGCCGCGCTCCGGCGACAGCGTCTCGGCCAGGGCCACCAGCATCTGCAGGTTGCCGTCGTTCAGCCGCACCGCGCCCGGCGCCAGTCCGCGCAACATCGGCAGTTCGGTAAAGCGCCGCTCGCTCATCGGGTGGTGGCAGGCGTGGCAGTCGAACAGGGCCAACTCCGGGAACCAGCCGCCGCCGTGCAGGCGCGGCGACTGCAATAGCTGCACCTGGGCGCGTACCGCGGCCAGGATGCCCTGCGCCCAGATCGCGGCGACGCTGACCGGACCCTTGCGCTGCAGATAATCGTCATCGACCCGGTAGTGCGCCGGCTGGTTGGCGGTGAACGCGGTCAACTCGAAGCCAAGCCGCGGGTGCCCGGCCGCCATCATGTCGTGTCCGGCGAACTTTTCGGCGTTGCCGAGATGGCAATCCAGGCATAGCCGCGCGCGCACTTCGGGGTTTTCGTTGGCGACCAGGCCACGCGCCAGATTGTCGGCATGCGCGACGCCACGCTCGGCGTGGGATTTGATCCAGTCGCCGGCACCGCCGTGGCAGGCCTCGCAGCCGACGCCATCGCTAAGCTGGAACTTCTCCCCGCGCAGCGCGGGTTCGACGTTGTCGGCGTGGCAGTCCAGGCAGACCTTGGCATCGGCGGCCGAAGCCAGCCCGAGCCGCGCGGCGATCGCCTGCGAGCGGCGGCCGAGCAAGCTGTTGTAGGCGCGCGCGTGCGCGTCTTCGCGCGACCACAGCCGGTATTCGTTCTGCATCACCCGGGCGCCGGTATTGGCGTCGGCGCGACCGTGGCAGACGCTGCTCGCGCAGCTCGCCGGGCCAAGGTGTACCGGCCCCATGGCCGCCGGTCCGGGCGCCGGTTCGGGCATCGGCGTCGTTGCCGGCGCGGTCACCGGCACCGCAGCGACTGGGGTTTGCGCTGCCGGCGCGGCGACAGCAACGCTGGCAGCCAGCCACAGCCCGGCCACAACCAACCCATTATTTCGGCTCGTGATCATCGACATACCAGGGTTCTCCCTTGTCGTTCAAATACAGGCGGCGCATTTCCGGCAAGTTGAGCGGACGCGAACCGAGCCGTCCGAATACCGCCATCTGCCCACCGGTTTCATCGACGCCGCGATCGCGTTCGAGCGCCCGCGACAGCGACAGCGCCGGACGGCGGGTGGCATAGTGCGCGATCAACTCGGGTTTGGGCTCGGGGCTGAAACCGTAGAAGTTCGGCTGCGACGCGGGCGAGGTCAGTTGCACGACCTTGAGCCCGCCCTCGCCATCGGCCAGATAGGCAAACAGCGAGGCATTGGTCGAGGCCACCACCACGTCGCGCAGGTCCTTGATCGCGCCGCCGGCATCGAACAGTTGCTGCAGGCGGATGTTTTCCGGGTGCTCGATATCGACGATGGCGAGTCCCTGCCTACCGGCGGCGACATAGGCGTAGGTACGCGCCACGAACACCCGCTCGGCGTCATCCAGGGCGACCGCGCTGCCGGCGACCAGCGCCGGACGCCGCGGGTCGGTCACGTCGACCACCTTCAGCCCCTCGCCGTCGGTCACGAACAGATAGCGGAACTGCAGCGCCGAAGCGCGTAGGTCGGGCAGCTCCAGCAGCGCATCGACCTGTGGCGCCAGCGGCTGGTCGAGGTTGACGATGACCAGGCCGCGCGGGGTGCTGACATAGGCGCGGTAGCCGCCCATCTCGATATGCCTGGCGCCATTCAACACGCCGTCCGGGTTCCAGGTCAGCGCGCGGCGCAGCCGGTTGTTGCGCGGCTCGCCATCGGCCAGGGTGTTGATATCGACCAGAATCAAACCCTCCTCGGCGTCGCTGACCACGGCGTAGTTGTAGATCGGGTGGAACGGCTGCTCCTGGTTCTGCTCGCGCATCAGTTCGCCCTGATTGCGCGCCGGATGCACCGGCTGGGTGGTGACCAGACTCAGGCAGGTGGCGTTGCGGCTCGGCACATGGGTACGCTGACCGAACGGGCCGAACGGCGCGGTCAGGATTTTCTGCGAGACGCCCTTGTTGCCGATCGCGGCGACATCGAATACGCGCAGCCCGTCACTGCCGGCGGCGGCGTACAGATACTCGCCGCGCAACTGCAGGCAACCGACGCGGCCGCTGCGGTGGCGTTCGGCGCGCTGCAAGGCGCCGCCGCGGGCCTGGTGCGCGGCGAACCAGTCCGGGTAGGCGTAGCGCTGCAAATAACTGCCGATCACCGCCTGCGGTTCGTCCCATTCGGTGACCTGCACCGCGGCAACCTCGCCGTCGCCGCCGACCCAGGCATGCAGGCCGACGAAGTCCATGAACTTGGTGCCGAGCATCAGGGTCTGCGCCAGGATCGCGTTGTTGTCGCCGCTACGCGCCAGGTGGCAGTCGCTACAGGTACGGGTTTCGGTAGTGCGCTCGGTATGCGGGTAGTGCGGGTTCATCGCCTGCGAGCTGTAGCCGCTGGCGGCGATCGGCGGCTGCTGCACATAGATCTTCTCGCGATTGGCATTGGTCGAACTCAGCACCAAGGCCGAAGTCGAGCGCACCGGCGCGATACGACCGCCCTTGGCGGTGCCGCGGCGGCCGAGCATGAACACGTCGTCGCGCGCGACCTGCGGATTGTAGGTGGCGAAATTGCGCGTCTCACCGCCTTCGTAGTGGTGACGTTCGGTCTTCCAGTTGGCCTCGACCGGCAGGTGGCAGCCGCCGCAACTGGTGGTCCACGAGGTGTGGCAGGCGTAACATTCCATGTCGCTCGACGCGTGCGCCAGATCGGCGTCGGCCACATCCGTCCCCCAGTGCTGGCTGGCGGTATCGCGGCTCATCAGCTTGGCGCGCGCGGCACGCGCGTTGAACGCCGGGCTGGCCGGGTCCAGGGTGTCCTTGACCAGGCTGATCGACCATTCCAGTTTGGCGTCCAGCATCGAGCGCTGGTAGAGCCGGTCGCCGATCCACTCGAAGCGGCGCCGACCGTCCGGGGTGCGCAGCAGGCGCAGGTCGCGGCCACCGGCCAGCGCGGCCGGGCCGGAGGTATACAGGTTGGGATACTTCCAGGCGTCGCCGTGACAATCGACGCAGCCGATTTCGACCGCCAGCGCCACCTCGGAGGCGATATGCCCGCTGCCGTGGGCGTCCTGCTCGAAATGGCAATCGACGCAGTGCATGCCTTTTTCCATATGGATCGAAGCCAGATGCACGGCTTTCTGGAACTTGTCCGGGTCGTCGGCGGCGACGTGGGCGCCTTCGGCATCAAGCAGGTTGCCCTTGCGGTCGCGCTTGAACACGCCGCGGAAGTTCCAGCCGTGGCCGTGGTAGTCGGCGAACTGTGTGTCCTTGAGCCCTGGGTTCAAATCCGCGACCTTGCCCAGGAACTCGCGATCCGCCCACAGCCCGCGCGGCGCGGCACCTTCCGGGTTGCGATCGAGCACCTCACGTACCCGCGCGCTGTCCGGGTATTGCTGCTCGGCCGGCCACATCGACGGCGCGTCGGACTCGTAATCCCACATCGTGTAGCCGTAGTAGGTGTTCATGAACATGTTCGGCTGGTGCATATGGCAGACCATGCACTGGCTGCTCGGAATCGCGCGGGTAAACTCGTGGCTGAGCGGATGCCCGGGCCGGTCGCGTGGAATGGTCGGGTCGATCGATTGCGAAGTACCGCCATGGCCGGCGCTGGCATAACGCCCCGAGTGCAGCGGGTCGCGGTCGTTGGCGTACACCACATGGCAGGCGGCGCAACCGGAATTGCGGTAATCGCCAGGCTGGTCATTGGTTCCGGCAAACCACAGCAGCGGGTCGTTGAGCCGGGTCTTGTGCATGTTCAGTACCGGTACCGAAATCCGCGCGCCGGTGCCGGGGCCGCGATTGGACTGGCGGAAATCCGGCCGGCCCGGTTCCTCCAGACGCTGCAGCAGGCCGGTGCTGTTCGGCAAACCGGTTTCCGGGAACAGCGAATTGATATTGCGACCGCCGCGCTCGAACACGCGGAACACGTCGCCCGGTTTGATCGTCTCGAACGCCGGCAGCGGCAGCAGTTCCGGCAGCAGGCCCTGGGCCTTCTGCTCGGGACTGAGAGCCAGCGGTGCGGTCAACTTGGCGGCCTCGCCCTCGCCGGTGTAGGACTCGCCAAGGATCGACTGCTTGTACGGAAGAATGCCGTTGTTGTAGGCGGCCGCCCCCCAGAACATTGCGCTGGTCGCCATCAGGCTGCGCTTGGACGCCTCGATGCTGTCTTTGTGGCAGGCGCCGCAGGCGAAATCGACCACCCGGTAATCGCTCGGGTTCATGAAGCGGATGAACTCCGGGCTCTCGCGATTGAGCAAGGTGTAGCTGCGCTCGGGCAGGCCGCTCGCCGGGGTCTGCCAGCGGTCCGGATAGCGCGGCAGTATGTGCGCCGCCGCCATCGCCTGCTGATAGTCGGGATGCTCGCGACTGCTGCCGGCCGGCGCCCGGATCGCCACGTCGCCGCCATGACAATCGGCGCAGCCGAGCTTGACCGCGGGGTTCTGGTGCATGCTCGGGCGGTCGCTGGCGGTATGGCAGCTCAGACAGCCGGCGCTGCGGGCTTGGGCCTCGGCCTCGCTCTGGCTGGCCGGCGCGGCGGCGGCCATGGTGTAGTGGCGTTCGACCGCCGCGGCGCCGGCACCACTGGCGTCGGCCCGCGCCGGCAGGCCGATCCAGACCAGCAGCAAGGCCCGGATCGCCAGACGCTGGCGATCGGTCGGCGGGGTCGATTGGGGCATCGCGCGCATGCTCGGCTCC
>JBFXKH010000160.1:0-6838 GCA_050173995.1 Lysobacterales bacterium | reverse complement strand
GGCATGTGGGACGAACTGATCGCGGTCAATCGCGCCGCGATCAAGGTGGTCGATGCCGACCGGGCCCGGCAGGGTCAGCCGCCGCGGCATACCGGCCACTACAACTTCTGGCTGCTTTACGGCTGGCTGCAAACCGGCCGCGAGGACCAGGCGCTGGCCTTGCTGCGACAGGCGTTCGCGGATCGCGCCCGCTCATCCGAACCACCACCGGCCGCGCTGCAACTCGACGCCGACGACAGCCTGACCGGATCGCTGGTGCAGATGTGGGCGCGCTATCTGATCGAAACCCGCGGCTGGCAGAGCGAACTGCTGGACTGGCGGTTCGAGCTCGGCGATTCGACCGATCCGAAATTGACCGAAGCCTACGTGCGCAGCCTGGCCGGCTACCGGCGTGGCGAAAACCTGCTCGGCCGGCACTGGCGGAAAACCTTCGAGCGCGAGCGCGCCCGGCTCTCGGCGCTGATCGCGGCCGAACTGGAGCCGGTGCCCGAGCACCAGCAATTCCTCGAACGACTGGCGGTGCAGAGCGCGCAACTGGCGGCGCTGGAAAAGATCGCGGCCGGGGATCACAGCGGCGCGCTGGTGCTCGCCGCCGAGGCCAGCCAACGCGAAGGCGCCATGCCGGCCGCCTTCGGACCACCCGCGGTCGATTACCCCGCCGCCGAGTTCCTCGGCGACCTGCTAAGCGAAGCCGGCCAGCCAAACGCCGCCCGCGCCGCCTATCAACAACAACTGCGCCGCAGCCAAGGCAAAACCCGATCGCTAGAAGGCGCGCAATCCAAAACACCGTAGGATGGGTAGAGCGCAGCGGCTCTCAACAGCGGAGCTGGTCAACCCATCAGAACCTGGCGGAAAGTAGCCCGGATGAAGCGCAGCGGAATCCGGGAAGAACCTGGCGGAGAGTAGCCCGGATGAAGCGCAGCGGCTCTCAACAGCGAAGCTGGTCATTCCGGGAAGAACCTGGCCGGAACCTACCACCACCACTCCCAACCCAACCACGCACCGAGCCGCCCCCAGCCCCTAGTCTCTAGCCCACCCTCACTCCAGCGCCGCCGCCTCACGCCCAGCCTGGCGAATCTCGGCTTCGCGGCGGGCTTCCTCGATCGAGCGCAGCACCGTGCCGACATCGGCCTTGCGCGTATCGAACACGAAGCGCCCACTCAACACGCTATCCGGCTTCAGCTCGCCCTTGGCGTACAAAGCCCACATTTCCTCGCCGTAATGGCTGGCCAAAAGTTCCGGCGCGAAGCGGCCCAGACAATCGCGCAGATTGTGCACATCGCGCAGCAGCATCGCCCGCGCGGCGTTGTTGCCGGCCGCGCTGACCACCTGCGGCAAATCGATAATGACCGGACCCTGTTCGGTGACCAGCACGTTGTATTCCGACAGATCGCCGTGGATCAGACCGACGCACAGCATGCGCACCACATCGCGGATCAGACAGGCATGGAAATCCAGCGCCTGCGCGGCGTCGAGCTCGACCTCGCCCAGCCGCGGCGCGTTGTCGCCCGCGGCGTCGGTGACCAGTTGCATCAGCAGCACGCCATGAAAGTAGCCGCGTGGCTTGGGCACCGTCACCCCGGCTGCGCTCAATTGGTAGAGCGCATCGACCTCGGCGTTCTTCCAGTCTTCTTCCTGTTGCCGTCGGCCGAACTTGCTCGCCTTATTGACCGCCCGCGCCGCCCGGCTGCCGCGCTGCTTGCGCCCCTCCTGGTACTGCGCCCGCGCCTGGAAACTGCGTTGCGCCAGATCCTTGTAGACCTTGGCGCAGAGCAACTCGGCACCGGCGCGCACCACAAACACCGAAGCTTCCTTACCGCTCTTCAACGGCCGCAGCACCGCGTCGATCACGCCGTCATCGATCAGCGCCTGCAATCCCTTCGGAGTTTTCATCGGAGCCGCGGCCACAGTGACGGGAGCCGCCAGACTACCTCAACGGAAGTAGAAAGTAGCCCGGATGAAGCGCAGCGGGCGTTCAACAGCGGAGCTGGTCATCCGGGAGGAACCTGGCCGTAAGCAGCCCGGATGAACCGCAGCGGGCTCTCAACAGCGGAGCTGGTCATCCGGGACGGTCACCGCATCACTCGCAACCACCGATCCGCGTCAGAATCTGGTTGCCGCTGATGCCGCGAAACGCTGCGGCGATTTCGCTGTCGTCGAACTGGTAGCTCAGTTCGGCGCGGTCGCAGGCGAGGCGGGTGACGGTCGCGGTGCCGACCCGCTGCGTGTTGCTGGTCGGCAATTCGTCGAAGCTGCCGCCGAGCGTGCGCACGATCGCCAGCGTGGTCTGTTCGCCATCGCCGAGCGGCCCTTGCAGGGTGAACCAGTGCAGATTGGCGGCGTCGCTATCGGCGCTGCTTCGGCAATCAAAAAGCGCGGGCGGACCGTACGTACCAAAGGTAACCCTAAGTGCATGCCTACACCATTACGATAGACAGAACAAGACTTGACTGTAAGTATTGGTCCCGTGTGACAATGAATCTCTATCTTGAGTCGATGCGTGCAGTTCGTGCTGCGGCCAACCCCGCTTGGGGCGGTGTCGGGCACGGGAATTCCGCGGGGGCGGTGAAGCAAGCGAGTCGATAGCAGGAAGCCGTGCCCTGCCTTGGCAGGGTTTGTATTCATTTCTCCGTTGGGGTTGCCGCCATCATGTCACCAGAAACTACACCATTGGCCCATTGCCGGGGCCGGGGCGCTGCGCTGCGCTGGTTTGCTACTTTAGCTTGTCTGCTCGCAGGCGCGGGTGCCGAGGTGCGGGCAGCGGCGGATGTGCTGCCGCCATCCATTGAGGTCTGTGCCGATGGGGCCGGCGGGCCGCTGATCAATCCAGGCAGCACCCCGGCGACCCCGGGCGAATGGTGGAACCCAAAACGCAATGGCACGGGCTGGAGCCTGAATTTCAGTCAGGCGGGTGGCCAGCAATTTGTAACATTGTTCTGGTACACCTTTGATACGGCGCGTCGGCCAGTGTGGCTGCTGGCCTCCGGCACGGTGAATTCGGTCGACAATACCCTACGCGGTCCATTGGGCCGGTATACCTGGAACGGCGCGGGCAGTACCGGTGTTCGGGTCGGCTCGGTGGCGATCAAGTTTTCCGCGGTGGACCCAACGCTGGCGGCGATTCGCTGGCAGTGGGACGTGGCCGGCACATCTGCCTTCGACGAATGCATACGGGATTTCTCGCGCACGCCGTCGGAAGCCCCAGACGCAGTTCAGTCGGCCAACGCCTCGTTGTCGGGTGCCTGGAACGACCCGCTGGACCAGGGCTGGGGCCTGAGTCTCGGCATCGGCCAGCGCCTGGGCGACAACGCCTACTTTGAGACCGGCACGCTGGAGTTGTTTGATACCAACAACCAGCCGGTGTGGGTACGCGCCGAGAGGATTTGGGGCATCAGCCCGCCGGCCATGGGTGTGCAGGTCGCCTTGCCGCTCGGCTATGTGCGCGCTGGCAGCGGTTATCCGGGCGGCGTGCCGACTGCGGATTGCACTATAAACAACACCAATTGCACCATCCAGATTCCGAATATCGGCACCTATACCCGCACCTTTGTCGACGCCAACCATGCCCAGGTCGCAGTGGACGTAAACGCCAGCGGCACGGCTACCGGCGGCCAGACCATCGTTTGGCGGCGTCCCGCGGCGGGCGCCAACCCACCCACGGTGGCTATGCAGAAACTCACCAATGCGGATCAGATCCTGGTCAACCGCATCGAATGCACGGTGCCGACCGGCGGCAGCAGTTGCCCGATCGTGGTCAACTGGGGCAGTTCGATTGCCAACGCGCGTCCGTACCGACGCAATCTGGCCAACCAGCAAATGACCCTGCTGCAGGCTGCCGCCACTGGCGAGTACACCGACAATCTGCCGGTCGGCGCGCGCTACCAGTACCAATTGCGCAATGGTTCGGCGACCGGCTCACTGCTGTCCGAGAGTCCAGAAGTGAGCGGACTCTCGGCGATGCCGATCGAGCAGCCGCTGGAGTCCTTGGATGCCGAATTGCCGGCGCACGACGCGAGCGCGGGCGCACTGCCTGGTTCGGGTGGGGCCGACGGCGGTTCGGCCAATTACAGCATTCCGATCGCGCTGCCGCCGGGCCGGGGCGGCATGGCGCCGAGCCTCGCCCTGCAGTATTCGAGCCGCGGCGGCAATGGCCTGGCCGGCATGGGCTGGTCCTTGTCAGGAATGTCCAGCATCCACCGCTGCCCGCAGACAGTCGAGCAGGACGGCAAGGCGATCCCGGTCGGATTCAACATGAACGACCGGCTCTGCCTCGACGGCCAGCGACTGGTGCTCAGCAATGCTGCCGGCTACGGTCAAGCTGGCGCCGAATACCGAACCGAAATCGATAGCTTCGCCCGGGTCAAGCAGTTCGGCGGCAATCTGGAAACCGGCAACAGTTGCTTCCGGGTGGAGCACAAGTCGGGAGAAATCCAGTGGTTTGGCGGCAACGGCACAGCGGGCGCCGAATGCAGCAGTTCGCGCAGCAGTCGGGTCGTGCCGCAAGGTGCCATCCAGCCGCTGAGCTGGTTGCTGGAACTGCGCCTGGACCGCTCCAACAACAGCGTCGCCTACAGCTATCAGAACTATGGCGCAGGTGAAGTGTTGCCGAGCCGGATCGACTACACCGGGCAGGGCAACAGCAATGGCAATCGCAGTGCACGCTTTTTCTATCAGGCGCGGCCGAGCGTCAATGCCAACGATCTGTCGTCCAGCTACGTCGGTGGCGGGCTTAGCAGTCAAAGCCAGCGACTGTTGCGGATCGAGACCTGGGCACCAAACACGGCCGCCACCCCGGTCGAGCGCAAGGTGCGGGATTACACACTGACCTACAACACCAGCCAGTATTCGGGCCGCAGCCTGCTCATAGCGGTAAGCGAATGCGGCTATGACGACAACGGCGCCAATGGCCGCTGCCACGCGGCCACGCAGTTCAATTGGCAGGACGGGGCGGTCACTTCGCAGTTCCAGCGGGCGACCATTGACTTGAGTACCGGATTCACCGTCAAGCCCGGCGCCGGAGGCAGCGGGACATTGGCCTTGGCCCCACACCACAGCCTGGGCGACATCGACGGCGATGGCAGTGCCGAACTTCTCGCCCAAGGGCCCAAGGACGCCAGCAACCAGCCGACCTGGTACCTGGTCAGCCTGAACGCCGACCGCAGCGTGCGCAGCAATATCGACATCACCACCATCGTGCGCGAAGCGGGCGTCTATCTGACCGGCAACGAGCCGCTGTCGGATTTCGATCTCGATGGCCGGGTCGATCTCGCCTTTTTCAACGCCAATGGCGACTTGGTGGTGTATTTCTGGGACGGCCCCGCCACCGCCACAACGTTTGTTACCGCTTTCACTCGACAGTGGAATACCGGCATTCAAAGGAACAATAACGTAAGCAATATCCGCAAGGGCGATTTCAACGGCGACGGGCGTACCGATGTGCTGCTGGAGCGCCGCAGCGCCGTCGATGCGAAGCAACTCGAAGTCTATTTGAACCTCCCGAATGTGAGCAACCCGGCATTGCCCGGAACCTTTGCCATGAGCGCCAGCGTTGATTTGCCGATGCTGTTGGACGGCAACGTTCATCAGTTCGGCGACCTGCGCGAAATCCGCGATCTGAATGGCGATGGGCTAGCCGATTTTCTGATGAACAAAGCGCAGTTCGAACTAATCAGCGACCCGCCGATCAATATCGACCGTGTGTTGTTCGGGCAACGCGATCCGAACTATCACCTGGTTAGTGTTCCATTCGCACAATTAATGCCCAACATCACCTATCAAGAGAAACACCGCGACAGCTTCCACATCTGGATCGATGTGAACGGCGATGGTCTGGACGATTTCCTGCACGCCGCCTATGTGAACAACCGGGCGACCTGGATGTTGCGCCTGAATACCGGTGGCGGCTTGAGCTCGCCGACTGCCGCCGGATTCTCGGCGCCGATCAACCTCAACACCGCTTTCGGCATCGAGCACTGCGTCGGCAGCACGGAACTGCCTTGCACCGAGGTCTGGCAACCGATGCGTTCGGCACGCATCACCATCGGCGACAACGATAATGACGGCCGTCAGGAGGTACTGCTGCCTCGCCGGTTCGCCAGCCTGGTCTGCACCCGCTTCCACCGTGGTGGCACGCCGCTCGGTACCAATGCCACCACGCTCGAAGCTGGCCCTACGACCAATGGCGTGCGGTCAGCCACGCACGTGCTGAACAGACCATTCGAGCCCATACTGCCTGAAGACGCTGAAAGCTTGGAAGCTATTGAGCCGGAAACCGTCTACAGCTGCCCGGAAGACCCGGTGACCGGGGAGATGAGCGCCAACTCCGATCCAACGCAGTGGAACTTTTCATCACCGGCTTCCGCAGCGGGCGTTACCGACGCTGAACTCGGTAACCAGACCCTGGAAGGCTTTGGCGTCGGCCCCCTCTATCGCAAGGGCCGTGGTCAATTCGATCAGAGCAGTTATTTTCTGGATGCACTGACCTTCGTTCAGACCGGCGCGCAAACCTATGCCACGCGCGTCACACCGACCCAGATCGTGCAGGGTCCGCAAGGCACACGGCCGCTCGACGTCTACGGCGACGGTCTGGGCGACAGTTTCACCAATATTCGCTGCGAGTACAGCGACTTTGGCGTCTGCGCGCTGGCCACCCCGGCCGGACTGACCAGTGTTCCCCTGCTCCCCGGCGGCATCCGACCCTTGTCGCATGGTGAACTCATCAACGAAGGCCGCGGCCCCGGCAACCAGGTCAATCCGGATGGCAAGACCCCCAAGTTGCCGGAGCTGATGTCCTCGGCCACCGATGCCCTGGGTGTGCAAAGCCAGTGGACCTACTACC
>JBFXKH010000159.1:0-6996 GCA_050173995.1 Lysobacterales bacterium | reverse complement strand
TTGGTTCAGTTCCGCGCTGTGGTCGCACAGCACGCTCGGCTGGCCGGATCCGGAGGCAATGCAGCGATTGGGCTACGACCGCTATCTGCCCAGTTCGGTGCTGGTCACCGGCTTCGACATCATCTTCTTCTGGGTCGCGCGGATGATCATGATGACCGATCATTTCACCGGCCAGGTGCCGTTCAAGGACGTCTACATCACCGGCCTGGTGCGCGACCGCGACGGCAACAAGATGTCGAAGTCGAAGGGCAATGTGCTCGATCCGATCGACCTGATCGACGGCATCGCACTCGATGATCTGATCGCCAAACGCACCAGCGGTCTGATGCGGCCGGGCGACGCGCCGAAGATCGAGAAGGCCACCCGCAAGGAGTTCCCGGACGGCATCACCGCGGTCGGCGCCGATGCCCTGCGCTTCACCTTCGCCTCGCTCGCCAGCCATGGCCGTGATATCAAGTTCGACTTCAGCCGCTGCGAGGGCTACAAGAACTTCTGCAACAAGTTGTGGAACGCGGCGCGCTTCGTACTGATGCATACCGAGGACTTCGACCTGGCCACGGCGCCGGCGGAACCGGCGACCGAGGCCGAACGCTGGATCCTGGCGCGGCTCGATGCCTGCGTGCGCGAAGTACACGCGCAGTTTGCCGTGTACCGCTTCGATCTGGTCGCTGCCGCGCTCTACGAATTCGTCTGGAACGAGCTCTGCGACTGGTTCCTGGAACTGGCCAAGCCGGCCCTGAGTGGCGACGACCCGGCCGCCAGCGCATCCACCCGGCGCACCCTGTTGGCGGTGCTGGAAAGCTCGCTGCGCCTGCTGCATCCGCTGATTCCGTTCGTTACCGAGGAAATCTGGCAGCATCTGGCACCGCGGCTCGGGTTGGACATCACCGGCCGCTTCATCGCCACTCAGGCCTATCCACAGCCGCGCGCCGATGCACCGGCCGATGCCGATGCGCTGGCCGACATCGAATGGTTGAAGGCGCTGCTCGGCGGGCTGCGGCGGATCCGCAGCGAGATGAACATCGCGCCCGGCAAGCAGATTCCGTTGCTGCTCGCCGCCGGCAGCGAAGCCGATCGTGCGCGCATCAATCGGTTCGGTGCCGCCATCGCCTTCCTGGCGCGTACCGAGGCGCCGCGCTGGTTGCAAACGGAGGAAGCCGAGCCGGCCAGCGCGGTGGCCATCGTCGAGCAGTTGCGCGCCTTGATTCCGCTCGCCGGCCTGATCGATCTCGACGCCGAGAAGAAGCGCATCGAAAAGGAAATCGCGCGGATTGAGGCCGAGATCGACAAGTGCCAGGTCAAGCTCGGCCGCGACAGTTTCGTGCAATCGGCGCCGGCCGCGGTGGTCGAGCAGGAGCGTACCCGCCTGCGCGACTTCACCGCGCTGCTGGCCGGATTGCGCGAACAGCGCGGCAAGCTCGGGTGAGCGCCGGCTCCGCCAGAACGGAACCGCGCTTGAGCGAGTTCGCCTTGATCGAGCGCATCCGTCAACGTTGCGCCCGGAGCGATCCGCAGGTGCGCATCGGCATCGGCGACGACGCCGCGGTGATCGCACCCGCGGCCGGAGAGGAGCTCGCGGTCTGCACCGACACTCTGATCGCCGGCCGGCATTTCCCGCCCAACACCCGCGCCGAAGATATCGGCTGGAAGGCGCTGGCGGTGAATCTGTCCGATCTGGCCGCGATGGGCGCCCATCCGCGTCATGCCTTGCTCGCGCTGACCCTGCCCAGCGCCGATCCGGCCTGGGTGGATGGTTTCGCCCACGGCTTCGCCGAACTGGCCGCCAGCTATGGTGTGAGCCTGATCGGCGGCGATACCACGCGCGGCGCGCTATCCATCACCGTCACCGCGATCGGCAGCCTGCCGGCCGGACGTGCCCTGCAACGGCGCGGCGCGCGGGTCGGTGATCGGGTGATTGTCTGCGGAGAAATCGGCCTGGCCGCGGCCGGGCTCGGCCAGCTCGGCCTGGAACCGGAACTCGGTCGCGGCCTGCCGCTGTTGCCGATGAAACCCGCGCATCGCTGGGTGCAGAAGCTCGACCGGCCGCAGCCGCAGGTCGCGGCCGGGCTGATCCTGCGCGAACGGGCCAGCGCCGGCATCGATATCAGCGACGGCCTGCTCGCCGATCTCGGTCACTTGCTCGATGCGAGCGGCGTCGGTGCCGATATCGCGCTCGCCGCCATCCCCGGTTTCGCCGAGCTCAGCGCCGCGCTCGGCAACGACATCGCGCTGCGCTATGTGCTCGGTGGTGGCGACGACTACGTGCTGCTGGCGACCGTGGCCGCCGCCGACTGGCCGGAACTGCAAACCCGTCTGCGTGAGCAGGCCGCGACCAGCGCCACGGTGATCGGCCAGGTGGTCGCGGAACCCGGCATCCGCGTCGCCGGCGCCGACGGCAAGCATCTTGCGCCGATCCGCGGTGGCTGGGATCACTTCGCATGAGCCAGCGCCGTCCGCCGATCACGCGCTTGCTGCCCCTGCTGCGCCATCCCTATGGCTGGATCGCCACTGGCTTCGGCGCCGGGCTATCGCCGATCGCCCCCGGCACCGCCGGCTCGCTCGTTGCCCTGTTGCCGTATCTGTTGCTGCGTCCGCTGGGTGCTCTGGCCGTGCTCGCCGCCGCCGTCGTTGTCTTCGCAATCGGCGTTGTGGCCGCGCAATGGAGCATCGACCAACTCGGCGCCGAAGACCCGGGCGCGGTGGTGATCGACGAATGGGTCGGACAATGGCTCGCCTTCCTGCCGGTGTTCCTGGTCTGGCCCGGCTTCGGCTTCCACCCGCCACTCGCACTCGAACTGCTGGCCGGCTTCCTGCTGTTCCGCCTGTTCGACATCGCCAAACCCTGGCCCGCCAACTGGGCCGACCGCAATCTCCACGGCGGCTTCGGCGCCATGCTCGACGACGCCATCGCCGGCTGCTATGCCGCGCTGGCCATGGCGGTGCTGCCGCTGATCGCCGCCCTCGTCGGCGAATTCTGACCATCCGGGCTGCGCGCAAGCAATGATGGGTCCGCTGCGCTTGACCCATCCTACGACACTTTCTGGCCTTCAAATTTCCCGGAATCCGCTGCGCTTCTTCCGGGCTACTTATGGCATCCGCTGCGCTTCATCTGGGCTGCGGGCTACTTGCTGCCGTATCGAGGTTCCCGGATTCCGCTGCGCTGCATCCGGGCTACTTCCGGCATCTGGGCTGCGGGCTACTTGCTTAGCGCTTCGGTGAGTTCGGCTTTGAGGTCGGATAGGTCTTCTACGCCGACCGAGAGGCGGACCAGTCCGCCGCTGATGCCGAGGCGGGCGCGTTGGGCTTCGGGCACCGAGGCGTGTGTCATGATCGCCGGGTGGTTGATCAGCGATTCGACGCCGCCGAGGGATTCGGCCAGGCCGAACAGGCGGCAGCGTTCCATCATCCGCCGCGCGGCTTTGAGGCCGCCCTTGAGTTCGATCGAGATCATGCCGCCGAAGCCGTCCATCTGGCGCTTGGCGAGCGCGTGCTGCGGATGCGATTTGAGGCCCGGGTAGATC
Organism: Lysobacterales bacterium; assembly: GCA_050173995.1. Taxonomy (GTDB): domain Bacteria; phylum Pseudomonadota; class Gammaproteobacteria; order Xanthomonadales; family Ahniellaceae; genus 0-14-3-00-62-12. The sequence goes on along the minus strand of JBFXKH010000159.1, from coordinate 3,475 downwards.
ACCCGGCTGAGCGCCGGCTGTTTGTCCAGCCAGCGCGCCAGCGCGCCGGCGTTTTCGCAGTGCGCGCGCATGCGCAGGTGCAGGGTTTTTAGGCCGCGCAGGGCGAGGAAACTGTCGAACGGTCCGGCCACGCCACCGACCGCGTTCTGCAGGAAAGTCATCTGTTCGCGCAGTTCGGCGTTGTCGCCGACCACGACGATGCCGCCGACCATGTCCGAATGGCCATTGAGATATTTGGTGGCCGAATGCATGACCAGGTCGGCGCCGAACTCCAGCGGTCGTTGCAGCATCGGCGAGCTGAAGGTGTTGTCGACCGCAAGCAGTAATTTGTGCTTGCGGGCGAACTTGCCGAGTCGGGCCAGATCGACGATCTTCAGCATCGGGTTGGTCGGGGTCTCGGCCCAGATCATCCGGGTGTTGGGGCGGATCGCCGCTTTGAGCGCGGCCTCGTCGTTCAGATCGACATAGCTGAAATCGAGCCCGGCACTGCGTCGGCGCACGCGCTCGAACAGGCGGAAGGTGCCGCCGTACATATCGTCCATGGCGATCACGTGGCTGCCGCTGTCGAGCGTCTCCAGCACGCAGGCGGTGGCGGCCAGGCCCGAGGCGAAGGCGAAGCCCTTGCTGCCGCCCTCGAGCGCGGCCACGCAGTCTTCGAACGCGAAGCGGGTCGGGTTGTGCGAGCGCGTGTATTCGAAGCCCTTGTGTACGCCCGGGCTCTGCTGGACATAGGTCGAGGTGGCATAGATCGGCGTCATGATCGCGCCGGTGCTCGGGTCCGGCGATTGGCCGGCGTGGATGGCGCGGGTGCCTAGACCTTGGATTTTGGCGGCTTTGCTCATCGGGATTCCCGTGGGTATCAATTTGGGTTGGCGGCGCAGTAGTGTAGTGCGTCATTCCATGTGGAACTCATCTTCAGAATGTCGCGGCGGATTGGCGCAGGTTTTTCTGAGACAGTCCAATTGGAGACGGCGGGTAGCGTCGGTCGAGTGTGGCAAGGTGACGAAGTGCCAACACTCGCTACGCGAGTGGGTCGTCCCTGCGGGACTCCCAACAGCTTTCACTCGCTGCGCGAGCGAGTTACTTTCTCTTGAGTGGCCAAGAGAAAGTAACCAAAGAGAAGGCCACCCCACGTCGGCGCCCTGCGGGCATCCTGCCCTCCGGGTCTGTGCTCGCTGGCCGCTGGTCGCCGTATCGCACATCCTTGTGCGAGACGGCGCCTGGCCGACATCCTGTCGGCCACCCTGCGGGCTGTTCGCGGCCAGCGATCACCGCCGCCGAGGGGCCCCAGTAAGAGCGCGCGCTCCTGCGCGCAGAAGCCAGAGCCAAAACCAGCAGCGTATGACGGGTAGGGCGCAGCGGCGCTTGACGTCGAAGCCGGTCAAACAACCACAAAAAAGCAAATCACCCACATAACGATAGCAGCGGCTGGGTTCGTCGGTAGCGAATCCCAGTAGCCACCTTGGCAGACGGTGGTTTCAACGCCAGCCGGTGGTGATCGGGTAGCGGCGGTCGCGGCCGAAGGCGCGCCGCGACAGGCGCGGGCCGGGGGCCGACTGGCGGCGTTTGTATTCGTTTCTGAGGATCATGCGCACCACCCGCTCGACGGTATCGGCAGCATAGCCCTCCTGGATGATCTCGGCGCGCGAGCGGTCGAGTTCGATATAGCGATACAGGATCGCATCCAGCAGTTCATAGGGTGGCAGCGAATCCTGGTCGAGCTGGTTGGCGCGCAGTTCGGCCGAAGGCGGACGTTCGATCACCGCATCCGGGATCGCTTGGGAGAGCGAATTGCGATAACGCGACAGCGCCCAGACCTCGGTCTTGTAGACATCCTTGAGCGGGGCGAAGCCGCCGCACATGTCGCCGTACAGGGTGGCGTAGCCGCAGGCCATTTCGCTTTTGTTGCCGGTGGCGAGCAGCATCTCGCCGAACTTGTTGGACAAGGCCATCAACAGGGTGCCGCGGATGCGAGCCTGGAGATTTTCTTCGGCGACATCGGCGGCGCGGCCGGCAAACAGCGGTGCAAGGCTGGCCAGCAGACTACCGAAGGCGTCCTCGATCGGCACCACGTCATAGCGCACGCCGAGCAGTTCGGCCTGGCTCTGCGCCAGTTCCAGCGACAGATCGGCGGTGAAGCGGGTTGGCAGCATCACCGCGCGGACCCGCTCGGGGCCGAGGGCATCGACCGCGATCGCCAGGGTCAGGGCCGAATCGACCCCGCCGGACAGTCCGAGCAGCACCCCGGGGAAGCCGTTCTTGTCGACGTAGTCGCGGCTGCCGCGCACCAGCGCCTGATAAAAACGGGACAGATCGCTGGTTTCCGCGGCCGGCCAATCGATGGCAACGAAGCGGCAGCGTTCCGGCAGATAGTCGAGCGCCAGCAGATGGTCCTGAAACGCCGGCGCCGGCCCCTGCATCGTGCCCTCGCCATCGACCGCGAAGGCGCCGCCGTCGAACACCAGATCATCCTGGCCACCGACCACATTGACGTAGGCGATCGGCACACGGTGGGCCAGCGCGCGCTCGCGCACCTCGGCCTGGCGGCTCTCGCGGTTCTGCCGGTCGAACGGCGAGGCGTTGATGACCAGTAGCGCTTCGGCACCGGCGGCGACCGCGCGGGCGGCCGGTTCCCGCTCCCAGATGTCTTCGCAGATCAGCGGGGCGAAGCGCACCCCGGCCAGTTCGACTACGGCGCTGCGGTTGCCGGCGGTGAAATAGCGCTTCTCGTCGAATACCGTGTAGTTCGGCAGCGCCTGCTTGCGGTAGCAGGCCAGCACCCGGCCATCGCGCACCCAGGACAGGGCGTTGTACAGGCGCTCGCCATCGGCTAGCGGGTGGCCGATGATCGCGTCGATGCCGCGGATGCCGGCGACCAGCTGTTCGAGATGCTCGGCGCAGGTGCGGATGAAGCTCGGGCGCAGGAACAGATCCTCGGCCAGATACCCGGACAACGACAGCTCGGGAAAGACGATTAGGCTGGCACCAAGCCGGTCACGCGCCTGCCCGGCCAATTCGAGCATGCGCGCGGCATTCTCTGCGACCGCCCCGGCCGGGAAATCGAACTGGGCAAGCGCGATGCGGATCGGGGGCATGGGGTTTTTGGGAATGGGCTATCGGATGGTTGTGCGAGCGACGGCAGCCAGCGGACGGACGGCAGACGACGGAGCGGCGGCGAAATTGTGGGAGCGACGGCACGTCGCGACTTCCACTCCGGTTGCCCGGTCGCGACGTTTCGTCGCTCCCACATCGGCGACTGTCACTGCGCAGCCCAAGTCGCCACCTTCGGTCGCTCGAACCGGTTGCCGTCACCGCCTCGACTATTTTCTGGCCTTGAGCAGGGCGTCGATGGTGCGGCCGAGATCGGCCGGGGATTTGACCGTGGTCACCCCGGCCGCTTCGAGCGCGGCGAATTTGGCCGCGGCCGTGCCCTTGCGCCGGAGATGATCGCACCGGCATGGCCCATGCGCTTGCC